>JAJRTE010000212.1 GCA_024278455.1 Myxococcota bacterium
GGTGACGGCATCCTGGATACTTCGGACCAGTGCCCCAACGACGCCGAGGACAAGGACAGCTTCGAAGACACCGACGGTTGCCCCGACCCGGACAATGACGGCGACGGCATCCCGGACGTGGTCGATGAATGCCCGAACGAGGCAGAAGTCATCAACGGCGTCGACGACGAAGATGGATGCCCCGACGAGGGGACGCAGATGGTCTTCTTGAAAGAAGATCGCCTGGTTACGCTCTTCCCCGTCCACTTCGAAGTGGACAAGGCGATCATCCGCGCCGATTCCGAGACGCTTCTCAGGCAGGTCGCGGCAACCTTGAAGGTAACACCCTTCATCAAGAAGTTGCGCATCGAGGGCCACACCGACAGCGACGGGAGCGAGGAACACAATCTCGCCCTGTCACAGGCCCGGGCCGAATCGGTCCGTCAATTCCTCATCGGCGAAGGTATCGACCCGGCCCGGCTCGATGCCGTCGGCTACGGTGAGTCGCGTCCCATCGCATCCAACAAGACAGCAGCCGGCAAAGAAAAGAACAGGCGCGTGGACTTCATCATCGTGGAGCGGGAACAGCATTTCATGCTCAAGAAGAAGGACGGTGTGATCCACACCGAGGAGGCCCCCCTGCACCCAGCCACCCCCGAACCGCCGCCAGCTCCGGGGGCCGCCACAACCACCCCCGCACCCGTGCCTCCCGCCACACCTGCGCCCGTCGCTGCGCCCGACCCTTGATACCGCCGGACGTGGAACGGGGAGGTGCGCGGCGTGCCAGCCCTCTGGTCCGCGCCCAGCCTCCGCGCCTATGACCAGGCACCGGGCTGCGCTGCGCGCTACGAAGGGAAGGCCGAACCAGGTGCGCGGTGGCGGACAGACTCCTTGATCACGCTCAGGAGGTCTCCGTAGCCGCGAATCGCCAGCCCGTAGTTCCCGGTCACGTAGTAAAACGCCCCAAGGGCGTCAAGCGCGGCGACAGCCATCTCCGGGTTGCCGGCAGCAAGCGCGGTTTGCACGGCTTCCTCGAACGCCTTGCGTCCTTCATCGATACGTCCTGCCCGGACATGCTCCCATCCGAGGCGGCGCAGACTCTGAACGACCAGACGGTCGCTGCTCGTATTGCGCGCCAGCCGCCGGGCTTGCCGTGCGACGTCCAGTGCACGCCTCCGATCGTCGCGGCGATCCAGCACATCGCACAGAGACATGAGCACTTCGCATTCCAGCTTCGGGTCCCCCCGGACCCGCGCGAACTCGAGTGCCATTTCCAGTTCGGCTACCGCCCGTTTGGGCTCGTTGAGTAGGGCGAGCACCTCGCCGAGCAGGTGGTGGATAGCGATCGTCTCGGTGCCCCCGTCCGGGAGACCGGTCTCCTTCATGAGCGTGCGTGCTCGCACGAACAGGCGCTCGACCTCCCGGAGCGCCAGGGTCCGCCGAGCCTTCTTGCCGGCCATCACGTAGTATCGGAACGCGCGGTCGGCTTCCCCGCCCCGGTCGTAGTGGTGGCCAACGAGGGCATAGGTCCCCCGGATACGGGCCCCCACTTCGTCACCCTCGAGAAGGCGCGCAAGCTGTCGGTGCAGCCGGTGCCGTTCCACCAGGGGAGTGCTGTCGTAGACCACCTGTTGAAGAAGCGTGCTCCGGAAACGCCAGGAAACGTGCCAGGGCCGGGCCTCGAGCCGGCGCTCGAGAAGCCCACGACGCCGTAGTTCCAACAGGACCGGGGTGAGCGTATCCTCCGTTCCCCCGTCGAGACGCCACTGGGCGACCAACTGCTCCCCGCGAAAGGTCCGTCCGGAAATCGCTGCCACGGTCAGCACCCGGCGAGCGTCCGCGGCGAGGCGGTCGAGCCGAAGCGCCCAGATTTCTCCCGGCAACAAATGCTGGAGTGCACCCAACGGCTCGGGTGCTTCGGTGAACAAGTCGTCCAGGGATGTCTCGGACGCCGATTCATCCTCATCCCCAGGTGAGGCATCGTCGTCCCGGTACGCCATGATGAACGTCGCCCCCTCCTCGAGGCCGTCCCCCGCGCCGGCCTCGTTCTCGAAGAAGTAGTCCACACGACCGTCGTCAGGTGGCGGGGCCGTGTCCGAACCGGGGACGTCCGGGACCCCTGCCGGGCCTCGACCCGCTTCATCGTCCGCGCGCGGCGCCTCGTGGGTGGTGGCGCGCTGATGTCCGCTGGCACCGGGAGGCGTCGGATTCGCCTCGAACTCGGACCCGGTGGTCAGGGAATCCGTGACATCTTCCAGCGATTCACCCTGCTCGTGCGCAGCAGAAACGACCAGCCTGGGGGCGACCTCCGCCGCGGCCGGTTCGCCGTTCCCGGATGTCGCTCCACGTGAATCGGCAGCGGCGCCTGCCGGTTCGGATATGATCGTGGGCACGTCGTCGTCGCCTTCGATGTCGAGCGCCACCTGGTCCTGCGCTGCCTGCTCCATCCAGGCCTCGGCAACCAGGGCGGCAATCCCAGGCCTGCCTCGAGCCTGCCGGACGATGCTCTGAACAAGGTCGTCGCTGGCACCGTCCTCGAGCATGCTGCGGACGAGGTGTTCGACATGGTCGGCGTCGATCCTGTCGAGGCGAATCGTCTCGTGGTGTGCCCATCCATCGCCCCAGTCGGGATGGAGTTCGAGGAAGGACGACAGGCCGCTGCAAATGAGCAGGAGTCGCCCCCCTCCCCGAAGCATCCTCCCAAGGTACTCGAGCGCGTCCAAGGTCGCCGAATCTGCCAGGTGGACGTTCTCCACGGACAGGACGAGCGGCGTCCGGCAACTGGTGCCGTGCAGAAACTTCATGAGGCAATAGAAGGTGCGCTGCCGGAGACATTCCGGGTCGAGCACGGTGGGCTCGAGGTAGCGCTCCCTCGATGCGACATCGATCCCGAGCAACTCGCCGATGACGGTGCTCAACTCGATGATGTCAGGCTCGTGCTGCCTGGTCGCCTCCCATCCTTCCGCGGCAGCGACGGCGTCTCGAGTCTTCAGCATAAGCCGGAGTGCGACGGTATCGTCGTCGTCGTCCCGGGTGGCGCCGATCAATTGCGTGATGATGTCGATGAGAGGGTAGTAGGGTGCGAGCGTTGCCTGTTCTTCACAGGAGGTGACGACATAGGTCGCGTCGGAGGTGTCGATCGAAGCGAGGAACGCCTCGAGAAGGCGTGTACGCCCGAGAGCGGCCGGCGCGAAGAGGGAGAGCATCCGGGAGCCCTGTCCGACGCGGACCTCGGCCCAGGTCTGCTCGATCCGAGCGCGTTCCCGGTCTCGTCCGACCAGCAGGACCGGGTCAGGTGAAGCGTCGTGCCCGCCGGCAAGGCTCGGCCGGGGCTCACCGAGCGAGTAGGCGCCAGTGCGGGGCGCGTCTCCACGACCGATGAGGCCCAGGGGCCTGGCGAGGTAGCGGCCCTGGACGACCTGTTGAACAGGCGCACTCATGCAAATCGCCCCGGGTGGACACAGGCGTATCAACTCTACGCCCTCGTTTTCGATGTCTGTCAGCACCGCGGGGACATTCGACGGTCCTGTCGCCAGAAACCTGCCGAAGTGGATGGCGATGCGCGCAGCCACCGGGCCCGGCTCCTGGCAGGAGTGCCCACCGGCTGGCGTCTCCGTGGCCGCTCTCACAGCTTGCGCAGCGGCTATCGCGTGCAGGACGCTGGCCTCGAGGTCCTCGTTCCGGCACGGAAAGGCCATCAGCATGCCGCCGTCCTCGGTGTCTCGAGTGGTGGCTCCGAACCGCGCGGCGACCTGGCGGGCATGGGTCCAGAAGCTTTGAAGCTGCTCTCCAGCGCCGGCCGAAGGCTCGCCGGAAGCCGCAGGGACCGCCTGGGGCACGACGCGCACGAAAACCCTTCGCCCGGGATCCGTGTGGGGTCCGGACGGCGTGTCCGGGCGTGGCGACGGGCGGCCGGCAACAGGGCCCGGCGCTGTTTGGTCGGCCGGGGCCCCGCAGGCTACGCAGAACTTCCCCGATCCGGGCTGCTCGATCCCACAAGATGGGCAGGACATCGGAGACCTCGGAAATGCAGTTGCTTCGATCTCTCGTGAGGTACCAGACTCGAGGCCGGTGTGCAAACCTTTTCCAGCCCGCGGCACGATAGAAGACGCATGCAGACTCGCCGATTCGGCGCGCCATTCCTTGCAACAGCAGCCTCGAGCCGCCGCCCCCGGAACGAGGATGGCGTGTTCTCCAGCGGGTCATCGCGCCAGCCTGTCCCGCCAAGGCCGCTCAGCCCATGTCGTAGCGAAAGCTCTGCGTCTCCCCGAACTGGGGGGGCTCGATGTCCTTGGTGTCGACGAAGTCGATATCCAGTTCCTTGTTGACCAGCCTGATGGTGTGCCTGCCGGTCTTGATCGGGACGGTGACCGGCGTCCGGCCCACGTAGCGCCCGTCGATATAGACTTCCGCCCACGGGTTGACGAATATCTGGACCTGGACGATACCTCGAGGTCGCGGTTTCACCGGGGGCAACGTGGCTTCGGCGGTCTCGCTCGAGCTGGCGGAAGCGCCGGTGTGGCCGGTCCCGGTCGCCCGGGCCTGAGGCGGCGCAGGCCGGGTCGAACGGCGTGTCGTTGGCGGGTTCCTGGTGGTCGCCACCGGGTGGGATGGCTGGATGACTCCCTGGGAGGCGAGCACGACTTGGAGGGCATAAGGGGAACCGGCCTGGGGGCTGACGATCGTCGCATAAGGCTTGTACCCGGGTGCTGTGACCTCCACTTTGTACACCTTTCCCGGTTCGAAACCCTCGCCACGGTACGGTGTGGTGCCCACCCTGGTTCCATCGACCAGGACCGCCGCCCCCGAAGGTGTGCTTTCGACGCTCAGCGTGACCGGCTCGGGCTGCAGCGTAACCCGCAGGGGGGTGGGCTCATCGCCGAGAGTCACCTGGGTCTCGAACGGAAGATAGTGCTCCTTGACGACACGGATGGTCAGCGGCACACCCGTTGGCAACGCGCGCCACTGCTCCGGGACCGTGGGCCAATCATCGACATAAACGATGGCTCCCGGAAGAAGCCCCTCGAGTTCCAGTATCCCGTTGCCCCTGGGGAGCACGGCGGCAAGTTCCACCGCCAGTGGCGGCACGTTCTCGTGCGAAAGCAGGTCGACAGGAATCAGGCGCGATTCGTAGCCTTCCTTGCGAATCTCTATCTGGTGGCGCTGCCCTGCCGTCAGTTCCACAGTGGCCGGACTGCCGGATGACGGCAGGAGAACGCCGTTCACCAGGATCTGGGCGTCCTCGGGGCTGAAATCGACGACTACCGGTACCTTTCGAATCAGGCCCAGCCGCTCCTTCACCCCGGTCATCTGGGCAGGGTAGAAGATCGTTGCCGCCGTGATGGCGGCGAGCATGAGCGTCAACGCGCCGAGGAGCCAGACGGCCACACCCGCAGCCCGGCGCCGTCGGGAAGCGGGAGGCACGGGTGCGGGTTCCAGGGTCGCCTCCGCGGCCGGAGACGGGTTGAGAGACGGCGTGGCATCCATACCGGCCCGAAGCGTTCTCGGTCCGGATCCCGACCCGCTATCCGCCGCCGGGTCGCCCGACAATGCGCTGGAGATCAACGGGTGCAAGCTGCCATCTTCGCCCGGGACGAAGTCCGCGGCAACCTGGCTGACCCAGCCCCCCTGGCCCTCCGGGAGTTCCTCCCCGGCGCCGGGGTATACTTCCAGGGCCTCACTCAGTTCCTCCTCGAGTGACCAGTACTTGCCACCGGGCTTCTTGCCTGCCGTCTCCCCTGAAGATGGTGGCGGACCCGATGGTTCAGGCGGCGACGCCGCCGCGCTCGATGCGCCCGGCTGGGTCGCCTGTGGCGCGCTCGATGGGGCCGACGCCTGGGCTGCTGCCGGCTGCCCGCCGGCCTTTGCCGCCGCTTGCCGTACCTTCAACGATGGGTCGGTCTGATCCCGGCCGGTGTTGTCCAGCGCCTTGAAGAAATCACTGCCCGTCAGGGACCGTTCGCCCTGCCCATGGGTCACCAGGTCACCGGTCGCACCCCGCCGCCGGTCGAGGTTGAACAGGACGCGGAGAAAATCGGCCAGGTCGGTCTCGGAGAACCCGGGATACTTCCGGTTGAGGTATACCGTGAGGTCTCGAGCGATCTCCCCCGCCGTCTGGTAGCGCACCTCCCGATCCTGCTTGATCGCCTTGCGAATGATGTGCTCGAGCTGTTCGGAAATCTCGAACTCCCCGAACGGGGGGCTGTAGGTGTCGATCTTCTTGGCCCGCTCGAGGGTCAACACGTCGGAACCGGCCTCGAGAAGTTTTCTATTCGTGAGCATTTCCCACAGGATGAGGCCTATGGCGAAGATGTCCGACCGGCGGTCCACCGGGAGCCCGGTGGCCTGCTCGGGCGCCATGTAGGCGAACTTGCCCTTGAACACGCCGGCCTGGGTGTCCGTGGCCTGGGAAGTCGCCTTGGCGATGCCGAAGTCGATGATCTTGACCTCCCCCTCGAGGGACAGGAGGATGTTGGGGGGCGAGATGTCCCGATGGACCAGGTTGAGGGGGTCGCCGTCCTGGTCGGTGATGTGGTGGGCATAGTCGAGGCCCTTGCACACTTCCCGGGCGATGAACACCGCCAGCTCTTCCGGCATGATACGGCCTTGACTCTTGAGACGGTTCAGGACGGTCCTGAGGTCCTTTCCACGAATGTACTCCATGGAGATGAAGTAGGTGTCGCGGACCTTGCCGAGGTCGTAGATCTGGACGATGTTTTGGTGGTGGAGTTGGACGGCTGTCTTGGCCTCGTGGATCAGCATCTTGATGAATTCCTGGTTCTCGCTGAACCGGGGCAGAATCCGCTTGATGATGATCTTCTTTTCGAAGCCTCCTATCCCCTGGAACTTGGCAAGAAAGATCTCCGCCATGCCCCCTTGGGCGACTTTTCTGACCAGATTGTATCGTCCGAACCGTTTCGTCTGACTCAATCTCGGCTCCTGACACACTCGTACCGTCGTACGGAGGATGGCGCCCGTACAAGTCGACAGCCCGTATCTTCCGTCGATGCAAGTCTATCGGTGAAACAACCGGAAGTCAACCGAATCCACTTTGGAAATCGGTTGGCACGTCCCGGGGCGATGTGGTATCTTACCGCCCTTGTGTCAGCTTGCCTGGAGGCGTGCGATGGAACCAGATACGTTCGTGGGTCGGGCCGAGGTCATGGTGAGCCTCGAGGAGGCGTGGCAGGCCGTCGTGGAGGGGGCTGCTCGAGTCGTGGATATCCAGGGTGAAGCCGGCAGCGGACGGCGAACGCTCGTCTCCCGGCTGTTGTCCCGGACCGACGCCCAACCATTGCCGATCCGGGTGGATTTCCTCGAGGCCGACGACGGTTTCAAGGCGCTCCTGCGTGTCTATGGCGCGCTCTACGGGGCCCTCCACGACGACGCTTCGCTCCAGGCCTCGGTCAAGGATCATCTCGAGGCGGCCCGGAAGAGCGCGAAAGAGCCCGTGCGCACCTGGCTCGATGCGTTCCTGGCCGGGATGGACAACCCGAAGCCGGATACGGCTTCCCACCAGTTCCAGGTGACCGTACCGCGGCATAGCCCCTACCTCGCCCTCTACGAGGTTCTTGCGAGCCTCACGTCCCGCCACCCCATCCTGCTGGACCTGGGGGAGGTGGACAACGTGGTGTCCTACACCTTCTGGGCGTTCCTCGCCGCTGTCGTGGCACGTGCCGCCCGGGAGGACCTGCCGGTGATGGTCGTCTTGCGCCATCGGCCGGGGGTCGAGCCCGAGGTCAAGCCGCAGCCCTACGTGGCGCGCTCGAGCTTCCTGGACAACCTGCCCGACGAGGCGCCGGCAACCAGGATCCGCCTCGAGCCCTTGACCTCCACCGATTTTGCGGAAATCCTCGCCGCTCGGTACACCCCGAATCGCTTCCCTCCCGCATTGGCGACCTGGCTTCACGAACGTTGCCAAGGCAGCCCCGGGCTCCTGGACGAATGGCTCACCCTGCTCGAGGACCGGGACGTGCTGCTCGAGGCCGATGACGACACGTGGATTGTGGGCCAGGAACTCGAGGAGCCGGACTGGGCGGAGTGGCTCCCATCCGTCCCGGAGGAACAGGAGGCGCTCGCGCGGCAGGTGCTGCAGGCCGCGGCCATGGAGGGCCGTACCTTCACAGCCTCGATAATCGCCGACCATCTCGAGGTGGACAAGGACACGGTGGACGATCTGCTCGACGAGCTGGAGGAGATCGTGCGGGAAGTCGTCTACCACGAATCGGCCCAGAGCTGGCTCTACGCATTCCGGTCTACCCTGCTTCACCGCTTCTACCGGGAGAGCCTGGGTCCCGCTGCCAGGTCCGAGCTTGCGCGGTCCCTTGCGGAACTGGTGGAGAAGCGGTATGCCGGCCGTTCGGTGGAGTATGCCTGCAAGGCGGGCCGGTTGTGGCTGGATGCGGGGGAGCCCAAACGCTACTGGTCCCTGCTCGGGTTGGCCCTTTCCGCCGATCGCGCGGACATCCTCCTGATGGGGGCCGAAATCATCAAGAAGGAGCCTGCCCGTTATCCCGTGGCGCTGTACAAGGGGGTGTACCTGACCCTGTTCGAAAAGACGGCCGGTACCGCACCGGTCGATACCCTCCTGGAAATGCTCAATGACGTGCAGGCCTGGGCAGAGGATCGAGAAGACCTCGAGATCGTCCCATGGCTCGCGCTGTATCGGGCTCGAGTCGCCCAGCGTACCGGTGACCTTGGAGAAGCCCGACGGCTTGCCGCTGAGGCCCGGACCGGGTTCGCCCGGCAGCGGAACGTTGTCAAGGAGGCTGAAGCGCTCATCGCCATGGCGCTGATCGCCCAGATGGCCGGGGATGCCAGCGCCGCAGTCGAGCATGCGTCTCGAGCCCTGAAGAAGACCCAATTTCCTCCCGTGCGTGCCCAGGCCCTGTTCGTACTGGGCGTGCAGTACAAGCTTCGCGGGGAGATCCAGCGCGCCGTGGATACCCTGCGCGAAGTGCTCGACCTGTCGGCCAGAACGTCCCAGATGTCCCTCCACCTGGACGCCGGAATCAACATCGCGGAATGCCTGTTGATGGGCGGCAGGGCCCCGGACGCCGTCAACTTGTTGAAGCAGCTTGTCGGTGTCGCCGAGCAGGCGAAGCAGCCGGCGCGGCGGCATGGGGCGCTGAGCCTCCTGGCCAAGGCGCACGCCGCCCAACAGGATGTGACCAAGGCCGTGGAGCAAGCAACCGCCGCGTTGAAGCTCGCCCGGGAACTGAAGTCCCGGCAGCTCGAGGCCCTCGACCTCCTCGACCTTGGCATATTCTCCCTGATCCGGAGCCAGTTCGACGAGGCCCTCGTCTACCTTCGCGAAGGCGAGAAGATCGCTCGCGCGTCCAAGGAGGGGCGCCTGTTGCAGGAGACCCTTTTCCATCTCGCCATGGCCACCACCAGTGTCAGGGACTACGACCGGGCTCTCGACATCTACCAGGAAGTGCTCAAGCTGACTCGAGAACGCAAGGACCTGCGACGCGAAGGGAATACACTTTTCAACATTGCGGGCATATACTTGCACAAGGAGGAGTTCGCCAGGGCGCGCGACTTCCTCCGGAAAGCCTCGCCGCTCATCAAGAAGAAGGGGACGGCCGAGGAGAAGCAGGCTCTGAGGCAAGCGCAAGAAAAGCTGGAACTCAAGTTCAATTGACGCCGCCACCGTGAAACAGGTCGCGAATGTACTCGGTTCAGCTTCTGGAACGGATCTGTGACATCCTGATTGCGCGCGCGCTCATGCACGAGGGTCAGAAGCGGGATGTGCAGGTGCGCCATTCCGTCCAGGAGAAGCGGATTCTCCTCGAGAAACGCCAGGAGATTCGCAAGCTGGTCGGCAAGCGCAAGGTGGACTACGACGTTTCCGAGATCGAGATCGTCGCCAGCTTCAAGTTCCCCATCCCCAGCACCCAGAACAAGATACTCACCGAGCAGATCATCACTCGAGCCGTGGCCGAGGAGACCGGGTACCCTTTCGTGCTCATCGACCCACTCTCCCTCGACTTCCGTCTCGTGACATCGATCCTCCCGGGGCCGTTCGCCGAGAGGCACCTGGTCGTCCCGCTCAAGCTCTACCGCAACACGCTGACCCTGGCGCTCGCCCACCCGTTCGACACCGAACTCATCGAGCAGCTTCCGAAGATTACCAATCGGAAAGTGGAAATCGTCATCAGTCCGAAGTCGGACGTGTTGCGGATCATCCTCGAGTACCACGGGTTCCGGAAGTCCGTGTCCATGGCTGCCGCGGAGTTCCACGATACCGTGGACCTGGGCAACCTCGAGCAGTACGTCAAGATGAAGGCAGTCGCCGAGATCGACCCCGGCGACCGCCCGATCGTCCAGGCTGTCTGGTACCTGTTCAACTACGCTTTCGACCAGCGGGCGTCCGACATCCACATCGAGCCCAAGCGGGACATTTCCCAGGTCCGGCTGCGCATCGATGGCGTGCTTCACCGGGTGCACATGCTTCCCAAGGTCGTCCATCCGGCGATCGTGAGTCGTATCAAGACGCTGGCCAGGATGGACATTGCCGAGAAGAGGCGGCCGCAGGACGGGCGTATCAAGACCAGCTACCGTGATACCGAGGTGGAACTGCGGGTCAACACGGTCCCCACCGCCTTCGGGGAGAAGGTGGTGGTGCGGATCTTCGATCCAACCGTGCTGCTCCAGGACATCGGCGCACTGGGCTTCTTCCCCGAGGAGCGGAAGATCTACGAGTCGTTCCTCGCCAGGTCCAACGGCATGTTGCTCATCACCGGCCCCACCGGATCGGGCAAGACGACTACTCTTTACACCTCGATGCAGCACATCGCCTCACCGACCATCAACATCGCCACCATCGAGGACCCCATCGAGATGGTGCACGAGGAGTTCAACCAGGTGGCGGTGCACCCCAAGATAGGGCTGACGTTCGCCAACGCCTTGCGCACTCTGTTGCGCCAGGATCCGGACGTGATCATGGTGGGGGAAATTCGGGACGAGGAGACGACGGCGCAGGCCATCCAGGCCGCGCTGACAGGCCACTTCGTCCTGTCCACCCTGCACACCAACGACGCCTCGTCGGCGATCACCCGGTTGCTCAACCTCAACGCCGCGCCCTTCCTGCTCGCAAGCGTGCTCATCGGCGTCGTCGCGCAGCGGTTGGTGCGCACCATCTGCCCCACCTGCGTGACCTCCACCTTCCTGTCGCAGGAGGAGTTGTTCGCCCTCAATATCCCGGGTGCGGAAGGGCGGCGGCTGCGCGTGAGGTACGGAGAAGGTTGTCCGCGCTGCCGGGGCACCGGCTACATCGGGAGAACGGGCGTGTTCGAAGTGATGCCGATCAACCGGAAGATCCAGGAGTTGATTTCGACGCGGGCGCCGGCTGCCGACATCAAGCGGGAGGCGGTCTCCGAAGGGATGCTGACACTCCGCGAGTATGCGATCAAGAAGCTCGCCAAGGGGATCACAACCTATGAAGAGGTCATGCGGTTGACCGACGAGTGAGGAGCCATGGAATCCACGCTCGAAGAACTACGCCTGCTCGTCCAGGCCCGTTATCCCTTCATCTATCTCGTGTCGTTCGAGGAGGAGCGCGTGGTGCGTGCGCTCCGGTGGCTGACCGGGGCCCAGGAAGACCGGCTCGCCATCTGGACCGCGACCAGCGGCTTTCGGACCGGCGATGGCGATCTCGTGGCCGACTCGGCCGACCCCATGGCGGCGCTGGAGTTCATCGATGTTCACGAGCCGCGACAGTTGTTCCTTCTCAAGGACTTTCACCCGTTCATGGACAGGTCGCAGGTGACGCGGAAGCTTCGTGACCTGGTGCCGATCCTCGAGAGGGACCAGAAGACGGTGTTCTTCCTCTCCCCCCACCCGGTCGTCCCGACGGAACTCGAGAAGGACTTCGTGGCCGTGGAGGTCCCCTTGCCGTCTCCTCCCGAGGTCTCCAAGCTCCTTGGATCGCTCGTGAAGAGCCAGGGGCTCGAGGTGGAGCCGGACCTCTACGAGAGGGTCGTCAAGGCCTCCCTGGGGTTGACCGAAAAGGAGATCAAGAAGGTCTACACCAAGCTCCTCATCTCCGGCAAGCGGTTCACCGAGGAGGGGCTCGAGGCGCTCATCGAGGAGAAGCGGCGGATTCTGCACCGCAGCCGGTTCCTCGAGTACGTGGACCTGGCCGACCAGATTTCCGACATCGGCGGGCTCGGGCAGCTCAAGCAGTGGCTCATCGAGCGAGGCGTGTCGTTTTCCGAGCGGGCAAGGCAGTTCGGCCTGCCCCCCCCCAAGGGGCTCTTCCTGCTCGGCGTCCAGGGCTGCGGCAAGAGCTTGACCGCCAAGGCTGTCGCGCGCCTGTGGAAGTTGCCCCTCCTCCGGCTGGACCTGGCGAGCATGTTCAGCAGCGGATCCGGCGGCGTCGAGCAGAACCTACGCGAGACCATCCTGGTCGCCGAATCCATGGCACCGGCGGTCCTCTGGATCGACGAAATCGAAAAGGCGGTCGGTGGCGTCGCCGGCGCCACCGCCGAGCGTGGGCCCGCGACTCGAGTGTTCGGGGCACTGCTCACCTGGCTGCAGGAAAAGACGAAGCCGGTTTTCGTCATCGCCACCGCCAACGATGTCGCCAACCTCCCGCCGGAGCTGCTGCGGAAGGGACGATTCGACGAGATCTTCTTCATCGACCTGCCCACGGTCCACGAACGGGCCGAGATCCTCGCCATCCACCTGCGCAAGCGGGGGCGAGAGCCAGAAGACTTCCAGTTGTACTCTGTCGCCGAGTTGACCGAGAAGTACAGCGGCGCGGAACTCGAGCAGCTCGTCATCGCCGCGATGTTCTATGCATTCTCACACGAACGCCAGGTGACCACGCAGGACCTGCTGCGCCAGGCTCGAGAAACCGTCCCCCTGGCGGTCACCATGGACGAGCAGGTGAAGGCCCTCAAGGAGTGGTCACGGTACCGCACGAGACCTGCTGCGTACGACACCAGGCGGATGGACTTCTTCGAGGAGTGGGAGGAAGTGGCCGATGACGAGGCCGTTTGAGAGGATGTTCGACCGTCCCGAGATCGCTGTGGTCGGCGCGGGGAACTTCGGCACTGCCCTGGCCGACCTGCTCGCCTACCAGGGGTATCGCGTGCCCCTGTGGGTCTTTGAACCCGACCTCGCCGAAACCATGGCCAGGACCAGGGAGAACGTGCGCTACGTGCCGGGATTCACATTCCACGAGAATGTCTACCCCAGCTCCAACATGGACGAGGTCGTGCCCGGCAGGACCATCGTCCTGGTCGTCACCCCTGCCCAGGTGGCGCGGAACGTGATGACCCGGCTCGCTCCCTTGCTCGAGCCGGACGCGGTCGTCGTCTGCTGTGCCAAGGGCATCGAGGTATCGACCATGAAGCTGATGTCCCAGGTCATGGATGACGTTCTCCCGGAAGCCAATCGCGGCGCCACCGCCTACCTCTCCGGGCCGAGTTTCGCCCGGGAGTTGATGAAGCGGTTGCCGACGGTCGTGACCGTCGCTGCCCGGGATGCGGAGATAGCCCAGCTCGTCCAGCACGTCGTCGCCTGCGATTTCCTGAGAGTCTACTCCACCGGCGACGTGGTGGGCGTGGAAGTCGCCGGAGCGGTCAAGAACGTCATGGCGATTGCCGCGGGAATCGGCGACGGCCTGGGCTTCGGCCA
>JAJRTE010000213.1 GCA_024278455.1 Myxococcota bacterium
AACTCTTCTCAGCCACACGGAGGACACCGAAATCGCCAGGAAAGCTTCCGCTGCACGGTCTTTTCCTCAAGATGCATTCGCCCTCGCAGACCGGGTTCGGGCGGTCATGGAGACGTTCGGGGACCGGATCGTGGGCTCTCTTGCTGCCTTCCCCGGCGGGCGGACGCCCCCGCGTTTCTCGATTTGGGGGAGTGCGTACAGGAGCTCTTCTCCCAGGTCGGCGGTCACGTTGTCAGGCTGGTGCTGGCCCTGCTCATCGAGGACCCGGTTCACACGTTGAAGACCATGGAGGAGGCCCGGATTGCCGCCCCGGGGAGTTTTCGCAACCAGGTTTGCGGGGAGGGGGGGGAAGCGCCGTACGCCGTGTGGTGAACCTGCGGCTCAAAGGGCCGGCCATCTTCTGGCGAGAAGCTTCCGCCGAGGCCATGCTGCACCTGCGCGCCTACCTGAAGGCCGGGCGCCGGGGCGAGGTCGTGAACCGGATGATGCATTGCTCACCCGATGGCCGGTGCGCTCAGCCCCGGGGAGAGGCGGCATGATCGACCCCCTTTCCCTTTTGAATGCTCCCGCCCCTATCCGACAAGGGCCCCTGAGTTCAAACTGTCGAAGATGAGCCAGGCTGTCTTCTCTGCTCAACCTGACGAGGAAGATGCGGATCGCCTCATCCGGCGGAAACGGCAACGGACGGCCTCCCGGCTGAGACCACGCTTGAGGGCAATCGCGGAATAGGTCGCGCCGGTACTGCGCAGGAGAAGAAGATCCAGGGTGGATCGCGTCAGTGCTGCCCCGTTCTTCTTCAAGTATCGGGTCATCCACTTGCACTCGCATCTGTTGCGGGCGGGCGAGGTCATCACGCCCTCCATGCGGCGCTTTGCCCGCCGGAGCCGATCTCGCACCGCGCTGGTGGTGATGTCAAGACGGCGGGCTATCGAGGCAACAGATCTCCCCTCGCACAGGAGAAGAAGGACCTCGTTCTGTTTGTCCGTGAAGCAGTGGTTGTGCAGGTCGGGGGCTTCCGCTGTCGGGGCGTTCGTTTGGGAAACAACGGAGTCAGCTGGTGGGTGTCGGAAGGCACAGTGGAGGGTCCATTGTCGACGCGCGACGTTCTTCAGGTAGCCCCAGAGGAATGTTGTCAGGCACGTGGACGACTTCGCCCGGTGCAGAGGGGCAGAGTTCGCCATGAGGGAGCAGAAGGCTTCCGACCGGGCGTCCTCGGCGACGAAGTGCCGGTCAAGGTCCAATTGCGCGCTGACTCCGCCAATGACCCGCCCCAAAGCGGCCCATAACACCAGCCAGGCCCGACCGGCATCCTCCTCAAGAATCCCCAGCCACTGTGCCACCGTCATGTTCGTTCCAATCTCCACGGAAAGTCCACCCTTGAAGAATAAGTGCAGGTGGCGCTGCGTCAATTGCCACCACTGCCGCCTGAGACGAGACACCTTGATGGCCGCGATGGCCGCCTTCTCCCGGTGCCGCACCTTCCAGTCGTCGCTTCTGGCGAGGAGGACGAAGAGGTCGTGCAGCTCGGGGTTCCGGAAGCGCTTCACCGCTTCGGTCAGCTCCGCGGCGCGTCCGGCGGCGAAGGCCCGGGCGAGGGCGGGCGCGCCGGCCCGCCCCCGGGATGCGGTCACTTCACCCGCTCGAAGCGGACCCCCGATCCCCCCTCCGCGCGCAGAACGAACGCGTCCGCCCCTTCGGGGATGATCTTCAGCACCACGCCGCCCACGTCGAGATCCTCGAGCAGGATGCGGCCCCCGGCGATGACGTAGTCCCCCTTGAAGGACTTCGTCTCCGACCCGGAGGTGTACTTCCAGGTGAACCTCTCGTCCTTCGTGAGGGTGAGCGCCACCGTTCCCCCCCTGGCGGCCTGGCCGCTCCAGGTGCCCACGAGATGGAAGTCCGCGGGCAGGGGCTCTCCCTTCGCCACCTGGTCCCCGCCGTCCTTCTCATCGTTCTTCGGTCCGGCGCCTGGACAGGCGGTCTGTCTCGCCGCCCGCCAGGCATCAGCGAAGCAAGCCACCCTGGAACCAGGGGACATTCGTATCCGCATTGCTTCATGACTGCCCGGATGCCCTTCCATCGAGTGCGACCACCGCAGGTACAGGCTCCACTTTGACCGCCTGCAGCGCTTTGCCGACATCGCCCTTCATCTCGTGCCGCACCGTGAAGCGTTTGCCGTCGAGATCCAACTCCGTTCCGTGCATCGAACGCAGGTCGTCCTTCAACCGACCCCATTCGACCTCCCGGGATCCCTTCTCCTTCATCCGTGCCAGGAGTTCCTTGAGCAGGATCAGCGCCAGGAAGCTCGAGAAGACGTGGCCACGGATCGTCTCGTCGCACTTGTGGAAGATCGGGCGGTGCCTGTTCTTCTCGAGGGTCTCTTCAGCCGTCCCCATCACGCCGTCTTCGACGTGGCTCAACTCCCCTTGGACGAAGGGTTGGTCTTGCTTCGGATGGCTGGGCCCCCTACTCCTTCGCATTCAGCTTCAGTTCGAGGACCTCCCCCGGGGCAAGAGCATCATACCGCATCTCCGCTTCCCCGAATCCGGCGGCGGCGACGGTGATCCCGTAGGTCGCCCAGGGGATGCAGGCCGCGCGCGCGTACCCGTCGCGATCCGTCTCGAGCAGGATCCGGCCATCGGGGCCGGAGAGGACCACCCCGACGTTCGGGAGTGGCCGGTTCTTCCGGAGGATCCGTAACGTGATCAGCGCGCCGGGTCGGAGTAGCAGATCGCGAGCGGGAGCCCGGACCTGCTGGCTCCGATCGAGGGCGAGGCGAGGATCGAGGGTCACTCCGGGAAGGTCCGCGAGATGAAGGGTGTACGTGTCCGCGGTGAGGGCCGGAAAACGGAATCCTCCCATCGCGTCCACGACCGCTTCCGCTTTCATCACGTGACACTCGAGAGTCTCCGGATCGACCCCCACGTCGCGCCACAGCGCGCCGTCCATCTTCCTCCCGCACCAGGCGATCACGCGGGCGCCCTCCACGTCCGTCTCCTCGATATCCGCGAGCTTCCCGGAGATGAGCAGGCCCGCCGGGAGCTCGATCTCCACCGTCGTTGGACCGGACATCTTCGGGTTCCGGGAGACCCGCGCGGCGGCTGGCTGCCGGCCGGACGCCATCGCGAGGACGAACGCCCGGGGGTCCGGCTTGGCGCCAACCCTGATCGGGGGAGGTTCGAGCGTCCATTCGCCTTCCACGCTTCCCGGTGTCATCGGAGTGACGGTGCCGTGGCGGAAGAAGCCAACCGTCGCGTCGGAAACCGGCCGGCCGTCCTCGTCGCGGACCCTGACAGTGAGGCTGGAGTCCGAAGCCGTCAAACCTGCCATGTGCCCCATGCGATCGGAGCCTCCCGCCGGAGCTTCCGGGCCCGGGCCGCCTTCTACCTTCTCACCCCTCTCCACGGGAGTTGAGTCTCCTCCGCAGGCCACAAGAAGGAGCAGGACCACGAAGGCGGCGACAAGCGCCGCCCTCTCATATCTCCGGCCCGTGACTGCCTTCGTATCTTTCAGCTTGAATATGGTTCTTCCCTCCTGCCCCTACCCGCCGGTCCTGGGTATCGGTTCGGATTCGCCGCACTTCCGCTCGCGTTCGTCGTTGTGCTCCCGCTTCGGGTCGGACTCCGACTCCGGCACCGGGTCGTTGTCGGAGTAATCCTCCTCCGACATACCTGTGACCACGGTAAGGCTGGTACAGGAACACTTGTCCTCCGTTTCGCTGAACGCAGGTGTTGCCGGATCGCTCCAGTCGGTCAGGTCCAGCGTGAAGTCCACGACCACGTTGCGGGTCACCGTCGTCTCGGCGGTGCCGGTGGGGTCCCAGAATACGTAGCTCACCTTCCTCTTCTCGTACTTCACTCCCTTCAGAGACCGGGAGGTCGACGTTGTCGCCTCGCCCTTCGGTACGGCTTCGAGTTCACAGGGGGTGCAGGGCTTCTGGTGCGCCGTGGGGTCTCCCGCATTCGGTCGATGATCGTTGCGCGTGCAGCAGGACGCCGCGTTCGTGACCTCCCACGTGACCGTTACCTGCTCGATGTACTTCTTCGTCATCGGCTCCATGTTCGGCTCGCCGAGGGTCCAGGTCCCCGCGAACACGTCCCGGGTCTCTTCACCGTAGGTGGCTTCGCTCGAGGACGTGTAGACGCACGTGCCGGAGGAGAAGCACATGGCGTTCGTGCGGCGCGTCGGCCAGGCGGAACTCGGCTCGAACACTTCCTCCGGGACCTCCTCCTCCGTCGTCGGCACCCCGTCCGAACCGCTGGTCGGCACCGGCGCTTCCTTGTTGTCGGGATACAGGTGACGAGGCGGCTTCGGTTTCTGGGCGTTCAGACACCAACAGCAGTTGCGCGAGAAGTAGTTCGTGCCGACGAGCTTCCACGGGCCGATGTAGCGCTCCAGCGCGACGACGACCTTTCTCGATCCCTCGATGCCGACGGGGATCTTGCCACCCTTGAGCGGCACCTTCCCGGAGACCTCCGCAGTGACCTCCTCGACGATCGGCTTCGTCCCCACCGTTCGCGTGAACGTGTAACGGACGGCCTGTAGATCCTCGAATCTACAGGGGCATGGTTCGGTGTCATACCGGGTCTTCGTGATGCAACGAGCGCGCGTAAACCACTCCACGGTTTTCATCGTCGCCCACGTCTCGGTGTTCGACTTCCGCCTTCCGTTCTCCAGATGCCAGACGGAGATGGTCTTCTTCTTCGGGTATCTCACCGACTTCACGTACTCGAGCGGGATGGTTGTCTTGCATACGGCGCTACAAGGCCCCTCGGAAGGGAACCACGATGGGATATCCGGCTCGGTGACGGTCCCGCCGCCGTTCACCAGGCCGGTTACCACCAGGAATGCCAATCCGATCAATGCGCTTCGCATTCCCCTCTCCCACATCCTACTCACTCTCGAGGCCGACGCCGATGTGCGCATAGTGGATTTTCGATCCGAGAAGCGAGGTGGAGGAGATGGTCACTTCGACCTGCTTCGTGACGCAACCGCTCTTCGAAACCTCAACGTCGTAGGTCCCGATGGAAAGCGATCCGAAAGTCGCAAATCCGTGCGCGTCAGTGCTTGCACGAGCCACTTCCTGACCGTTCTGAGAGATGGTGACGGTGGCGGATTGCAGATACTCCGCCTCCTCGCTCGCATCGATCGTGAAGGCCGAGACGTATATCGCATTGCCCGCATACATCACGATGTCGGACAGGGTGGTGTTCGATCCGGTTAGTTCGATGGTCACGGCCCCTTCGAGCGCGAACAGGATCTCGCTCCCGACCTCCTCCGGAGCAACGCTCACCATGTAGGTGCCATCGCCGAGTCCCGAGAAGGAGTAGTCGCCGTTCGAGTCCGTTTCCGTTTCTCCGAGGAGCTCTCCCGACCCACCGTCGTGAAGAGTGACGACCAGGTTCTCGATCGCCGAACTCGATTCGTCCACGACCGTGCCGGAGATGGTCAGGGAACCTTCACTGGCCGCTTCGGACGCCTCGGACCCCGACATCCCAGGGAACATCGCGTCCAGGACCAGGGACTCGCTGTAGCCCAGCGTGACCCGCGTGGTCGACACCTGCGGGGAGTAGGGTTCCAGGACGACCTCGTAGTCGCCCTCCGGCAGATCACTGAACGAGAACTCGCCGTTCGTGTCTGTATCCGTCTCCGAGAAGGGGAATACCCTGTTCTCGAGAATCCGGAGGAGGAGGACATCGGCGCCTTCCACGGGCAGGTCCTCGTCGCCCGTGCTCGTGTCCACCTGCAGGACGCTCCCCTCGATGGAGGACAAACTCTCGGTCTCCTCGTCGAAAGTGATGTCCAGGGGGTCGATAGTGGTGGCGTCGACGGTCGCGTCCGCGGCGTAGACGTGGTCCTCGTTGTGAAGAACAACCTTGTAATCTCCCTCGGGAAGACGAACCTGGAAGTCGGCCGGGTTGCTGGCGCCGCCCATCGTCGACGCGTAGACGTCCCCCGTCGACGTGTCGACAAACTCCATCTCGGCGACCCCGATCTGGACGGACGAACCGTCGGTCGTTTTCGCGGTTCCCGAAAAAGACTGAGCGGACCCACCCGCGTATATCGTCACCGAGTACGGGGGAGTGCCGCTCAGGTCGAACCCGGTGGCAAGACGCGGACGCGCCGGGTGATCGACGGACACCACGTACTCTTCCACGCCCGACGGAACCAGGACGACGGCCTGTCCTGAGGAATCGGTGACCCCCAGGTACATCGCGCGGGTCAGGTCGAGTTGGAGCCGCGCTCCGGGAAGCGTTGACCCTCCCGGCTCGTCCTTCACCGTGACTGTCACCGGGGTGTAGCCACTGCTCTGCTTCAACGGGAAGGCCATCGCCGTCGGTGCGAGACCATCGAGGTCCAGTCGATACTCCCCGCTACCGAAGTATGGCGCGAAGCCGGGGGCGACGATGTACACGTCCCACATGTGGGATGCACTTCCCCGGACGGAGATCGAGAAACTGCCACTACTGTCCGTCTGAGCCGAATAGATGTCGTACTTCGAGTCGTTGTCGTAGTCCGCGTGCTGGGCCACCGTGACCGTGGCGCCAGAGATCGGCGAGCCGCTGGCGTTCGTTACAGTGCCCGACAGGACCATCGTCGCCGCATCGACCGGACGTGCGATCAGAGTTGCACACATCGCAACGACGAGGCAGACCGATAGACGTAAGATCTTCCCCATTTCCACCTCCTTCTCCTGCAGGTGTTCCCATCCCTTCCGACGCGCCCACCGAGCCTCCACCCCGGCAGACTTTTCGCAACCGTTCACGCCCCTGTGTGCTTCGACGTGACATCCATCGAACGTCGTCCTCCGCAAGTCACCGCGCTGCTTCTTTTCCATCGTCGAGACGCAGAGGATCCACAGGGCGCGAACGTCCTCGAGCACCTCACTCACGCCGCACGTGCTGCCACGGTCGGACAACCTGCCCACTGCATCCTTTGGAACAAGGCTGCGCCCGTTCTCCACGCGGCCTGATATCCTCGATCAAGACCA
>JAJRTE010000214.1 GCA_024278455.1 Myxococcota bacterium
CAGCCCATCCACCTGGTCGCGCGGAAGGTGCGACCGACCTTCGTGGAGGAGGGCTGGCAGCCCCCCCCGACGACATCACATCCATCTGCATACTTCCCCACCACCAAACTCCGCGAAAAAGCAAGGGTGCGGCTATTTGCACGCTTACTTCCAAGAAGCACGTGTCTCATGCGTGACCGGGCCAGTTTGGCCCGGCCCCCTGCCAGAGCCCAGGCACCCGACACACGCCTCCACTACCAAGACACAGGAAAAGGCAAGGGTGGGGTTTATTGAGCACCTCCCGCAAGGGACGAACGGGGCGCCAGCACAGCCCGCGCAGCCCCGGGAGGCTCCTCCGCGGGGCCGCGTAGGGGACCAGGGCCGGCCAGGTGGCGGATTTGGGCGGATTTGGGCGGTGTTGGCACGGTTGAAACCCGGGTGCAAAGGTGGTAAGGTGGCTCCACGTGCGACGGCTGCCAGGTGTGGCGGGGAGCGGAGCCGGCTCCTCGATGCCTGCAAATGAAGGTGGTTGCGTTCGTGTCGATCGAAACGTGTGGGATGGGAGCGGAGCGAGTTGCCTCGAGACCGGCAGATGGAGCCACGCAAGCGCCTGGTGTTGATCCGACCCCTGGCGGGGGTCCTGGACAGTGTCAACCCGGTGATCCCCATTCCGCTCCTGGCCATCTGCCGGCACCTGGACCTCGATGCCTATGACGTCGTCATCGTCGACCAGCGGTTTCCCCACTGGAGGCACCGCCTCGAGCGTGCCCTCGCCGGAGATGTGCTGCTGGTGGGGCTCACGTGCCTGACGGGATACCAGATCCACTTCGGCAGCGCCCTCGCCCGGTTCGTTCGGCGGCGGCGTCCCGGCGTCCCGATCGTCTGGGGGGGCGTGCACCCCACGGCGGAGCCGCTCCAGACCCTTCGGGAGTCCTTCGTCGACTTCGTCGTCGTCGGCGAGGGGGAATGGACATTCCCGGAACTGGTGGATGCCCTGGCAGCCGGTATCGAACCCACCTCGATTCCCGGCGTGGGGTACAAGACGCCCGGCGGAAGCCTCCGGTTGAACCCGCCGCGACCGTTGATGGACATTTCCGGCCTGCCCGATCTCCCCTATCACCTCGTCGACATGCGTGCCTACGTGGCAGACCTCGAGGACGCACCGTTCTACGGCGTCGAGGGGGCGCGAGGCTGCGTCCACAATTGCACCTTCTGCTACAACCTGGGGTACAATCAGCGGCAATGGCGACCTCGAGACCCGGGAATCCTGGCGGACAACCTGGCTCGAGTCCACCGGGACCATGGCGTGCGCAACTTCTTCATCGCAGACGATAGCTTCTTCGTGTCGGCGAAGCGCGCGCTGACCTTCGCGCGAAACCTCGTGGACCTCGGCCTGCGCGTATCGTGGGGCACCGAAGCCAACGTGTCGATGATGGCGCGGCTGGACAGCGACGCCTTGAGCCTGCTGGCCCGGTCCGGGCTGGACTTCCTCTCCATGGGCGTTGAGAGCGGATCGCGCAAGGTGCTCGAGTTCGTCAACAAGCCGGTGGACCTGGACGAGGTGGAGGCATTCAACCGGCGGCTTCGCCGGTGGCCCATTCATCCCAAGTACACGTTCATGACCGGGACGCCGGTGGAGAGCAAGGCGGACGTTCGCAAGTCGGTCGACCTGGTGCGGCTGCTGCTGCACGACAACCCGCGAGCACTCATCCAGGCATTCTACATGGCGACGCCCTACCCGGGGACAGTGTACCTCGAGCAATGCCGGGCATTCGGGTTCGAGCCGCCGGAGTCGCTGGCTGGATGGGCCGATTTCGACCCCTTTGCGGTAGCCCGGCACCTTCCGTGGGTGCGGGGAGACAAAAAACAACTATTCGAGTTCATGATGTACTGTTCGATGTTCGTGGACGGAAAGGTCGACTACCACCTCTCCGATTCCCTTGCGGGACGGTTGACCGCCATGGCGGGGAAGGCCTACCGTCCCCTGGCACGATTCCGTTTCTTTCACCTCTTGTACCGGCCCTACCCGGAAGCCGCGGCGTTCAAGCTGGTCAATTCGGCCCAGAAGGTCTTGAGCACCGTCGTTGCGTGACGCCGCCCGCCCGGCGGTGTGAAGGCGCCTTCCTGGACGGTGCGGGGGGCTCTGGCGTACCTTGCCGGCATCATGACTCGATGGGGTGAAGCTGGGATGGCCGACACGATGAGACGTTGGACCGCGTGGACATTCCTGACGCTCCTCATGGCCACGGTGGTCGCGGTCAACGCCGAGCATTTCGGCCGCAACCCGTTTCCGCCGCAGAGCATGCACCGGGCGTTCATGATGGTCCCCCGGCTCGCTCGAGTGTTTCAGGGCTACCGGCAGCGACCGGGAGTCGTGGACCACCTCGACCCGAGCGGGAAGTCCTACGCCCTGCCGTTCCGCACGCCGATTCCCTGGACCCGTCCGGCCGCGCTGTGGAAGGAATTCGAGGAAGGTGGCAGGCTTCACAAGCTGGTCGGCGGCTGTACCGCAGGCTTCTATACCTGCATGCCGCACAGCTTCTCATTGCTGGCCCTGCTCGCGGTCGCTTTCCCGGGGCACGTGGCGGTCGTCAACCTCGGCATGACCCTGTACCTGCTTCTGCTGGTCCTCTCGGTGTACGGGATAGCCGCCGATGCGGGGGGGCGGGGGGGGGGCGTGACCGCGGCGGCGATCGCCGCTGCCTACCCGGGCCTGTTCGGCTATTCCCGGTGGATCGAGGGATACCTGCCCGCGACCGCCCTGTCCGTTGCAATGGTCTTCTGCCTGGTCCGCTCGAGGGGCCTGACGCGGTACTTGCCGTGCCTGGCCTTCTTCCTGCTCGCCTTAATGGCCATCCACAACGGGGAAGGGTTGTCCGAAGGGATCGGGGCAGGGCTCGCGGTGAGCGGTCCCTTCCTGCTGACGTTGGGCCAGGGTATCTGGAACGCCGCCCGCGACAGGCGCGTTCCCCTGAGAACCCTCGGCGGCCTGGCGCTCGTGACCGGCCTCCTTGCCCTGACCATGGATTGGCCCTGGGTGCTCGGAGGACTCGAGCACGTGTTCACCGGGTTCGACGAATGGTACGTCGATGCGCGACCCGCCGACCCTTCCGCAGGGCCGTTCATGCAGGCCGTGTATGCAAAAAGCGCCTATTTCATCCTGGTCTACACCCAATACCTGAAGCCCTTGATGACATTCTGGCTCCTCGCCGCGCTGCCGCTCTTCCTCGTGAGACCCGTGCGCCACAAGGCGCTCGTGCTGGCCTGGTTTCTGGTTCCCGCAGTGGCCTACGCGGTCATGAGCCGGAAGGCGATGTGGTATGCACTTCCGATGGTTCCGCCCCTGGCCGTCATCACGGGCCTGGGCTTGGCTTCCCTGCCTCTCCCACGGCTCAGGGTTGCCACCATGATCTTCGCCGCAGGATCCGGGGTGCTCCAGTTCCTCGCCGTTTCCGTGCCCGCGATTCACGCACTCGTTCCCGTCCCTCGCTATCTGCAGCAGCCGATACCGCTCGAGCGGGTCGCGATCCGCCAGTCCGAACTCATTGCCCCGGTCAAGCCGAACCTCATGACGTTGCACGACCGGACACAGCGTTTCCTCCGCCACCTCGACGCGGCCGTACCTCATGACGGCAGGCTCAAGTACGTGGCCGTGGCGTCCAACTGGGGTGAAGACATCTACGAGGCCCAGGTGTTCGCATACGTGGTGAGCCTCAGTCGTCCCGATATCGAGGTGATTCCGCTGGCGGAGCCTTCTTTCGTGGAAATGGCGCCTTTCAGCGGACTTCAACCTGACTATTTCATTTATTACATGAGGATCACGAGTGGCGGCGAGCTGGCACCCTGCACCGACCGGTGGGGGAGGGCGATCGTTGCCAATCCGGACCAACCGGCGCACGCGCCTCCTGCGCTACAGCGGTTCGCGGACAGGCTCGTGCAGCGTTCCGTGGGCGTCGTGCCGGAGCTTCCCCGCGTCCTCGTTCTGAAGCCGGGGATCCTGGAGCGGCTCGAGGCGGGACCTGGCGGGCAATGATCGGCGGGGGGGAGGCATGCCGTTCATTTGTTCTTGACAGGCCTCACACCTGCGTATATATGGTGCCTTTGTGAGCGAGGGCCGCTAGCTCAGTTGGTAGAGCAACGCCCTTTTAAGGCGTGGGTCACTGGTTCGATCCCAGTGCGGCTCAATGGGTTCCCGGTGGCCTGGAACCCGGGCGAACCTCGGATCCAACGCCACCGGGTCGGCGACCCCATCGTCCAGCCAGGTCAGGACACCGGGTTTTCATCCCGGCAACAGGGGTTCGAATCCCCTTGGGGTCACCACGGTCGCAAGCCGCTGGAACCGCTATGGTTTCAGCGGCTTTGCCGTTTGGGGACAGGCGAACGGATTGCTCCTCACATGTCACGCCCGTTGGCCGCCAACAGGCTGAGTCCTCGACACTTCGACCGCGTTTCGCACCTTTGCCCTGAGCAGGGCCCCGAACACACGCCCCATTTTCTCGAGATAGTCGTAGGCGTCAGCCTCGAACGCCTGGATGACCATATCATTGCTAGCGTATGCAGTGACGATAATCGGCCGCGCCCCTGGGTCAGCCGCCGCGCACCCAGGCCCGCTTTCCGTCGAACACCGCGCCGTACACCCGAACCGGGGAGGCGCCGGCGGCCTCGAGTTCGGCGGCGTAGCGACGTGACGCGATCTGCTCCAGGGCCGAGGCCAGGGCATGGTCCACGGTCTCGTCCTCGTCCAGGACCTTCAGCTCCATGACTACGCCCGGGTCGCCGGCCCGCTTCGGACGTATCAGCACGTCGGCCCGGCCGTACCCGCTCTCCCGGTTCGAACGGACCTCGTGCGTCTTCTCAAGGGTCACCAGCAGCCCGAGGATGAATCCCTGGTAGAGCTTCTCCGGGTGCCGCCCCGCCGCGTCGAACGTCGATACATGGTGGAGCAGGAGCCGGGAGAGGATCTCGCCAAGTGCCCCGGCGTCGCCGCCGAGCAAGGCACGGAACAGCGGGTCGAGATCCGCCGAGGTGCCCATGCCAGCGGTCAACCACTCCCGAAAAATCCCCCGGTAGGCCAGCCGAACCTCGAGGTTGGGGATCGCGAGAGCGGCGAACGTGTCCCCCCAGTCGTCTGCCCAGGTGGCCACCGGCTTCAAGTACCCGGAGAAGAGGAGGAAGCTCCACAGGGCATCCGGGTGGTGGTGCACGTCCCGGAGGGCGATGTGTTCCTCCACCCGTCGGGTCAGTGTCTCCCCGTTGAGCAGCCGCTCGAACGCCTCGGTGAGGCCGAAGCCCTTGTCCAGCATCAGCTC
>JAJRTE010000215.1 GCA_024278455.1 Myxococcota bacterium
GAACTCCCCGTCGAGCTGGCGTGCGTAAAGGTCTTTCAGCAGGGCGCCGACGGCAGGACCGGGGGTCATGCCAAGCTCGAGGAGGTGCCGGCCCAGGATGATTGGGCGAGGGCGCTCGTGTTGCACCTTCAGGGCCGCGGCCCGCTCGAGGAACCAGTCCACCGCGGGACACGCGCCCCGTTGCGCCTCCCCGGACGTGCGGCCCAGGAGGTCGGCTCGAGCCACTCGAGCGAGGAGATCGAGGCGGACGCGGGTAGCGAGGCGTCGAATCGCGCGGTCCGGCACCCGTTGCTGGTAGAACGCCGTGGGGGCCAGGTGGTAGCGCACGAGCCGGAGAACGTCGCCGGTGAGATTCGCCTCGCCGGTCAAGCGCCGCAGCACCGCCGCGGCAAGTGTCTCGCCCGCTGTTTCGTGGCCATGGGTATGGATCCGGCCGTCCGGGGCCACCACGGTGGTGTCGGGCTTGCCGAGATCATGGAGCAGGACCGCGAGGCCTACCTTCAGGTCGTCGGTCGCCGTTCCGGTGCGTTCGCGACATGCCACGTCGATGGCCAGGAGCGTGCGGGTCCACACATCACCCTCCGGGTGCCAGAACGGGTCTTGTGGGCAGCCCCGCAGCCGTTGCAGTTCCGGCCAGAGGTGGCCGACGATCCCGGTCTCCCCCGCCGTGGCGAGAGCATGGCCCACGCGGACCCCCTCCAGCAGCATGCGCCGGAGTTCGCCGAAGATCCTCTCTCGAGGACAGGTGGCGAGTCGAGGGGCGAGCTGTGCGCACAACCGCAGGGTCTCGGGAGAAGGCTCGAGCCGGAACCGGGCGATAAAACGTATCGCGCGCAGTGCCCGGACCGGATCCTCGACGAAGGTGCTCTCGTCCACCGGGTGGAGGCGCCCGGAAGCCAGGTCGGCCATGCCGCCAACGGGGTCGTAGAGAGCCCGGCTCAGCGGATCCCATGCCAGGGCGTTGATGGTGAAGTCTCTGCGTCGTGCAGCATCGGGCAGGGTCATGGCCGGGTCGCCGTCCAGGAAGCCGTCTCGGCCGGATTGCCGGCGGCGGCGAGGCACGGACACGTCGAGCGGCCCCACCTTGAGCACGCCGAAGGCACGCCCGACCACTCGAGACGTGACCACGGTTCCCACCAGCCGCTCGAGTTCTCGCGGCGGGATGCCGTAGACCTCCAGATCCACGTCGCCGGCCGGTTCGCCGATCACCGCGTCGCGGACGCACCCGCCCACAACCAGTGCCCGTCCCCCTGCTCGAGCGATCCGCCTGGCAAGGTCGGTAACGAGGTCGGCATGGGGGAGGGCGATATCCATCTCCCCCGCTTGTCGTTGTTCGAGAAGCTGTTCCGGGTGAACGGTCATGACGCTGCCATCCTGAAGCCTCGAGCCATTCCGGCCGTTCTGGGTGCCTCGACGCTGGTGAACACTTTAGCCATCGCTCGCGCTCATGGCAATGCCCGGCGAGAATCGAGTTGACCCGCCGGCACTTTTCGGCTACTTTCTTGCTTTCTTACCCGGTTTCCGGTCGGGACGCGGATCCGGGGCAACGCCAGACGCGAGGAAATCCGCATGATAACGCCATCCGAATTCCGCAAGGGCACCAAGGTCGTCATGGATGGGCAGCCCTACACCATCATCGAGTACCAGTTCGTCAAGCCAGGCAAGGGTGTGGCGTTCACCCGGACGCGATTCAAGAACCTGCTCACGGGGAGTGTGATCGACGTGAACGTCCGGTCGGGCGAGAAGCTGGCACTGGCCAACACCGAGGAAGTGGAGATGTCCTTCCTCTACAAGGATGGCGACCACTACACGTTCATGAACAACGAGACCTACGAGCAGATCCAGCTCAGGGAGGAGGACCTTGGTGATGCCGTCAAGTACCTGACCGAGAACATGGTCGTCAAGGTGCTCCTGTACAATGGCAGACCCATCGGGGTCGATGTGCCGAACTTCGTCGAACTCGAGATCGTCCACTGCGAGCCCGGCATCAAGGGCGATACCGCCACCGGTGCCACCAAGCCCGCCACGCTCAGCACCGGCGCGATCGTGCTCGTCCCCCTCTTTGTCGAGCAAGGCGACTGGATCAAGGTGGATACGCGAACCGATTCCTACCTCGAGCGCGTCAAGAAATAGCCCGTGGATGCGCGACGAAACGCTTTCAATGATCTTCTGCGACGGGGCATCGATCCCTATCCGTTGCGTTGCGCACGGTCCCATCTCATCGAGGACGCTCGAGACGAGGCGCAAAGGGGCGCGGCGGCCTGCGTGGTGACCCTTGCCGGCCGCCTGGTGACAGTCCTGAAGGATCGGCTGTGCCTGGCCGACGCCTCGGGCACGGTCTGGATCGAGCGGGCCCCTGCGCCGGCGGCGGAGTCCCACCGCCCCCCCCCCGGCCCCCAGGTGGCCGCGCCAGCAGCCTTCGACAGAGCCCCGGGTCCCACTCTGTGCGATCCGGACCTTCTCTGGCCATCCCTGGTGCCCGGCGACGTGGTCCAGGCAGCCGTGGAGACCGGGAAAGCCTCCTGGCGACTGGTTCGCCTCGGGCTGCTCGCCAAGGCTCTGCGGGAAACCTCCTGGGCCGCCGACCCCTCGTCCCCGGAGACCGCGCCGGGGGGCGGGGCGAGCGTGGCCACCCTGAGACGGCGCGCCAGCGTGGTCGCCGCCATCAGGCGCTTCTTCGACGACGCCGGGTTCCTGGAAGTCGAAACCCCCATCCTGGCGCGCTATCCAGGGCTCGAGCCCCACATCGACCCGTTCGAATCGCGCTATCGCCCGGTCCCCTCGTCCCGTGGTGAGCCCGTGTTCCTGCTGACCTCCCCGGAGTATGCCATGAAGCGGCTGGTCGCCGCTGGCATCGAGAAGGTCTACCAGCTCTCACGCGTATTCCGTAACGGAGAACTCGGCCCGTTTCACAACCCGGAGTTCACACTCCTCGAGTGGTACAGGGCCTTCGCATCGTACCTGGATATCCAGCAGGATGTCGAGTCGCTCGTGCGTTTCGTGTCGAACAGCCTGGGCCGGCCAGGGGCGATCCAGTGGCAGGGGCACACGGTGGACCTGTCGCCGCCGTGGTCCAGGCGCACTGTGCGAGCCGCTGTCCTCGAGACCACCGGGATCGACCTTGCCGAAACGCGCCGCGCGGATGTGCTCACCCGGTCCTGCCGTGCCATCGGCGTCGACGTGCCCCCGGACTCAAGCTGGGACGACGCCTTCTTTCGCCTGTTGGCGGACCGGGTGGAGCCCCGTCTTGGTTTCGACCGGCCCCTGTTCCTGGTGGACTACCCCGTGCGGCTGGCCGCGCTGGCCAAGGTGCGTGACGACCCGGTTCCTGTGGCGGAGCGGTTCGAGCTGTACATCGCCGGGGTGGAGGTCGCCAACGCCTACACGGAACTCAACGATCCGGTCGCGCAGCGGGCACGGTTCGAAGAGGAGCGCGAAGTGCGCCGGACCATCGGCGCACCGGTGTTCGAATCGGACCCAGACTACCTCGAGACGCTCGAGGCCGGACTGCCCCCGTGCGGGGGGATTGCGCTGGGCGTGGACCGGCTTGTCATGCTCCTCCTGGATCTCCCGGATGTGCGCCGGGCGATGGCATTCCCTTTTTGCGACGGAGCCCCGGAGGAGGCAGCCGGGGAAAGCAGGTGACCAGCCTGTCTCATACGTGATGAACGGGCATCACGACACGGGAGAAGGGGGTGGCCACATCGATTCCCCGACAGGGTACATGCTGCCGGAGCCAGGTTCTTCTCGATGGTCGGCACGGAAGAAGATGTAGGGAATGTGCCCAGGCGCCAGTGGATGGGATTGCGACCCGCCGTGGCGATGTCGTCGGGAAATCTTATGCGAAACGAAGGGTTACTCGCCGGGTGTCAGGCTGTCCTGGGCGCCGTTTTCACCGGGGCGTCGTTCTTTGAGCAACGCCTCGAGCGCACGTGCGATCCGGCGGCGCCGGATCGCAATGGACACACGGTAGCCGCCGATCAGGACGACTGGAATGGCGATCGCAAGGACCAAGTGAATCGTTGTCATCGCATTCACTCCTGCACAACATATTCGAAGACGAGGAAACCGCCGATAACGAACACGGCGTAGAACGCGGCCAGGAACTTCACCCAGAACGCGACGGCCTCGAAACCGCTACCGTCGAGGATGGCGCCGGTGCACTTGACGACCGCGATGAGGATGGGCGCGGCGAGGGGGATGAGGAGCACCGGAAGGAGGACCTCCTGGAATCGAGTCTGGGCGGCGATGGCGGAGAACAATGTCCCGACCGCGACATAGCCCGTGGAACCGAGCAGGGTCACGAGGACGAACAGGCCGAATCCCTCGGAGAAGGAGACGTTGAAGAAGAGAATGCACAGTCCGGCGACGAGCGCTTCGATGGCAGAGAGGAAGATCAAATTGGCCAGCAGCTTGCCCAGGTAGAGGGCGCCCCGGTCCATCGGGGTGAGGAGCAACCCCTGGAGACAACCGTCCTCTTTCTCCTGGGCCATGGACCGATTCATTCCCAGGATGCCTGCGAAGACGAAGGCGACCCAGAGGATACCCGGTGCCAACCGCTGGTAGCGCACGCTGCCTGGTGGAAAGGCGAAGGCAAAGACGATCAGCACCAGGATGCCCAACACGCCCATCGCCGTCAGGATCTCCTTGGTACGCCACTCGGTCCGCAGCTCCTTCATCACCATGAACCCCATGTCGCGCACAAGTTTCACGGCTGAGCCTCTCGAGTCAGTTCCAGGTACCGTTCCCGGAGGGTGGCATGATCGAGGCCTCGAGCCGGTGCGTCGTAGACGATGCGCCCGGCGACCTGGATCGCAACACGGTGGCTGAGTTCCAGGCCTTGCTCGAGGTTGTGGGTGGTCAACAGGAGTGTCCGGGAGCCGTCGGCGAGCTGGCGAAGGAGCCGGGTGAACCGGCCGGCGGCCCGTTCGTCCAGCCCGGTGTAGGGTTCATCGAGCAGCACGATCCTGGGATCGTGCAACACGGCTCGAGCAATGGCCAGCCTCTGCGCCATGCCCCTGGAATAGGTGCGCACGGGCGAATCCGCCCGCGAGGACAGCGCCACCTGGTCGAGGACCTGCTCGACGCGCCGATGCGGCTCGGGAACGTCGAACAGACGGGCGAAGAACAAGAGATTCTCCCTGCCGGTCAGGGAAGGATAGACCATGGTCAAGTGGGAGATGACCCCCACCTGGCGCCGGATCTCACCGCTGTCCGCATCGAGGGACCGGCCGTCGATCCGAACCTCTCCTGCCGTGGGACGAACGAGTTGGGACAGGATGCGTACCAGGGTCGTCTTCCCGGCCCCGTTCGGGCCGAAAAGGGTGACGAACTGTCCGGCAGCGACCTCGAGGTCGACACCGTTGAGCGCCCATCGGTGTCCGAAGCGCTTCTTGAGACCGATTGCCTGGATGGCCGGGGCCGACGCCTGCTCCATGAAGGTCACCCGCCTGCCGTGATCCTGGCGCCGCACCGGGCGCAGAACTGGTCGCCGGGTTCGAGGCGTTTCCCGCACCGCGTACAGAAATTCGGGTGGTCCGCAGCGGGAAGGCTGTCCAGCTTGCGCATGGCCTCCATGGCCGCCTGCTTGTGCCGCTTGCGCAGCCGGTGGTAGTCGTCTTCTCCAAGCTTGTCATCCTGGAAGTCCATGTCGATCTCTGACACGGCGAGGAGGTGACGATCCCGCTCGCTTTCGAGAGACCGGCGTTCCGCGTCCAACGCGGTGTCGGACTTGGCGCCGGTGCTCGAGGCGGGGCGGAGGATGGGCAACGCCACGAAGATACTGGCGAACAACGCGGCCATGACCGCCACGGGTACCGCGGAAGTCCGGCCCGATCCGGCTGCGGCCATCGCAGTCGGCGCGGGGTCCACGCGGAAGCTGATGAGGCTTCCCGGGTCGAAGGGGCCACCATGGTATCGCAGGAAGTCCGCCCCCCGCATGTTGAGGGGTTCACCGCCCTTCAGCACCTGGCTGACGACCCGAAGCGCGGACTCCTTGACGAACACGTCGAACATCTCCACGGGAAACGACACGCGCCGCTGGAAGGTCCAGCCGACCGCCGGAGTCACGTGATAGGATAGCAGAACCTTGTTGTCGCCGGGATAGAGCGGGCCACCATAGTAAAGGGTCCCGTCGCCGACCGAGATCTGGTCACGCTGGAGTCCCTGTCCGACCTCGAGGTGGGATGCGGTCTTCGGAAGTTCCAGCGCGAACGTGACAATGCCTTCCGGGCCGCCGACCAGCGCGCGCTTCTCCGGGTTGTCGATGAATAGCATCTCCGTCACCTGCACGCCCTTGCCGGTGTCGAGCGTCTCGAGAATGACGTGGACGCCCCGGATGGACGCCTTCCCCGGGGCGGGACCGGACGGGTACACCTGGAACTCGAGGTCGGCCTCGGTCGTATCCGTTGGAAACGTCAACGATGGGTGCGTGTATCGCACGCCCTGGTAGATCACCGTGGCCGTGTAGACCACCGACGACTCGGTGATCAGGTTGCGAAACGCGCACCTGCCTTCCGAATCGGTCTCCGCCTGCTCTTGCCCGATCACCTTGCCGGAAAGAACGGCCGTCAGGATGACATCGAGGCCGCCGAGCACAGGGTGCTCCGAGACGTCGTCGGTGACACGAACCGAGATGACACCCGGGCCCGACTCCGGGAGGGGGCGCGGAGTCCCGGACCCTGCAAGCAACGCCTCGATGCCCGCCACGGTGGCAGGGGGGGGCGTCCCTCCGGGGGGCGGCTCCACCAGCGTGCCCGGCTGCCCGGCCTTCGTACCGGCACCGGATCCCGAACCCCGGTCCGCGGTCTTCATGCCGGGAAAACCGTGCGCCGGCTCGACGAACGTCCACGTAAGAAAACACAAGACCCAGACGGTCGAACTCTTCCATGCCCCTGTCATGCTCTCCCCCGTCGTTCCGCCGGTGTCGTCCCCAGGGCGACGAGGGTGCCGAGCACGAGCAGACCACTTCCAAGCCACACCCACGACACGAGCGGGTTGACCCTGGCCTTGATGATCGCGGTCCCGTCCTCCTCCAGGGATATCAAGATGAGGTAAAGGTCCTCGAGAAGTGTGGACCGGATGGCCACCTCGGTCGTCGTCTGATCCTCGCGGTAGTAGAAACGCCTCTGGAGGCCGTAGGTGCCCAGGTTGCGGTCTCCTCGAGACACCCTCAAGTTCAGCTCGATACCAGCGAAGGTCGAGCGCGAGATGTCACGCTTCCCGGCGTAAGTCAAGGAGTACCGGCCGGCCTCCACGGTCTCGCCAGGCTTCATCACGTGCTGGGATTCCGAGTTGAAAGCGTTGCCGGCAAACCCCACGAACATGCACACCACGCCCAGGTGCACCAGGTAGCCCCCGTATCGCCGGCTGTTGAGACGGAACAGGCTCAGAAGCGCACCAGGATAGCTCCCCCCCTTGCTCCTACGGCGCGCTCGAGCCCCCTTGTGGAACTCGATGCCAACCACCACGGCAACGAATGCGCCCGACCAGAAGGTCAGGACGGCGTAACGATGAGCGGGCGACGCAACCAGATCGACCTCCCCCAGGGCGTACCCGGTAATGACGACCGCCGCGGTGAATGCGGTCGAGATCACCAGCGGGATGACGAAATTCCGCTTGAGGTTGGCCGGGGTGGCCCTGCGCCACGCGATGGCCGGGCAGATCCCGGTCAACACGAGGATCAGGATGCCCAGGGGGATGTTCAGCGTGTTGAAATAGGGGCCCCGGAACGTCGTCGCCACCCCGGTCAAGGCACGGGAAATCGGCTCGCCGAACGTGCCGACCAGCATGACGACCAGCACGGCGATCAGCAGCCAGTTGTTGTAGACGAAACTGGCCTCCTTGCTCAACACGGCTTCGATCTGCCCAGCACTGCGCAGCCCGGGAAGCCGCCCGAGGAACAGCACCAGGAAGGCGACGAGTATGAGCACCATGAAGCCGATGAAGTACCAGCCGATCGAGGATGCCGCGAAGCTGTGCACGCTCTGGACGAAGCCGGACCGGGTGAGGAACGTCCCCAGGATGGACAGGAAGAACGTCAAGAACACCAGCAACATGTTCCATATCTTGAACATGTTCCGGCGCTCCTGCACCATCGCAGAATGGAGGAACGCGGTGGCTGTCAACCAGGGTAGAAGCGACGCATTCTCGACGGGGTCCCAGGCCCAATAGCCGCCCCACCCCAACTCGACGTAGGCCCACCAGGCCCCGAGCATGATACCGATGGACAAGAAGAGCCACGCCAGCAGGGTCAGACGCCGGGTCAACCTGAGCCACAGGTCGTCGAGCCTGTTCGTGACAAGCGCCGCCATCCCGAATGCAAACGGCACGGCACACCCCACGTAGCCAATGTATAACGTGGGAGGGTGAAACGCCATGCCCGGATTCTGGAGCTGCGGATTCATCCCCCGGCCGTCCGTAGGCAGGAGGCCCGAAACCCGTTCGAACGGGCCGGCGACGAATATCTGCAGAAGCAGAAAAAAGACCTGCACGACCGACAGGGTGACGATCACCCACGGGATCAGTTCCCTGGCACGCACCCGGTTGCGGTACACCGCGAACGCTGTCAGCCCCGCCAGGATGAGAGACCAGAGGGTCAGCGAACCCTCCATGCCCGCCCACAACCCGGTGGCCGCGTAAAACCTCGGCAGGACTCGGCTCGAATGGTCCGCCACGTACTCGATGGAAAAATCGTCGGCAAGGAAGGCGTACACGAGGATCCCTGCTGCACCAACCAGGACCAGGAACGTCGCGTAAACCGCGCGTATCGCACTGTCGTGATACCGGCTGTCTCGAGTCACCGATCCGGAAATGGCGGCAACCCCGGCGTAGACGGACAAGATCAATGCGAACCAGAGAAGGTAGTACCCCAACTGGGCGTTCATCAGGCAACTCGCTTTCCAGCAGTTCACACAGGGGAGGGAAACCGCCGTGGCGTCATTCTCATTTCGCCGAGCCGGCCGGCGACCCTTCTGCCGCCTCGTACTTGGTGGGACATTTGGTCATCAGGTTCTCTGCCACGAAGACACCGTCCGCGCCGAGCCGGCCCTCGATCACAACGTTGGCATTGTCCTTGAACAGGTCCGAAACGTCAAGGCGTGTCAGAACGACGGGGATGGTACGCGTCCCGTCGGTCAGGTCGAAGCGGATCTGCATCCGCTCGAGGTCCTTCTGGATGGTGCCTGGAGCCACCAGCCCGTTCAACCGCAACCCCTTCTTCACTTCGACCTTGCCATCGCGCCGGGCTTGGTCGAAGTCCTCGAGGGTGTGGTAGTACTGCAACGCCCCGACGCCCTGGTCGACGACGGATACGAGAAATCCGGCGAACACCAGCAGTATCAGGACGCCTCCGACGAGCATGCGTTTCTTTCTCGCCATCGGCAACCCCCGTTAAAGGGCACCATCCCCCTGGTACCGATGGGGTATCGTGCCAGCGTACATCGCTCCCTCAATACTATCGACGGCAAAGCGCTTGTCAACCGGATGTCGCCGGGTGTGCGAAAAAATCCATGTCTACGATTGAATACCTGGCAATATGCGCAGTTTTCGTGGTCGAAAGGAAGCGCCTGGGTCCGGACGGGCCAGGGAGCGGCTCTCCAGGTGACGTTCCGCTTGATGTCCCGCTGTGGAGGTGGTAGCTTGAAGCGGTCAGCCCAGCCGTCAAGGGTCTGGTGGGGGGATGGTCCGGCACGAGCCGCTCGAGCCAGGTATCCATCTGCCACCCACTTCGATGGAATGAGAAAGGAGCCACCAATGAGATGGAAGTCCTTGCTGCTCGTCTCGATCATGCTGCTGCTCGTGTCGTCGCGTGCCGTCCGAGCGGTCGAACTGAGCGAGGACGTGTTGGCAAAAAAAAGGGAGGGGTGGTTTCCGACCGGCGTGCCCATCGTTCTGTACAATTCGGACGATGGCTTCGGCTACGGCGCTCGAGTGCTGTTTTTCAACAATGGCAAGAAGGAAGACAAGTGGTTCAGGTACACGCCCTATTTCTACAGCATCACCGTGCAGGGGTATGCGACGACGCTGGGATTGCAGTATCACTTCATCGAAGCGGACATGCCCTACTTCCTGGGCACGGAACTCCGGATTCGTACCTCGGTCGTCTATGAAAAGAAATTGAACGCCAACTTCTTCGGGATCGGCTCGGACAGCAATGCCACGCTTGCCGACCGTGATGGCAACACCTACGATAGCTACGCCCAGTACAGCGACGAGTTCCTGGTCGCCACGCCGGAGGAGTGCGGCCGTGAGAACTGCGCGTATACCAACTTCAAGTATGACAAGTACACGATACTCAGGCCCAAGTTCTACCTGAACCTGTACCGGAACGTGTGGGACGTTGGCCGGGTCCTGGCCGGTTTCGAAATCAAGCACGTGGATGTCATCCCCTGGGACGGCGAGACGTTTTCCATCAAGGGGGAGGACTACACCTCCGGCCCGACGCGGCTTTCGACCCTGCCCGGCGACCCCGCCGAGGACTACGACGGGTGGGTCAACCAGGTGAAGCTGGGCTTCGGGTACGATACGAGGGATTTCGAGCCGGATCCGACGCGGGGCATTTACATCGACTACACGCTGAGCATCGGGACACGGTTCCTGGGTTCGGATTTCGATTTCACCCGGTCCACGTTTGGCGCTCGCTACTACGTGTCACCGGTCAACCACCTGACGTTTGCGTTGCGCGCCGCCTACACCACGACCACCGGGAACATCCCCTTCCACGAACTGGGCAACTTCGCCTATTTGCTGCAGACGCAGGCGGGCCTGGGCAACAACCGCACCCTCCGGGGCTACAAGAGCAACCGTTTCATCGGTGACACGATGACCGACGCCAACGCGGAGATTCGTTGGCGATTCGCCGGAGCAGCATTCGGCGGCCAGACGTTTGCATTCAAGCTTCTGGCCCTGTGCGATACGGGCAGCGTGTTCGACGACGCGCTCGAGCCTCTCACCGTGTGGAATGGCTACCATTTCGGGTTCGGAGGTGGCCTGATCGTCGCCTGGAACCAGTCCTTCATCGTCCACTTCATCTACGGCAGAAGCTCCGAAGATTCGTCGATGTCCATCGATGTCAACTACGCCTTTTGACACGCCTTGGCGCGAACCGGCGCGTCCAGGTCCTTCCCGGGCGGCGCGACCGCCGGGGGCGACAGGGGCCTCGAGGCGCCTGTCTCGCAACCGGGGAGGGTGGATGACCTGATGCGGACACTCCGGCGGCCCACCACGACCGGGACTCTCATTCTGGCACACCTGCTCCTGATTTTGGCTGTCTCCCCGCAAAAGGGCGCGGACGACCTCGCCTTGCTGTCCTTTCAGGTCGGCCTGGCCCTGGCGTCTTTCCTGGTCCTGGCCCTGTCCAACCGGGCATCGGAGGCGGACCCGGCTCGGTGGCAGACGACCCTGGGCGCTGTGCTCGTCGTATCCGGCGTGCTGTTCACCCTTTTCGGGAACACCCTGTACGGGGAGGACCGGCAGGCCATGCTTCCGATGCGGTTCGTCTGTCTCCCCCTGCTTGCGGTCTACTTCCTGCCGAACCGTCCCCCCGCGAACAGCATCTTGGGCCCCGTGTACGCCCGGCGAAGACAGGTGTTCTGGGTGCTCTGCGGGGCGGCCGTCGTCCTGCGGGTCGTGGCGTTGAACGTTTCTCCAGAACCCCTGATCGATGTCTTCTGGTTCACCAACCAGGGAGCGAAGGGGCTGTGGCACGGTGTCAACCCCTACGACCGAACCTTCCACATGGTCGATCCAAGAAGCGTGTCTCTGTATGCCTACCTGCCCGGCCAGTTCATCTTCGATACGCCATCGGCGCTGCTTCTCGGGGACATGCGCTGGGGCCAGGTGGCCGCGGAACTGCTCGCGGCCGCGCTACTCTACTTTATTGTGCGCGGAAACGGGCGCGGCGATGACTTGCGGCGTCATTCGGCGGAGCTGGCCGTGCTTCTCCTCCTGTTCTTCCCGCAAGCATTGCGGACACAGGAGCAGGCCTGGGTGGAGTTCAAGCAGGTCCTGGCCATGGCGGCGTTCGTCTGGATGTCGCTCCAGTATCCTCGATCTCCCTGGAGATTCGTTCCCCTGGGATGGCTGTTTGCGCTGAAGCAGACGGCCTGGGCTTCCATCCCGTTCCTGGGGAGGATTCCAGGAATCGGGTGGCGCGCCCTGGGGATCATGGCGGCGACGTTCGCCGTGATCGTCGTGCCTTTCGTGGTGTGGAACCCCCGCGCCTTCTACGAGGATGTCGTGGGCTACCACCTGGCTCTCCCCATGCCCCGCTCGATATCCCTGTCCTGGACCATCGAGCTGGCAACCGGGTGGGAACCGGGGCTGGCATGGCTCGCCCTGGGAACGGCGTTCGTGTGGCTCTACCTGCTTGCGCGAGCACGCCGCTCCCTCCTCGGGTTCTTGACCGCCTCCGCCACGTTGGGGATGTTCCCCGTCCTTGCCCGCCAGGGCTACCTCAACTACTTCTACTACCTGGACGGCTTGGTCCTGATCGCGCTCGCGCTCTCCCTGCGCCAAGGGCACGACGCCAGGAGCGACCGGGGCGCCGGAACCGGGACGGGCCAGGGATCGCCTCGAGCCACCACCCTGCCACCACCGCCTCTGGTCAACGGACCTGGTGCTTCAGGATGAGCCGATTGAGCCGCGCTCGAGGAATCCCCAGGAGTCTCGCCGCCTCGCTCTTGTTGCCCCCCGCCTGCTCCAGTGCCCGCTCCACGAGGTCTCGTTCGCACGACGCCAGCGTGGGGACGCGCCGGTCCGGGGCGGGGTCGTCCGGCGTCTTGGCGCCCAGGATCGCGCGCAGCGCTTCCTCCGACACGGGGCCCTCGAGAGGGAAGACCGACAGCGCCTCGGCGATGGTCCTCAGCTCGAGCAGGTTTCCTGGAAAGCGGTAGGAAAGGAGCAGTTCGAACCCGCGGCTCGAGAGTGACGGCGGGGGATGGTTGCCCGCGAATTCCTGGAAAAACGCCTCGAGAAGCCTGGGGATGTCCGATGGACGATCTCTCAGCGGGGGCAATTCGATCATGGCGAATCCGCCTCGAGTCGGAAACGGATCGGCAGGGATCTCCGCTGCCAGCCCATGGTGAGGCCGGCGGTCCAACTCGATGACGACCCGCGTCACGCGGCGGCCGGAGTCGCCGAGCAGGGCCAGCCGGTGCAGGATCTCCACCTGGAGCTTCCCCGGCAGGGCCTGCAAATGGACCAGGTGCAGGGTTCCCGACCTGGCCTCGAGGAGCCAGGGCCCGGGCCTCCACTCCCCGGTGTCATCGTCGTCGCGGCGCACCAGGACGCCGGGAAGCTGCGCCCGGTCGATACCGGTGCAGTCCCTGGTCACGAAGCGCGATTCCGGATCGCTCTCGAGATGGTGCAGCAGCCGGACCACGGTCGTGCGACCGGTGCCTCGCTCTCCCCGAACGATGGCCCATGCCCGCGAGTGGGCCACCGGGGGAAGGCCGGCAGCGATTTTCGCCATGCGAGGCGAGACGGCCACGAACGCCTCGAGGGACCGGGCCGGATCACGCGCCGCCCGCGCCGCGGGGTGCTCGGCGGTCGTGGATGGTTGTGTGATCCGAGCATGGGCGCGGAGGAGGAGCATGGCTTGTTTCAGCTTGGCCTGTCCCTGGAGGGGGACCAGCAACGCCGGCATGGTCTCCTCGGGCCGGTGCGGCGAACCGAACTGGCGGCCTGCTGGCGATGCGGATGCCGGTTGCCTGAGCCGCCGGGAAAGCCAGGCGGCATCCTCGGGCAGCAAGGAGGGGAACAGGGAACGTCCTCGAGGCCGGCTGGGGAGTCCGAGCATGTCGGCCGCGGCGTCGTTGCAGGCGACAATGGCGCCCTCGCCGTCCATCACCACCTGGCCGTCGCCCCACAGGTCGGTCAGCCGGCAGTGGCGGGCTCTCGCGCCACAGGGAAGATGGTTGACGATATCCTCCACCGGTTCCCTGTCGGAGAGCAGGAGCACCCTGGCTGCGCTTCCACCGTGCCGCCTCGCGCGGTGGGGCGTGTCTCGAGGCACCTGGAGCAGCCCGGGAGCTGCGACCACGGTGGTCCCCGAAGGGGTCTCCACGGAGATCTTGCCGCTCAAGACCAGGAAAACACGGGTCGATCCTGCGGAGACCCTGAGCGATCCGTGGAGTTCGGCTCCCGATGACACGAGGTATGCCCGCCCGTGTACGCTCGGCCTGGAAGCCCAGGACGCCAGTTGCGCCGCCGCCTCCCCCGGGGGGCCTCCCGTGAGGTCGAAGAGGGTGATACCGTCCCCGGACCGGTTCGCCGCCTGTTCTGCGTGACGAAAAGCGATGGTCATCAGCGCCACACCGAACTCGGCGGCGAGAATCCTGTGCGCACCCGGCGCGGCCATGGCGACGGCGGCCCCCTTTTCCACCTTGAACGCATTGCGGCCCGGTAGTATCGTACAGGCACCGTCGAGCAGGATGTGCAGGCGGTCGACTTCGGGCATCGGCTGGAACGCCAGGGTCATTCCCCGCGGAACGTAGAATGCGTTCAAGGAAAGGTCGTTGCAGGCCACCAGGTTTTCGCGGACGATGTCCCCAGACCCCTGGGCCAGGTGTGTCAGTACGGTCGTCTCTCGAAGCATGGACCCAGGGTTGCCCAGATGTGGGCGGGTGTCAACAGGTTGCGACCACCGGACGGGGCCCGGAGTGCTCGAGGGGTCCTGGCCCACCCGTCCGCGCTCCTGCAGAGGAGAAGACGATGTTGCGAGGCTCTTCCCCCTCTCTTCCTCCAGCGCTCCAGGATGTCCCGGTGACCGAAGTGCGCGCTGCAGTGATCGACCTGGAGACCACGGGCCTGCACCCCGCCCGGGGCGACGAAGTGATCGAACTGGCGGCGGTCCGCGTGGATGGTCTCCGCGTTCGGCCGGACCCCTGTTTCAGCCAACTCGTGAACCCGGGCCGACCGGTGTCCCGGGATGCTTTCGCCGTCCACGGGATTCCGGACGACGCCCTGGCAGCCATGCCATCGATCGAGGAGGTCATCGACCCGTTCGTGGCCTTCCTGGAAGACCGGATAGTGGTCGGGCACAATGTGGCTTTCGACCTGGGTTTCCTGGAGAGAGCACTGGAGAGGACCGGAAGGCCGGCACTTCACCTCCCGGTCCTCGACACGCTGTGTCTCAGTCGGTTGATGTTCCCGTCGGAGAGATACCACAGCCTCGACGCCGTCTCCCGCCGCCTGGGCGCCGCGCCGTCAGATCGGCACCGTGCGCTGGGCGACGCCATGTTGACCGCCCGGGTGTTCGTCTCCATCCTCAGGTTGTACCACGAGAAGCACCCGCCGGCGCGGCTACAGGATCTCTTCGATGCCTGTGCTCGCGTCGAGGCCCGCAGACTCGGTGCGCCCGAGGTGCTGCAAGAACTCGAGCGTGGCGCGCGGGAGCGGAGGGTCGTGGAGATGGCATACATTCGTCCGTCCCGGCCGTCCGGAACTGGCGGGAGTGCGCCGGCCCCGCGGCACGTCCACATCTATCACCTCTCCCCCCCCTACATGATCGCTTACTGCCAGCGGGGGAGGCGGGTGCTCACGTTCCGGACCGACCGCGTCACGTCCGCGAGGTGCCTCGACGCGCGATTCGAGGTTCCACCCGGTTTCGATCCCCGGGATCATGTCCGGCGCGGTTCGTGACGGGCCTCGAGCCTACCAGTGGAACCTGGTCAGCCCCTCGCCGGTGGAAGCGCTGTCCGGGGCGTAGTCGCAGGCCGACCCCCCGTCGCAGGCGCCCGCCGACGCGCCGCCGAACAACGCCGCCCCGGTCAAGCCGATGTCTGCCAGGTCGATGGAAAGCACTACCTGGGTGTCGCTCGCCTGGACCGCGCTCAGGGAGGCGGGGGGAGAGTAGCGCCGGTACCAGTACCCGATGCCCGTCGTGTCGTCCTCGTACCAGCGATACAACCGGGCCTCCCCGTACACGAACACGATCGCATACTGGTATTCGGCCCGGCTCGAGATGAAACCATAGAGGTAGGTATCGTCGATATCGAAGGTCGCGTGGCTGGTCCACCCCATGTCCAGCAACGAGCCCGACAGCCGGAACGTGCCGGCAGCGAAGTCGATGGGGTAGTCGTCCGCGTCGCCCTGCGGATCGTCGCTCGCGGTCAACGGATTCCACGGCGTCTCCGACAGGACGAGCGTCCGGCGCTCCATCCACTCGAGCGTGCCGTCCGAAAGCGTGACCTCGAGTTCGACGCGATCGCCCGGGGACCCGCTCGAGACGCCGATGGAGAGGAGGTCGCTCTTGCCTCCACCGCCGGCGGGGATGGGGCCGCCTGGTGGCAGCAGGGTGGGGGTAGGTGCTGGCGAGGATGACGAAGGCGGCGTTGTCTCCGGGTTGGGCGACACGCCGTCGTCTTCTCGTGGGTCCGGGTAGAGCACGGCTGTGGTGGGCTCGAGGTATGCTCCTGCACCGTCGTCCGAGAGGATGCGGACGTGGGCCTCGACTTGGGCGAACGTGGGCAGGCCACCGCTGTTGCGGACGCGCAGGCGCAACCCCGTGGTCTCCCCCGGCTCGAGTGCGCTGTCGGTGGCCCCCTTCCCCGACGTGTCCTCGATTTCGAGCCCAAGGCCGCCGAGCACCGGGTAGGGCACATCCACCACGATGGGAACGGACCAGATGTCCACTTCGTCGGTGATCAGCAGGTTGAACAGGACCGGGGTGGAGTCCACGTGGGTGTCCGCCACCCGGAAGCGGAATGGCAGGTCGTGGGAGATGATCCCGGTCGTACCGTCGTCGGAGGAGTCGACGGCGGTGTAGGTCATCGTCATCGGGCCGCCCTCGAGCATGTCGATATCGGTGCTGACGCCGTGGAGTTCTCCTGTCAAGGTGCCCTGTGGGGGAGAGGATGTGTTGTTGAGGATCACGCGGAGTTCCTCGGTGGCCCCCGGGGCTGCCGGCGCGGGATCCACCGCGGCGGTGCGGAGTTCCAGCTCCGGGCGCCCGGGGATGTAGACGATGACAGGCGTTCCGTCGTCCGGAATGGGCTCCGGCAGCCCGGTACAGACATAGAGTTCGCCGCCGATCTGGATCTGGAACGCTTCGATCCGGCCGGTGTTTCCGATCGAGTCGTCCCACACCTCGAGGAACCAGCGGTTGGATGTGCTGTTGGGCGGAAGGGCGCTGGCGTAGCCGGAGATGTCCACGTCCCAGTGGAAGGTCCCGGAGCTGTCTTCCCCTTCGTCCTCCTGGACCGTGATCCGAAGGTCCGGATCGGCGGGGGGACCGTATCCCAGGTAGACCTGGAGGTCGTCCTCGAATTCGTGCGAGATGTCGATACGTGCGACCGGCGGCTGGCCCACCTGGATCCGGGTCTCGTCCTGCCAGGTGTTGGTGTCGTCGGAGAGGGTGATGGCCACGGGGATGTACACGTCCTCGGCGTGCGCGGCGTCGACGAGAATTTCGAACGGTCCGACCGAGACCCGTTCGCCCGGAGCCACGCCCGGGAGCGCCATCTCCTGAGGCGAGACCGTCACCTGGCCGTCGGGGGAGGTCACGACCGCTGTCAAGAGGCTCGAGGCGACGAGGCCCGCGTTCTCCACGTCGATGGTCAGGCGGACCATGCCCCCGGGGTCGGTCTTGCCGGGCTCGACGACGGGATCGTCGAATCGCAGGTCCGCCGTGGGCTCGGCGATGGTGATGTCGTCCAGGTACCAGTCGTCGCCCCACATTCCGCTGTAGGAAAAGGCGATGTAGACCACCGGCTCTCCGGCGAACGGGGAGAGGTCCACGTGCAGGCTCCTCGCCCAGCTTCCTTCGGCCTCCGGCGCGACCGGCAGGGGATCGAGCAGCACCACGTAGTCGCCCGAGGCGGGATTGGGATGCCCGGTCGACACCAGGAGTTGGTGCTGTGCATAGCGGCTGTAGTCCGCGAACTCGGTCCAGAACAGGTCGGCGGCCGCGGTGTTCGACAGGTCGATGGGGGGGCTGACCAGGTAGTCGAGGAACGGACTGGTCTGGTAGGGGCTCCCGTGGTCGTGGCATGCGGAGTAGGCCCCGGACTGGCTCGAGTCTTCGCACAGGTGCCAATTGTCACCGTCGTCGAATCCGGCGACGTAGCCGCGCCACCCGGTGTCCTCGAGCGCCCAGGCTTCGGTGCCCCCGGGCGGGTCGAACGTGGCGACATAGGGGAACTGCCCGGAGACCTCTTCGGTGGCGAAATGTTCGGGAGAGGCTGCTCCCGCGTCCGGCCACGCGCTCGTGTTGTGGTTGACCGATCCGTCGCTGGCCTCGACGTAGTAGTCCACGCCGTCGTGCTGAACGAACGCGGCCGGAATCTCGCTGGCGTACCGGTCGTCCTCCTGGCGGACGAAGTCGCTGCTTCCCCAGTAGTCGGTACCGGGCGCCCGGTAGTAGAGGAACGCATTCGAGATACCAGACGGGTCGGCCAACCGGACTGTCACGGGGACGGATGTGTCGAGAGGCTGGCCGTCAGGTATCGGCGACATGGAGATGGTGGGACCGTCCGTGTCCGCCGCCACGGGTGCGGGGGTGGCGGAGTCGTCATCGGCGACCGGCTGCCCGCAGCCTGCTGCGGCCGTAATGGCTGCGCCGAGCATGAGGGCCGGCGAAACGGGCACTTTTCGGGGGGTCCGGGTCATCGTTTCGAGTGTTCCAGGTTCGCACCACAGGTCAGCCCGGTGACGTCGGCCGTCCAGTCATCCGGGTCGGCGGAGTTGATGTATCCACAGAGGGCCACGCAATAGTAGGAGATGATCTCGCCGGAGCGTGTCAGGGGAACGCAGTCATAACCGGCCGGGCACGGGCGGGAGTTGCCGCATTCCGGGAGGCAATAGGGGCCTGTTCCCCCCACGTACATGCACCGGTTGTTGCCTCCCCCGCAATCCATGTCGGTGACACACGGGGTGCAATAGGGGCCGGCTGCCTGGAAGCAGGTCCCGGTCGCTTCGTCACAGTACTGTCCCGCCTGGCAATCGATGGTGGTGGACGTGCATTTTCCGGGCGAGCACGCACCGGAGCGGCACGCCTCACCGAAACGGCAATCGGTGTCCTCGAGACACCCCTGGACGCAGGCCCCGGTGGTCGTGTCGCAGTATTGCTCCACGGCGCAATCGAGACTCGAGATGCAGGCGCGTTCCTGGCAGAATCCGTTGACGCACGCCATGTCGCCGGGACAGTTTTCCGGGCCGTCGCAGGGCAGCGGCGCGTCTCCGCAGCCGGCGGGCCACGCCATCCCGACTGTGGCCGCCACGATGGCGATCCGGGCGTACAGCGCGACTGCGGCTCCTTTTTTCGCGGGGGTCGGCCTCATGGTGTATCCGAAGGTGTGGGTTCTCCCGCCGGGCATGACGGCTGATTATCGGGATAGTACTCGTATGAGATGCGGATGGTCTCTTCCGGTCCGGGGATCCAGCCTGGCTCGAAAAGGATGGATCGGCGGTCCGGACGGTAGCTGTAGGCCACCCCCTGCTGCTCGAGTCGGCCCTCTACGACCACCTCGAGGGTGTCCGCACGAGCGCAGCGGGTCAGCGGGAATTCGTCGCGGAGGCCCGACAGGTCCAGCCCGAGGGACTCCACGATGGGGGTGAAATCGTCGGAGCAGATGCTGGCAGTGACCCCGTTCGTGGACTGGGCCGCGTAGGTGTACCGGGTGCCCGCGCCCGCCACGCCGGTCCCGTCCGAGGCCTCGCACCCGTAGGGAACGTCCCCGACCACGGCCGACACGTTCATCAAAGCGTGGTCTCGGTACGCCCGGTCTCCTTTCAGCGCGGCGAGGAAGTTGAGGTAGTCGTCCACCGACCCGGGGGACATGTCGTCCTCGTCGGAGAAGACGACCACGGACAGGGAGGCGGCGTCGCGGAGGAAGCCCGCGTTGTAGGTGGACACGAGCGGTTCCGACAGGGCGAGCGCCACGGCTTCGAGCCCCATTTCCAGGCCACTGCCGTTGGTGCCTACCGTGACGTTGTCGGCGAAGACATCGGCCGCGTCCGGGGTCTGTGGGGTGATGAACGGTACGTCGCCGAGGAGGCGTCCGGCCTGCTCCTGGTTTCTCAGGTCCGTGGTGATGACCCCCACGTGGTAGTCGACTCGAGCATCGACGAAGGCCCGGATGAAGGCCTGGAAGTTCCGGGAGAGCCGCTCCTGCTCCTCCTCCATGCTCCCGGAACTGTCTATCACCAGCAGGACGTCGACCATGCGGAGAGGTGACTGGACGTACTCTTCGGTCATGGTCGCGGGGAAGACCGTGGGTTCCAGGCTGCGGCACGTTGCCAGCGGGCAGGCGAGTGTGGCCAGGAACACCGCGGCTCGACCCATTCGCAAGCAGGAGTTGGTGGCACGCGCACGCACGGGTCTACTCTCCTCCCATCGCGTCGAGCATCCGCACCTGGAGTTCTGTCCAGGCCTGGTCCACCTTGGGGAGATTGTGGAAGCTCGTAAAGGTGATGTTGCCGAAACCGGCTCCCTGGTGGACCAGGATCGGCGTGTCCGGGGCGATAGTCAAGTCCGAGTCGGCCACGATGCGAAAGACATCGGCACGGAGCCATACACCTTGCGCGCTCGAGGCCATTGCCCACGAGGTGTTCTCGAATGTGACCTCGACGGTGGACGTCCCGATGGCTTGCCGTAATGCGTCGTCCTCCACGATGGCGCTCGTGGTCCCGGGTGCGCCGGCGAGGGCGTTGCCTGGGACCCCGTCGTCGCCCTGGAAATCGATCAGCTCGGGAAACGCTGCCTCGAGCAGGACATAGCTTCGGTCGGTGACGAACAGTGCCCCACCGTTCTCCACGAAGGTTCTCAGGTTGTCCGCGTAGACCGGGTCGTCGAGAAGGGTGGTCGGCCGCTCGAGCGTGTCCGGATCGACGACGCCGGTGCCCCGGATTCCGCAGTTGAGGAAGAGCGTGTCGAACAAGCCCAGTTCGTTCGGGTCGCCGAGCAGTTGCTCGACCGGCGGGATGGGTTCGGCGTACCGGGTAAAGAGCACGGCATCCGCGGGCGGTCCCGCGACGAAGCCGTCGTAGAGACTGAAGGGCACCTCGAGGGACGACAGGAGTTCCTCGATCCGGTCGAAGTCTCCGGTGACCACCGCGACCTTGCCCAGGTCGGTGTCCAGGTATCCCGGCTCGCCCCGGATATCCTCGAGGTCCACGCCGCCACATCCTGCCGGCGGCCAGCAGGCGCCCAGGACGGCCATGAGCAGGAGCGGTGAGGCGCCACGGTTCATCAGTCCCTCAACTCGAAATAGCCGTCGTAGGAAACCGCGGTGACAGCGGAACTGATGTAGGGGCTGCTGCCGATGGTAAAGGGCATGCCCAGCCGGGTCACCTGGAAGAGAAACCGGCCGGCCCCGGGGTTGAGCATGCTGACGTACTCCGCCGGAAACACGAATTCGCCGTCGTCGATGGGAACCATGCGAATCTCGGTCACCGCACCGGTCACAGCCTCGGTGGTGCGCAGGCGGGAGTATATCCCGGCAACCGGCGCAGTGTGCGCCCCCGGGTTGCCGAACGAGTCCGTCCAGCGTACCGGGACCGAATCGTAGCGGTCCAGGGTGGGCGCATACCTGAGATCGGGCTCGACGAGCCGGAAGTCCGAAGGCGGGGTCACCAGCGCGTTTCGTTCGACGAATGCGGCGATTGCCTCTTCCCCCGCCCCCCCTTCCGCCCGGATGTCGTAGCCGGTGTCGAACACGAAATCCTCGACCGGGATGTCCACCGAGGGGGCATAGTAGATGTAGCCGTCCGCGTCTTCGTGCCTGTCGAGCTGGATCGACGGGCCACCGTCGACTTCGAAATAGACATGGTCGCCTGCGTCGAGGGTGGGCGTGGGGGGGTAGAGGGTGGTGTTCGGGGTGGGCGTGCACCCCGGCGGCGGGTAGAAGGCCGGCTGGTCCGGCAGGGTGGTCACCCCGCACGACGTGCCGGTCGACGTGCCACAGGCCTGCACCTGGACCCGGAAGGTGGCCGAGGCGTAGACTGCCTCGATGAGCAACCCCTCCCGCATCATTCGGGACAGGCCGAGATAGAACGAGCCGATAGCCCGGTCAGGAGACACGGGTAGTTCCAGGACATCGAAACTCTCGAGCGAGGTCACGATCTCGGGCGGAGCGTCATCCGGGGAGGTGGTGACGGTCGCGAAATGCGCGCCTGGGACAGCCGACTGGCACACTTCCATCGTGCCCGTTATCCGCGTCGGGCTCTCCACGATGAACGTGTCCGGACTCGATGCGTCCACCAGGATACCCAGTCCCGCATCCAGCGCTGTCTTGCCCTGCTCGAAATGGGTGCCCGTGCCTTCGACGACAAACTGGACCACGTCGCCCTGGGAGACCACAGGGGGCGAAAACGTGATGGCGATGAGTCCGCGATCGACGAGAAATCCTTCGGGGAGCAGCACGCGGTCCGGGCCGTTCTGCAACGAGACGACGCGCGACCCAATCGAGGCGTCCGACGCCACGGTCACGCGCGCCACGGCCAAATTGTCGTCCACGATTTCGAACGAGCGCGTGGTGGTCCCCTCCCCCAGGTCCAGCCAGGTGTAGCCCGCTGTCATCGTCACATCCTCGACGTGCACCTGGATGTCGACCGTTTGCCCCCGGTCGGCTCGAGCCGGATCGATGGAAATGGCGCCCCGCTGGACGAGCAGGGCCGCGGGTAACGAAAGGGTCTCCCCCGCCGACGTGACTGCCAGGGTGCGATAGCCAGGCACCGCGGTCTCGAGGACGGAAAGTTCGGCAACCAGTTCGGACGGCGACAGCACCTGCACGTCGAGCACTTCGACGCCATCGCCAAGGGACACGCTGGTGTCTTCCGAGAACGCGGTCGAGACGCCGGTGATTCGGATCGTCGCCTGGTGGCCGATGGAGGCTACATCGGGCTGCATCGCGATCTGCGCCGGAAGAGAGAGGGGCGTCGGGTCCGGCACGTCCTGCCCGGAGCCGGCACCTTCCGGCGGCGGGCTGGAGGTGCACGACATCCCGAGAACGAGCGAGATCAGCCACATGTAGGCCCGTGCCTTGCCTGCCCCGCGATTCATGAAGTCTGCTCCAGGCCGCGGCAGCGGAACGTCTGTCGCTCCGCCCCCCACGAACCCCCCAACCCGATGCGCCCACTGCCCCCCAAGGAAATTGTAGGGACGGACCAGTGGGAATGTCAATCGTTGCTGGTGCCCGGGACGATGCCCGCCGGTTGCGGGCACTAGCACCGACGTGCTTCGTCGCGCCCGGGGGGGCGTGGTAGGTGCAGCTTCACCGCGTTTGCAGCCGGACTCATCTTCCCCCCGAATGTGTCACAGACCGGTGTGGATGATTATCGAGAGAGTGGCTGGTCATCCGCCCGGGATCGGGCAAAGTCATCCATCGCCCGAGCCGACAGTGCCGCTTGCCGCTCGCCGCTGTCCGCAACGTTGACAGCCCACCCAGCCGGTGTCAGAATGGGCACCACGTTATCATCGCGCAGTCGGCTTTCTTGCAAGTACGGGCAGGTGCGCTTTTCCACCGGAACCGCGGGCGGCGCGCACAGGGGGCGGCGCACTGCCCCCCAACAGTGCGCCGGGCGCACAACCGCCACTCACGGCCGACGCGGCAGCACCATCGAGCACCCGACCCCGGGCGTCACCACGGGACAACACCAGGGCGTTCATGAAGACCGACGAATTCTTCTACAGGCTGTTCAAGCAGGAACCGGGCTTGCTCTTCGAACTCACCGGGATCCCGCAATCGGACGAGTACACC
>JAJRTE010000216.1 GCA_024278455.1 Myxococcota bacterium
CGCGATGTACCTCAGCGCCTTGTCCGCGCCTCCTGGGCGCCGGTTCCTACCCTGCGCCTTCACCATTTCCTTGAACTTGCGGCGGACATGAGCCCAACAGCCTACGTGCCGTATCCCTTCCTAGCACCTCCACAAGCTCGGCGATTATCTCCAGCTCGCCTTCTTCGAGGTCATCGATCTCAAGCACGATGGGTGCAAAGCTCGGGTCAGTAGAATGGGGCTTCAACGTTATTCGCTTGTGACGCCATCCTCCGTCTTCTGTCTCCACCTTTTCGCTTTCGTAAACCTTGACCGTGTATGTGCCACCGTGCTCGGGGTCCTGGATGTCGCGATGCTGTGCGAGCACCACGCGACCTTGTTTCGTGCCGGTGGGATTGAGGCGCCAGACACACCATGCCCCGTTCGGGATACGGCGGTTCATGGACTCGCCGACGACCAGGGCCACGAAGAGCCCCGGCGCGGGTCTGGTCTTGCCTTCCAATCGACAAAGCCGCATGTTCTCGGCCAGCTTGCCGTACTGGGTCCGGTGCGCCTCGTCGGCGATGACGATGATGTCCTTGCGATCGGTGTAGGGCTCGTCGTCGTCCTTGTTGAACTTGTGGATGAGGGTGAAGATGTAGCGGTGATCCTCTTGCAGGAGCTGCTTGAGGTGGTTGCCGTCCTTGGCGTGGACCGCCTTGGCCTTTGCCACGGCGCCGCAGCCCGCGAAGGTCTTGGCGATCTGCTCGTCCAACTCGACCCGGTCGCTGAGGATGACGAAGGTGAACGAGCCGTGGAGCTTGCGATGGATCTTGCGGCTCAAAAAGACCATCGAGTAGGACTTGCCGCTGCCCTGGGTGTGCCAGAAGACGCCCGGCCGTCCCCGGCGCACCTCACGGTCCTGCACCGATATGAACGCACGGTTGACTCCCATGAGCTGGTGGTTGGCGGCCATCGCCTTGACGGTCCCGCCGCTCGGGCTGCCGTCGAAGAGGATGAAGTTCTCAACCAAGTCGAGGAAGCGGCGCTTGTCGCACAGCGCCCGGAGCATGGTCTGCCACTCCACCACGCCCGGCTCGTCCTCCTCGATCAGCTTCCACTGGTGAAAGTAGTCGAAGGTGCTGACCATCGTGCCCACCCGCGCCTCCACACCGTTGCTCAGCATGCACACGGCGTTGTGATGGAAGAGCTGGGGGATGGTGTCGAGGTAGTCGTAGAGGTTGCCCTCGTAGGCCGCCTTGACGCTCTTGTAATGCGCCTTCAGCTCGATGAAGAGCAGCGGCAACCCGTTGACGAAGCCGAGTACATCCGGGCGCCGCCGGTACGGCATGCCCAGAACCCACAGCTCGCGCACCACGAGGAAGTGGTTGTTCTCCGGCTCGTCGAAGTCGATGACCCTGAGCCGCGGCGAGCGCTTGGTGCCGTCGGCAGCCTTGTACTCCACGCGCACGCCGTCACGGATGCGTGCGTACATCTCCCGGTTGGCGTGCAGCAGGTTCTTCGAGGCGCTGGTGGCGGTGAGCTGGTCCATGGCCTGCTGGTAGGCCGCGTCGGGATGACCAGGGTTCAGCTCCTCCAGCTTCGGACGCAGGTAGCGCATGAGCACTACCTCGCCCTCGTGCTTGCGCCCCAGGGTTCCCTGCTCGCCGAGCACCTCGGTGTTGTAGGCATAGACCGACTCCCAGCCAAGCTCCTGCTCCATGAACTCGGCCGTGGTCTGCTGCACCAGGCGATCTTCGGAGTACTCGACGCTCATACCGCGATGCTCCCGTTCATCAGGCGGGGGAGGAGGAGGTCGCGGGCTTCGCGGAGGCGTTGGTTCGTCAAGAGCAGCGTTCGTAGCAACGAGATACTTCGTTCAACAAAACCTCCGAACTCGCTGAGAAGCCCCGAGGGGGGGACCAGCACTGGGTACTGCTCCATCACCTTCCAGTTCGCCCTGGGCATCTTCGCCCCAATCTTTGCTGTCTGCCAGATGTGATCAACAAACGCACTGCTGGACGCAACGGCAACTGCAAGCGGGAAGGTAGATGCCGCTTTCGAACGCATCACTATCGTGTCCGACGAGCAGATACCTGCTACCGGAGCAACCGCGACCTTGTGAAAGTAGGGCCGAATCTTGCCGAAGAGTATGTCTGACTCATCGAATCGAAACTTGTTGCTCGCCACATCGGAGGCGTATCCCCATTCTTGAAGGGCGAGGCATCGTCTCGGAATGTGCTCGAGACCTACGTATGGCGTATCAGCAGGTACATCTTGTGGTTTCACGCCAGACCGGATCTCATCGACGAGTTCTCCGAGTCTGACTCTCGTCCACCCCTCCGGCACCCCATCGACCACCTTGACCCGCTCGTGGCCGGGGAAACGGAGGTAGACGAACCACTCCCGGTAGAGTAGGTGGATGGCCTCCTCCAGCAGGGCCATGCGGCGGTTGTTGTTCTCGATGAGGTCGTCGTAGGCGGAGAGGATGTCGGCGATGCGGGTTTGGGTGCTAGAGTCGGGGATTCGAATTGGCAGTCCGTGGATGTGATTGGGATTGAGAGTAGGGTTGGCCCCGCCTACGTCGAATCGGCCGAAGTCCATCGTACGAATAACGTAGTACACATACCGGGGCAAGTTCCCCTTGAAATCCTTAACCCAGAGCGAAGTATCGTGCGGCCAGAAGTCCGAATCAATGTAGTGGACGGTGCCGAGGGTCCCCTTGCGGCCAATTACCACTCCAGGCCCTTGCACCTTGAATTCTGCGTGGTGGCTTTTGCCCCTGACGACGACACTACCGGATATGGACCGGGGCGCTGTTCGTTCTTTGTAATGTCAAAACCACGTTGAAAAAACACCAGATCCGAGAGCACGCCCGTCGACCAACCCATCATTTCACCCCCTCCAGCAGTTCGGAGATCTCTTCCGGTGAGGGAAGCTGTCCTTGCAGCTCCTTGGGCAGGCTCTTGTGGATGCGATACGTGGCCACACCGATGGGCTTGCGGGCATCGTGCAGGGCGTACTCGACCACGGTCCGGTTCTTTTCCTTGCACAGGATGATGCCGATGGAGGGGTTTTCATCCTCCATGCGCACCTGGCGATCGAGAGCGGCGAGGTAGAATTGCATCTTGCCCACGAACTCAGGCTGGAACTTGCCAATCTTAAGCTCGATGGCTACCAGGGATTTCAGGCGGCGGTGATAAAGCAGCAGATCGATGAAGTACTCGTCGCCGTCGACCTCCAGATGAAATTGGCTTCCCACGAAGGCGAACAGGCCCCCCATGGTGCGCAAGAACTCCTCGACACGGCCGATGAGGGCACGCTCCAACTCGCGTTCGGAGTGCTTCGCACCAAGCTCCAGGAAATCGAAGGTGTATTCGTCCTTGACAGCGAGCTTGGCCTGCGCCTGTAGCTCCGGGGTGAGAGCCTGGTCGAAGTTGGTCTGCCCGAGAAGAGTCCTCTCGTAGCTCTGGTTCTCAATCTGATGGAGTAGAACACTCCTGGACCACCCGAACTTGCGGGTCATGCGCAGGTAGAACTCGCGTTCCTGGGGATCTGAACAGCGCTGCAAAATCACCAGGTTGTGGCTCCAGCCAATTTCTCGCACAAGCGGTGCGAGTTTTTCAGCATCGGCGTAGGCCTCAAAAAAAGCCTTCATGCGCCAGAGGTTGGAGGCAGAGAACCCGCCAACACCTGGGAACTCGGCCTGTAAGTCCTGGGCCAATTGCTCTACCACCGACTTGCCCCACGTGTCTCCGGCCTGCCGCTCCAAGATCAACTTGCCGATGTCCCAGTACAGCCCAACGAGTTCCTTGTTGACCGACCGCAACGCCTGATACTGAGCGGCACGAACGCGCTCCTTGATCTCGGTCAGCAGGCCCGCGTAGTCATTGGGAAGCTGGAGCGCATTCCTGCTCATCCCACCAACCCCTCGAAATTTGCCTGGATGGTCTTGGCCAGCTCCAGGGCTTCCTCGTTCAGGCTCGCCAGCTCGATGTGGATCTCTCGCAGGCGCTCCTCCACCTTTTCTTAGTCCTCGGTTCGGGCGGGGCCAGGCCCACGTAGCGGCCGGGCGTCAGGCTGTGGTCTTGCTTGGCGATCTCATCGAGGGTCACCACCTTGCACAGGCCGGGCACGTCGACCATGTGGGCATCCGGGAAGCGGGTCTGCAACCATGTCACCTGGGCGAATGGGTAGGTGACGGCTCGGATGGCCTCGATGGCGTCCCGCCGTGCGGCATCCAGAGCGTCCTGTTGCTGCTTCACCTCCTTGTTGTTCCAGTCCGTTGACTTGGTCGCCGCAAGCTCCTTGCGGGCGTGGTCGATGGCGCGCACCGTGAGCCTGTGCACCTCGCCTATCTGTTTTCGCAGGGAGGCGAGGCGCGCGACAAAGGGCGAGAAGCTGTCGTGGCGCGTTCTCTGCCTGGCGATGGTCGCCTTGGCATCGCCGCCGTTCTTGCCGGCCCAAGCCTGCAGGTCCTTGAGCAGCTTGGATCGCTCGGAGGTGAAGGCTCTGATCGCTTCGGTCCGCTCCTCGATGATTGCCTTGAAGCCGTTCTTGGCGTCTCCCGCCGCGAGCTTGCCGTTGCCAAAAGCATCGAACCGCGCGGTCAGCTCGGCGAGGGGTCCGTCGATCGCCTTCACGCTGCTCTCGAGCCCCTTGAGCCCTTCCAGTGTCCGGTCGAAGTACTGCTCGATGAGCCCGAGGTAGCGGTCCTGCTCGCCCCTGTACAGCCAGGTGATGGCGGTCAGGTTCTTGAGCTGCTCGTCGCTGAAGTCGCGGATCTTCCGGCTGATAACCCGATAGACGTTTCGGGCGTCGATCATGCGCACCTTGTCGCGGCGTGCCTTGGGCCGTCCCCGGTCGAAGAACCACAGCGAGCAGGGCAACGAGCGGGTGTAGAAGAAGTTGGTGCCGATGGAGACGATGATGTCCACGTCCCCGGTGGCGATAATCTGCTCGCGGATCGTCTTCTCGCCGTGACCCGCGTCGGTGGCGGACTGGGCCATGACGAAGCCCGCACGGCCCTTCTTGTTGAGGTAGGCGTAGAAGTACTGAATCCAGAGGTAGTTGGCGTTGCTGACGGTCTTGGACTTGGCGCTGATGCCCGGGATCTTCTTCTCGGTGAACAGCCGGGGATCGCCCTTGACCTTCTGCGGGTCGACCATGTCCACGTTGAAGGGCGGATTGGCCATGACGAAGTCGCACTTGCCGATGAACTCATCCCAGCGGTCGTAGAAGGTGTTGCCTTGCTGGATGTCGCCCTCGATCCCGTGCACGGCCAGGTTCATCCGGGCGAGCCTGGTGTTGGTCTCGGCTTTCTCCCGGCCGTGGAAAGTGACCTCTTCGGCCACCCTCTTGCCGGCTTCGGTGATGGCGTGAGCAGCCTGGACGAACATGCCGCCGCTGCCGCAGGCCGGGTCGAGGACCTCCCCGCGGGTCGGCTCGATGAAGTTGACGATGGTGCGGACCAGTGAAGGGGGTGTGAAGAACTCACCGCCCTCCTGGGCTCCGCTCATGGCAAACTTGTTGAGAAAGTACTCGCAGATCCGGCCGAAGAGGTCGTCGTTGGTGGCGGTTCGAAGCTCGTCCCGGTTGAAGATGCGCACCAGGTCGGCGAGCAGGTCCTTGTCGAACATGGCGTACTCCTTGGGGAGCACGCCATCGAGCTGAGCCGGCACCTGCTCCTCGATGAGCCGCATTGCCTTGTTGATGGCCGCGCCGAGATCCTGCCCCTCGGGCAGGTCGACCAGATAATCGTACCGGGCCTCCTCCGGGAGGAAGATCGCCGCTTCCTTCTCGAAGTCCTGCGGCACGATCTCACGGGTACGACCGCCACGACTCGGCAGGCCTTTGTGAATCTTCGCCTTGGTAGCGTCGAAGCGATTGGTGGCGTGGCGCAGAAAGATGAGCCCCAGCACGGGCATGGAGTACTCGGAGGCGTTCAGCTTCGAGTTGGCACGAAGCTGATCGGCCGCTTCCCAGAGCGAGGACTCGATCTGCTTCAGGTTGTCGAGGCCATTCTCAGGCATTCTTCCTGTCCTCCATCCCCTCTGCAGTCTGGGTCGCGATCCACCGGTCCAGGTCCTCGCGCCTGAAGCGCCACTGGCCGCCCACCTTGAAGCAGGGGATCTTGCGCTTCTGCGCCAGGCCGTAGACGGTCTTCTCGGTGACCTTGAGGTACTCGGCCACGTCCCGGATGGTCAGGATGTCTTCAGTCATGTGCTCACTGCCTCCTCGCAATTTCGTTCAAGGTCGTGCATGATACGCTAAATTTTGCCAAAGCTCAACCACCTTGGCCGAACTGGAATGAGCGGGTGGCGGCGCGGATGGTGGTGTCGTACCGTGACAGTGGTCTGAGCCGAGCTGCGTGGTCAAGACGGTAGGGGGTATCTCCCGGGCGGCTCGAGTACTGGGAGAAGCGGCTGGACCGTGATGATGAGGGGGGCGCGCACTGCTTGTCGGCGCCGGGTGGAGTAGGGTTTGTCGAGGTCGAAGTCCTGTCATCGCCCCCCGGGCCTCAAGCAGAGCGGCCGAGGGGGCCGTTGGAGTTGTGGACGCGGACCGGGTTGCGGTTGTTGATTCCAGGGGAGTTCGATCCGCGTGTTTTTCGAGAGGTGGTGAAGGTTCTGGTGGCGGTGGGGTGACCAGGTGAGGATACTATACTGGGACCGGGACGGGTAATGGATTCTGGGGAAGCGTCTGGAGCGAGGACGATTCAGCGTACCGTGGAGAGGCGAGTTGTGCGGAGCGAAGTGGTGTCTTGAGGCACCTGAACTGGGGTTGTTGTTGGAGGGGGTCGAGTTATCAGGTGTTCGGCGTCGTCATGCGCATGGCGCTCCTCGCCCTCGTGCTGGGCAAGGTGGAGTAAGGAACCAGGCTGGCAGCTCGAGCGGGGGGTCAAGGCTGCTCGCCGTCTCCGTGACCACCGTGGTCCTTCTCCCCGGATCCCAGATCTTCCCCTCGAGAATCGCTCCCGCTCATCCCCCCGGCCGGCCCGTTCGTTCCGGACCCACCGCCAGACTCGACCGTCGTCTTGTCCTTGGACCCTGGGCCGCCCCCCCGGTCGCGCCGAAAACGGCGGCGCAGGACCGTGCGCGCGAGGAAGACAAGGCCGATGGCTGCCACTGCCACGGCGGAAACGACCCCCGGCCACAGGGTCGAGACGCCGAGGAAGGTCATCGCCGCGACAGCCGCGGCACCGGCCACGACGGCGGCGCCCACCGCCGGGCGACTCCAGGCTCGAGGCGGCAGGAAGGTGGGGCGGAACAGCCTCGAGACGAGAACACCCCAGAACAGGAGCACCGCGAGAGCGGAGAGCCAGGTCGCCACATCCATTCCTCGAGACGAGGCGTAGGCCACCTGGAATTCCGCCACATCGTCGGACCGGTTGGCGTACAGCTTCTCGAAGGCGAGCTTCACCGAACCGGTCGGGACAAGGGTGGCCAGCGGACGGACGCTCGAACCTCGGGCCATGTCCTTGTCCAGTGCGGCCAGTTCCGTGGCCATCCGGTCTCGAGTCACGTAGTACCGATCCTGGACGAGTTCCATGTTGGATTCCGGCTCCTGGTACTCGAGCCGGTCTGGCAGGTAGACGTCCCAGCGGGTTCGCGTCACGAGTATCTCAGGGACCGGCAGGCTGCCGCGGAGCGTCCCGATCGACCCCAGCACGCGAACCGGGGTCGCATAGACGAGGTCGACCGGAAACCCGTCCGAGGAGGTGATGATCTTGACCAGGTAGATCGGATCGCCCGCGGCGCCCCCCTTCTCCCCACCCCCCTCGACGGCAGGCTTCTCGGACTTCCCGTTGACAGCGACCGACCATATCTCCGACCCCTCGGGAAGCCGAATCCTGAGAAACTGCTTGCGGCTGTTCCGGACCAGGAATCGTGCCGCGGTCACGGCAAGACCGTCTCGAGTGAACAGGGTGGCGTAGTGGGCCTCGTCGATCACCGCGTCCTGTGTCGAGACCTCCTTGTGCCGCGTGACCTTGAGCACCAGGTTCGGGGGTGGTACGCCGCGGACGTACTTGTAGGCCTCGAGGATGGGGTTGGTGGTCTTGAGAATGAGCCGCCGGGGGAGGTCGTCCACGTCCAGGGATGTTAGCTGTCCCGCCGATGACGGCCGGATTTCCACCGCGCTCAGCGCTTCCACCGCGATGCGCCCCTGTTCCACTTCCGCCCCTTCGACCGCCAGGAGCGGCACGTCCACCTCGGGCTGCCCCTCCGACAGGATCCGCTCGTAGGTACACTCGAGCCGGAACTGCCCCTCCATTTCCTGCGTAAACTGGACATCGATCGTTTGCTCCTTCTCGCCGGGAATCACCTTGTGCGCGCGTAGAGACGGCGCGGTGACCGCCAGGACGTTCACCTCCTTGGGCAACGTGAGCTGCAAGGCATCGATCGACCCGGACTTGACGTTGACATCCACGGTGGCCACGCCGTCCATGGTGACGTCGCCGAGCGAGACCAGGGTGTCGACCTGGGCGTCGAACCGGCCGGCCTTGCGCTCCGGCCGCGTCACCACGACCGAGAGGACCGGTTCGTCCTCGAGGTACTTGTAGGTGTGGGCAACCGTCATGTCGATGGCCTCCCGCACGAAGGCAGGGAGCTGATTCTCACCGACTCGAGTCACCCCCTGTTCCCCGGTCGGCTTGAGCGCGAGTTCCTTGCTCGAAAGCAACGCGATCATCCCCCGCTGGCGGTGGACGCCGAGCGCGCGGAGGCAGGGAATCCGGAACGGGGCCTCGGCCTGCTCGCCCGTCCCGATCAACTGCTCGTACTCCACGTCGATCACGAGTTCCCCCGAGATCTTCCGGTCCAGGAACACCGTGGCCGTGCCAGGACCACCTGCCGAGGTTCGAGCAATACGCCAGTCGGCGACCCCGCCCTCGGGCGCATGAACGCGATTGACCTGGATCGACGGCGGCACGGAAAGCGCCAAGGTGTTCGTCTCCCCTCGAGTCACATCGAACACCACGATGGCCGAGACGTACAGGACCCCCTCTTCCACGTGGGCGGTATGGTACAGGCTGGCATTGGCACGTACTTCGGTCCGGATTTCCTCCGGCACGGCCTCCTTCCAGGAGAGGTTCACCCTCTCGGCCATGGGAAGCAGGAAGCTCAGCACCGACCGGCCGCCGCGCTCGTCCCGGGTGACGCTCGTCGCCGGGACGACAGCCAGATCCTTCTTGCCCGGCAACGACAGCTCGAACCGGGAGACCGGAACCTGCGGCAAGGGCACCGTGACCGACGGCGGACCAGCACCCTTCGCGACCGGCGTCTCGAACGTGACCTCCACCGTGTGCGTTCCCCGCCCGGCCACCAGGGTCGCGAAATAGTCTCCATGCACCACGATGGGCGCGTTCTCCCGGTCGACGACCACGTTTCCGAGCGTGGTGGATCGAGGCAGCAGGTCCAGGGTGATGGTGTCGCTGCTGAAGATGTCAACTTCGAGTTTTGATGTCCACCGAACAGCATCGCCGGCCAGCGTGCCGGTGTAGCTCGCCCGGCTGACCGTGTGGCCTTCCCGGGCCGCGGCTCGCCAGATCACCTGGATGGCCGAAGTGGCGGGATAGGTCGCCGTGACCACGGTGGTGTCGCCCCTGGTGGTGAGCGTCATGCCGGCACCTGGCACCACGGCCACGTCGAGGCCTGTGCCGGGGAGAGTCGCCGTCAGGGTATTGGTCGCGGCAGCGGGCACGGGGATGCCGGCGGAGTACCCCTGGTCCGAACGGGTGGCGTCGACATCGTATGCCAGGTTCAGCACCGCCTTTCCGATCTTTCCGTGCGTCGCCCAGCACAGGCCGGCGGCGGACTGAACGAGCGAAATGGGCGCATTGTCCGACGTCGCCTTCTTCACGGACGTCCCGGAAGGCAGAACGGGGACCAGTTGCCAGTCATCCTCGAGCAGTTCGACGGCCAGGGCGACCTCGACGTGCGCGGTGGCTCGAGACTGGTGCTCCTCGATGGTCACCCGCACGACTGCCGTCCCCAGGGAGTGGCCGGTCGGAGCCTGTTTGGGCGTCTCCGGCCGAGTTTTCGTGGCATCATACATCTGATTGTACTGGTCCAGGGGGAGTTCCACCTGGCCGCCTGTCGTCTCGGCCCTGGAGGCCCCTCCGGCCGCCAGCAGGCAGGAAACGAGTGCCACCGCCCGGTGCCATTTCGCCATGATCGTCGTCCTCCGTCAGTACCACTTGGGGGGTGGGTAGAGGTTCAGGTACGCGCAATAGGTGTACGCGTCCGCCAAGAAGAGACTGTTCCGGTAGACATCCTCTCGCGGCACTCCGCCGATCATGGCGGTCAGGATACGCAGGAGCCGGATGTCCGCGTTCAGTTTCGGGTCTCCGTTCAGGGGGGCCAGGAGGCGCTCGAGGCCCTCGAGTACCGCGATCGTGTTCTCGAGCACGGCCACGGCTCGAGCAAGCTTGTGTGCGGCGAGCGCTTTCGCTGCAGTGCGCACATCATGCGAGACCTGGTGGGCGAGGAGGTTCTTCAGGACGTTGACCTCGAGCGGGCCGGGGGGGGCGGGCTCGTTTCCGGTGGCCAGGGTCGCACGGGCCACGCCGTTGTCGAGGAACACCAGGTCCTTGAACCTGACGGATGCCTCCACCACGGGACCAGGGCCTGGCACGACGACATCCAGCAGGATGACATGGCTGTCTCCGGCCATGAACACCGGGATCACCACCTGGATGCCGGCCTCGTCCTCGCCGCGATCCGCCGCGATTCCGAGGCTCCTGGCAATGCGCCGATCGATGGCCTCCTCGGACGCCTTGACCCGTTTCGTTTCTGCGCCGCCGAGCCGGTGGGACCCCAGTACATCGACAAGCTTCACGCCTCGAGCAAGCTGGATACGAAGGCGGACCGCGCGGGCCACGATACGGGCGGCGGCGTCGATCTCCCGTTCGACGAGGGGTTGGGCGTCCTCGATGCTGGACATGAGCCTGCGGTTGCCCTCGCCGGCGAGCACGATCCGGTCCACCTGGGCCGGATCGACGCGTGTGCCAACCCCGATCGCGCTCACCGGCACCCCGGACACCGCGCTCACGTGGCTGGCGGACTCGAGTTCCGCGAGTTCCTGCTCCGGAAGCGTCCTGGAGGTGATGACGACGATCACCGTGCTTCCCAGGGGCGAGGCCGGGTCGCTGGACGCCTCGAGCATCGCTCGCACCTGTCGCACGGTGCCAGGCAGGTCCAGGCCGCGAGAAGGTGGGCGGTCAGCGGCTCGACGAGGCGGGCTCGAGCCGTTCCCGGGCTCCTGTCCCAACTGGTCGAGCAGCACCGTGAGGGGGCCGTAGCGAAAGTCGCCTGGTTCGACGATGCCGATGTCCCGGCGTCCGGCCACGGCGAGCAGGAAGCGGTCGCCCACATCCCGGGCTGCCATGAACGCTTCGATCAGGGCACGGAAGCTCTCGAGGGTGTCCGGTTCCAGCGGTCCGGTGGCGTCCAGCACGATGCCGGCGGTCATCGTGGGACGACGGCCCGCGCGCTGCTCGGTGGCTTTCAGCCCCACCTGGACGATCATGCGGGACGGGCCGGCGACCGATGCCCGGTCCGTGCCCAGGTAGATGGCCAGTGCAGCGTGCGCAGGGGGATCGAACGGCTGGTCGATGCGCCGGATCGCCTTGGTAGGATCGAGCCCCGGCGCGTGTGCCGCCAGGAGTTCCCGGTACCGCTCGCCGGTCATGGCCGCCTGGATGTGCCTCACCCCAGGATCGCCCGGCACGTAGGTGTTCGCCCAGTATCCGGCGGGTGCCTGGAAGGTCAACCCGGCGAGGGCGGTGCGAGATTTCACGTAGGCACGCAGGGAAGGGTCGAGATCCGGGGTATCGAGGTCGATGTCGTACAGGCTTTCCCAGGTCTCGTGCCTCCCGATGGGCGCCTCGAGCGAACCGTTCGTCGCCTTCCCGTCATCCCCGGCGGTCTCGCGTCCGGCGATGCCCAGGGCGGGCTCGATGGCGGAGGGAAGAGCGGCCAGGCCCTTCCCCGAGGCCCCGCGTCTATCGGCCAGCAGCGTCTCGAGCCGGGACATCTGTTCCGTCCCATGGGCGGTTCTCTTGGCCACGCTCCGGGACGCTTCCAACTCGGCGGGAACGGTTGCTTCCCCGGCGGGGGACAGTCTATCCCCCTTGTTCTCCCGGGCACGGCCTTCACGATCTGCCTGTTGGGAGACGGAGAAGCGATCGTCCTCGGATAGCGATGGGCGCGAGGTGGATTTGCGCTTGGCCTTCAGGGGTGCGCCAGGTGGTACCATCCCGGGCGCCTCTCGGGCCTTGTCGACGGAGGCGGCCACCGCTTCCTCATCCTCCACGTCCCCCGGCGGCTTTTCGGCCAGTCGACTCGAGCCGTCGGGGACGAGGGCGCGAACCAGGAAGATCAGCGTGGTCACGGTCAACGCGGCGCCTGCCAAGGCCGCGACCGGGCGCCTCCACCCGGACTCCCTCGAGAACATCCCGGCGAGGGCGGCCCACCCGCGGCCGGTCCAGGCAGTGAAACGGGAAAGAAGGCGAGGGCGCGGCTGCCCATTTTTCGTGTCATCCGGGCCGGTCGGCGGTGTGTGGCCCGCCCGTGGCGCGGACTGCTCCGCCGGCGAGGCAGAGGTGGCTTCGGCAGACTCCCGTGCCAACGACGCCAGTGTGCGAGTGACCGTCTCTTTCGGGGGGGCGATGGGGGGGAGGTCCCCAAACCCCTCGTCCACCTCGATCAACGCCTCGAGAAAGGCCAGGCAGTCCGGGCAGGCTTCCAGGTGTTCCAGCGCGTCGCCGCCGGCCCTGAGAAACGCCACGCCCTCGTCAGCCAGTGTCTCCTGGAGCCTCTCGCATGTCCACGTCATCGGGATACCTCCCGCTCGAGCCGGATGCGGGTGCGTGCTCTCTGCGCAGCCAGGGCCTGCCGTGCCCGCCGCAGGTGGGTCTTGACCGTATTCACAGGGAGTCCAAGCGCCATGGCGATGTCCTCGTGCGGCAGTTGCTCGATACAGCTCAGGATCACCACCTCGCGCTGGAGTGCGGGCAATGCCCGAATGGCCTTCTCGAGCCACGCCGTGGTTTCCTTGACCTCGACCTGTCGAAGCGCGTCAGGATTCGGGTCTTTCACCACCAGGTCGGGCCGGGAGAAGACGATACGACGCACTTTCCGCCGTCGATACCATGTTCGCACCGTGTTCACGACGATGGTGAAAAGCCATGCCTTGAGTGCATGTTCGGGGCGGTAGGTGGCCGCCGCGGCATGCACACGGGTGAACACTTCCTGGAAAAGGTCGTCACGTGCCTCGGGCGGAATTGCGCAACGAACGAGATAGCCGTAGACCGATGTTTCGTACCGGTGGACCAGTTCTTCGAATGCCCCGGAATCGCCATCGACATGGCGCTGGAGGAGTCGTCGTTCGTCCAGGTCGACCGGTTGCGGCGCGAGGCCGATGGATTCGCGATTCGGCTTTTCCATCTCTGAACTCCCCGGGTCGGGCACGGTCCGAACCCAACCACCAGTCCCTACTACTCTTCCATGATTAGCAGGGTTTCAAGAAACGTGTCGAAAAATCGAGATTGGGCGGCGGCTCGAGGCGGCGGGCGATGGGCCGGCACCAGATCGAACCGTCATCATGAACGACAACGGCGAGCAGGCTTCGTTCCTTTGGAAGTCGTTTTTTCGAAACCCCGGAACCCTCTTGCGCGTCAGAAGAGCCCAGGGACGACCCCGGTTGCGGAACCCTGGTCGAGGCCTTGCGGATGGCAGCCCCTGTCGCGGGCTCCTCCCAGCCCCGTTCACAGGAGCAGGTTCGGAGAAGTGCACAACGCCGAAGGAACAGGAGAAGGCCCATGCGACGAAAACAGCCCCCATCGCGGAAGGTTCTGCGCACCGGCGTCGTTCAGAACGACCGGATCATCGACGAGCAGGTGATCCCGGCAGGAAAGAGGGTCACCATCGGGGACGATCGGCGGAACACGCTCGTCGTGCGAGGGGCGGGATTGCCCGCCCGCCGGACCCTGCTCGCGTTCCGCAAGGGACGCTACTTCCTGGTTCTCGACGGGAAGCAGGAGGTGAAGATCGTATCGGCTCGAGGCGCGGTCACAGGGAAGGAGGTGACCACGTGGGCGGAGAGCAGGACGCGGAACGGCGTCACCTGGGTCCCGCTCGAGGAGGACATGCGGGGCAAGGTGGTCTTTCCGGGCGCGACGGTGTTGTTCCAGTTCGTGCCCCGGCCTGCCGGCAAGCGGTCGAGGCCGCCACCCTTCACGGCCAGGGCCTGGTTGGGGCAGAGAGATCCCGTTTTCGCCGCGGTCTTCGCCGCCTCGCTGCTGCTCCACTCCACGGTGATGGGTTATGCCCTCAGCCAGCCCCCTCCCCCCAGGCTGGAATGGGAAGAGGTCGTCGATCGATTCCCGGTGCGCCTGTTTCCGAACCGGAAGGTACCGGGCAGTACGCCCGCGCCGGTGCTGGACAGCCCGCCGGCCGCGCAGGACACGCGGGAGGAACCGGCCCGGACACCGGTTCCGCGCTCCATGCGCGAGGCCGGAAGCGACGCTGTCCCCAGCCGTGCCGGCGCGCGGCCCGGCGAGCGCGTGTTGCGTATCGGGATCCTCGGGGCGCTCACCGATCTCAAGCAGAAGCGCCGGGGGCTGCCGGTGCTATCGGCTGGCTCCGGGCCGCTTCCCGGCGGGGAGGACCTTCTGGCCATGCTGGACCGGGGCGCCCAGGGCATGGCGACGGTTTCGGCCGCCGAACGGGCCGGACTTCGCGGCGGACGCCTCGAGACCGGCATCATTGGAAGCACCCGGATGGACAGCGTGGCGAGCAGGGCCGACATCCACACGGGCCGCCGGGAGGCTCGGCACACCCCGTCGGCCAGGATCGCGCCCGTGCAGCCGGGTACGGGCGTGGCCACCGCCGGTCTCGACGCGGTCATCGCCCGCCACGTGGGCGCCATCACCTCGTGCTACGAGATGGCGCTCAAGACCAACCCCGGCCTGGCCGGCAAGATCTATCTCACCTTCACCGTGGAGGAAAGCGGTCGGGTGTCGCACGTGGAGGTAGACGGCCCGCCTGCTCGAGACGATCGCCTCGCCGCGTGCGTCGTGCGCCGGGTGAAGCGATGGGCGTTCTCACCGCTCGAGGCCCCGGTCGAGGTGACGGTCCCCGTGGTGTTGACGTCGGCTGGGTGAGAGCGGGGAGGCCGAGGACCGGGGCGGATGTCACCTGCGGGATTCTACAGCCCGATCGTGAGCCGGGCGGCTTCCGTCATCCGTTCCGGGCTCCAGGGGGGATCCCACACGACCTCCACGTGAGCGCCGGTCACGCCCGGGACAGACAGGACACGACGTTCCACCTCGACCGGGAGTGTGCCGGCCACCGGGCACGCGGGCGCGGTGAGCGTCATCCGGATATCCACCCTGCCGTCGGCGCCGACGGCGAGGTCGTAGATCAGGCCCATTTCGTAAATGTCCACCGGCATCTCGGGATCGTAGATGGTGCGCAACACCGAGATGATCCGTTCTTTCAGGTCACCGTTTTCGTCCACCAGGCGTCTCCTCCAATCCTCACCGGGACGACTCGGCCCCGTCACGATCCCCAAGGGCGGCCTTCATCGTATGCCAGGGAAGTGTCGCACACTTCACCCGCATGGGATAGTCACTCAGGTGCTGGAAGGCCTCGAGGGCGTCCAGGCCGGAGCCGTCCCGGTCGCCGGGGAGCAGTTTCCCGGTCACCATGTCCTGGAACCGCCGGAACAGGGTGTCGGCCTCGGCAACAGTTCTCCCCTTGAGCCGCTCGGTCATGATCGACGCGGACGCGGTGGAGATGGCGCACCCCAGGCCCTCGAACGCCACGTCCTCGATCCGCCCGTCCTTCTCCTTGACGTAGACGGTCACGCGGTCCCCACACATCGGATTGTGGCCCTCCGCCTTGCTTGCAGCCGCCAGCTTTCGGTAGTTCCGCGGGCGCTTGTTATGATCGAGGATGATCTCCTGGTACAACTCGTTCAGGTCAGACATCAGCCCATGACCTCCTTCGTTTCGTACACGGCTTCCACCAGGGTGTCGATGTCTCGCCGCGTGTTGTACATCCCCACGGATACTCGAGCCGTGGCCGGCACCCCGAACCGGTCCATGACCGGCTGCGCGCAGTGGTGACCGGCGCGGATGGCGACCCCACGGCTGTCGAGTATCGTGGCGATGTCGTGGGGGTGGACACCCTCGAGGACGAACGAGACGGCGCCGGCCCTGTGTGCGGCTTTGCCGACGAGGCGGACGCCGGGAATGGCCTCGAGGCGCGCCACGGCATGCGCCAGTAGCGCCTCCTCTTCCCGGGCGATGGCGGCCATGCCGATGGCCTCGAGGTAGTCGATGGCCGCGTGCAGTCCCACGGCGGCAGCGATGGCCGGAGTCCCCGCCTCGAACTTGTGGGGCAGGTCGTCGTATGTCGTCCGCTCGAAAGACACGGAGCGAATCATGTCGCCCCCGGTCTGGTAGGGGGGCATGGCCTCGAGGAGTTTTCGTTTCCCGTAGAGGACGCCGATGCCGTCTGGACCGTACATCTTGTGGCTCGAGAAGACGTAGAAATCGGCGTCCAACGCCGCGACGTCCAGCGGGAGGTGCGGGGCGGCCTGTGCCCCGTCGACCAGGACGGGAACGCCCCGGGCGTGGGCCATGGCGACGATCTCGTTGATCGGGTTCAGGGTGCCCAGTGCGTTGGACACATGGGCCACCGCCAGGATCCGGGTCCTCGGCCCGAGCAGTCCGGCCAGGGCCTCGAGGTCGAGTTCGCCCCGATCGTCGATGGGCACGACCCGCAGCCGGGCGCCTTTTCGTTGGCACAGCACCTGCCAGGGTACGATGTTCGAATGGTGCTCCATCTCGGTGACGAGCACGTCGTCGCCGGCCTGCACATGCTGCTCCCCGAACGTCGAGGCGACCAGGTTGATCCCCTCGGTGGTCCCCCTGACGAAGATGATTTCCTCCGGGGAGGGCGCGTGAATGAACCGCTGGACCCTGGCTCGGGCCCCCTCGAACCGGCCCGTGGCTCGCGCGCCAAGGGTGTAGACGCCCCGGTGCACGTTCGCATAGTCCGTGGCATAGAATCGGCTCATGGCCTCGACGACGGCCCGGGGCTTCTGCGTGGTCGCGGCGTTGTCCAGGTAGACCAGCGGGCGGCCGTGCACACGTTGGTGCAGAATCGGGAAATCCTCGGCCACCGTGTCGGCCAGGAAACCAGGATGGTGTGACGTACCGGCAGGGTTTTCGATTCGAAGGGCTGTGGCCATCATGATGTTTCTCCCTCGTGGGCCTCGAGGAGCGAGCGGATGCGGTGCTCGACGAGGCGTCGCAACGGTGGGTGGGGCAGCGTCTGGATCGACTCCCCGGCGAATCCCTGGACCAGGAGCCTCCGCGCCTCCTCCTGGCCCACGCCGCGGGATTGCAGGTAGAACAATGCCTCCGGGTCCAACTGCCCGATCGTGGCACCGTGCGCACACTGCACGTCGTCGGCGTTGATCTCGAGGCGCGGTTGGGCGTGGACGACCGCGTCCCCGGAAAGCAACAGGTTGCGGACCGATTGCCGGGCATCGGTCTTCTGGGCACCCGGGGCGACGTGGATCATCCCGTCGAACACGGCGGTCGCCCGGTCATCGAGCACGCCGCGGTAGACCTGCCGGCTCGAGGTATGCCGGCCGACGTGCGTGACGACCGTGTGGTGGTCCATCTGCCGGCGGCCTCGAGCCACGTAGACACCCTGGAGTGCGACCTCGGCGCCATCTTGCTCGAGCGTCGCCGCAATGTCGAGACGGGAGCGGTGCCCGCCGAGCGCCACGGAGTGGGAGGAGAATCGGGCGCCGGCGTCCAGCCGTATCTCCAGGGCCTGGAGATGATAGCCGGCCCGGCTTTCTTCCTGCAACACGACGTGCGCAACATGCGCGCCCGCTCCCACCGTGACTTGCGACAGGCCGTTGACCAGGTAGCGCGCGCCATCCGCGCCGAGGTAGGTCTCGATGACCAACGAGCTGGTCCCGGGATCGGCGACGACGAGGGTCCGGGGATGGAACGCCAACGGCACGGCCCGCTCCGTCGCGACGTGGACCAGGTGGATGACCGGACGTCCGGCCCCCTCGGCCGGACGTGGCCCGGCGAGATGCACGAACGCGCCCGACTGGAACAGCACCGTGTTGAGGGCCTGGAAGCCGTCGTGCGGATCGCTGCCAAGGGCCGCGCGGACCCGTTGCGGGTGCCGGGACAACGCCTGGTCGATGGAGCAGGCCACCACGTCGTCCCTCTTCGGAGAGAATCGCGATAGCGCGGCCTGGAACGCGCCATCCACGAACACCAGCCGTGCTGTCTCGTCCAGGTCCTGGAGACGTTCGGCCAGCAGGCGGCGTGCCGCGGCGAGCGCACCGCTCGAGACCGGCGACCTCGCGACCTCCTGCGGCACGAATGGGCCGGAGACGATGTCTGAAATGTCCGTGAACCGCCACGCCTCGTCCCTGGGCGACGGGAATCCGGCCGCCTCGAAGGTCCCGAGCGCCGACGATTTCAATGCTCCGAGCCACTCCGGCAGGGCCTGCGCGGCCACCGGGGCGCGTGCAGTGAGCACCCCGGCGCCGTAGGTCCGTCCCTCGAGGACCCTGCTGTTCGACCTGACGTTCATCCGCTGACCTCCCGCCGGTCCTCCCGGCTCATGCAGCAGCCTCGAGCCATCCGTAGCCGCGTTTCTCGAGTTCCTGGGCGAGTTCCCTGCCCCCGGAGCGGACGATGCGCCCGTTCGCGAGGACGTACACCTTGTCCGGGACCACGTAGTCGAGCAGCCGCTGGTAGTGCGTGATGAGGATGAATGCCCGGTCCGGGCTCCTGAGCGCGTTGATCCCGTTCGCCACGGCCTTCAGGGCGTCGATGTCCAGCCCGGAATCGGTTTCGTCCAGGATCGCGAGCCGTGGCTCCAGCAGGGCCATCTGGAATATCTCGTTGCGCTTCTTCTCACCCCCAGAGAACCCCTCGTTGACCGCTCGAGACAAGAAGCGAGGATCCATCCCCACCACATCGAGCTTCTCTCGCGCGAGCGCGAGGAACGCGATACTGTCCAGTTCCTCCTCTCCCCGACCACGGCGCACGGCGTTCAGCGCCGTCTTGAGGAAGTAGCTGTTCGCCACTCCCGGGATTTCCACGGGGTACTGGAATGAGAGGAAGATACCGGCCCGCGCACGCTCTTCCGGCGACACCTCCAGGATGCTGCGGCCATCGAGGAGGATGTCGCCTCGAGTCACCTGGTAGCCTCCGTGGCCCGCGAGCACCTGGGCCAGCGTGCTCTTTCCGGACCCGTTGGGCCCCATGATGGCATGGACCTGGCCGGCGTCGATCTCCAGGTCCACCCCCTTGAGAATGGGCTTGTCCTGCACGGATACGTGCAAATCCCGTATCGTCAACATGTCTGCTCCTCGTTCCTGGCCGGCGCCGCTCGAGCGGGTCGCCGCGCTTTCTGTGGACCGGTTGTGCCCCGGTATCACCCCACCGCGCCCTCGAGGCTCACGCCGAGGAGCTTCTGCGCTTCCACGGCGAACTCCATGGGCAACTCCTTGAAGACCTCCTTGCAAAACCCGTTCACGATCATCGACACCGCGTCCTCTTCCGGGATTCCCCGCTGCCGGCAGTAGAAGAGCTGGTCCTCGCTGATCCTCGAGGTCGATGCCTCGTGCTCCACCACCGACGAGTCGTTCCGGACGTCGAGGTAGGGGAACGTGTGGGCCCCGGAGGTGTCGCTCAGAAGCAGGGAATCGCACTCGGAATGGTTGCGGGCGCCCGTGGCTCCCTTGAGCACCTTGACCAGGCCCCGGTAGGTGTTTTGACCGTGGCCCGCGGATATGCCCTTGGACACGATGGTGCTTCGCGTGTTCTTGCCGATGTGCACCATCTTGGTCCCGGTGTCCGCCTGCTGCCGGTTGGCGGTCAACGCCACCGAGTAGAACTCGCCGACCGAATGGTCTCCCTGCAAGAGGACGCCGGGGTACTTCCAGGTGATGGCCGACCCGGTTTCCACCTGGGTCCAGGAAATCCGGGCATTCTCGAGGGCCCTTCCACGCTTGGTGACGAAATTGTAAATGCCCCCCTTGCCGTCCTTGTCCCCTGGATACCAGTTCTGCACCGTCGAGTACTTGATGTGGGCGTCCTTCAGGGCGACGAGTTCCACCACCGCCGCGTGAAGCTGGTTCTCATCGCGCATGGGCGCCGTGCACCCCTCGAGGTAGCTCACGTAGGAGCCCTCGTCCGCGACGATCAACGTGCGCTCGAACTGCCCCGTGTTGGCGCTGTTGATCCGGAAATAGGTGGACAGTTCCATGGGACACCGGACGCCCCTGGGTACGTAGACGAACGATCCATCGCTGAACACCGCCGAGTTGAGTGCGGCAAAGAAGTTGTCCGAGTAGGGCACCACGGAGCCCAGGTACTTGCGCACCAGGTCGGGGTGGTTTCTCACCGCTTCCGAGAAGGACGAAAAAATGATCCCCATCTCCGCAAGCTTCTCCTTGAAGGTCGTGGCCACCGACACGCTGTCGAACACCGCGTCCACCGCGACGCCGGCCAGCACTTTCTGCTCCTCCAGGGGGATCCCAAGCTTCTCGAAGGTCCGGAGAACCTCCGGGTCCACCTCGTCAAGGCTCTTGAGCGCCTTTTTCTTCGGTGCCGAGTAGTAACTGATGGCCTGGTAGTCGATGGGCGGATAGTGGAGCTTCGCCCAGTTCGGCTCCTCCATGGTCCGCCAGCGCCGGTAGGCCCGCAACCGCCACTCGAGGAGGAAATCCGGCTCCCCCTTCTTGCCCGAAATCGTCCGAATGACATCTTCGTCCAGGCCTCGAGCCACGGTGTCGGCCTCGACGTCGGAGACGAAACCGTACCGGTATTCTTGTGAAGCCAGTTCCTCCAGGGCCTTCGAACCCGTCATGCTACCTCCCTCGCCGATACGTGGACCCACTGCACACCTTCACACCGACATTCCCTCGATACCCCGCCGGCGCACCACCGGGTCCGAGCAGACATCTTCCAGGGTCAGCCCGTTCAACTCGGAGACGATGGCGTCGTTGACGCGCCGCCAGACGCTTCGCGTTGGACACGCCGCCTCGATCTGGCACCGGCCGGGCGCCGCGTCGATGCAGTCCGCGATGCGTATGGGACCATCGACCGCCTCGACCACCTGCGCGACAGTCACGTCCCCCGGCCGGCGTGCGAGGCGGTAGCCGCCTCGAGCCCCTCTCTGTGCACGGACGATGCCGGCCCGTGCAAGCTGCTTGAGGAGCTTGGTGACCGTCGGAGCGGGGAGTTCTGTCTGCTCGGACAACTCGGCCGCGGTGTAGGCCTGTCGCCCTGGGCAGATGGCCATGTGGGCGAGCACGACGATGGCGTAGTCTGTGAGTCTATTCAGTCGAATCACGGTGGCCCCCGGCATGCTCGACAATATGGACCGAATTGGTTCTGTTTCAAGGTAGCCGCACATGACGGGCAGTCAAGAGCGAAGGGGGGCTTTTTGCCGAGACTGTAGTGATCCGCACGCTTGAGTTGTGGAGAGAGAATTCGGGTGCGAGCGAGGGGCGGCGCGGGCGACGATCGGGATTTGCCGGGACCTGGAGGACGATGGCTAGCTCAATCACTTCTTGTCCGGGACCGTCCAGGAAGCGCCTCGACATAGTTGCCCATCGGCCGGGAGCGACCCTCAGGGATGAGGCAACGTGATCGCGGCGTCCAGCCGCGGGATGCCTCTTGGCGGTACCGATCCCCTTGTCCCGAGCGCCGAGGTGGCCTTGGTGCCGTACCGCTCAGCCATTTCGCGAAGCGGGTCCCTGTCCCATCGCCCTTGCTTCAAGGTGGCGGTCACGCGCTCCACCAGGTCGGCGAGCGAGGTGCCGGCCATGTCACGGTGCTGGATCAGGTCGCCCACGAAGTACTCGGGCGGAGGTTTCTCGGGAAAGCGGGTGCGCCGACGGAGGAAGCGCCGCCCATCGCCGGTGAACTCGCCGGTGCGCCTCGTATTGTAGACGAGGGTCGCGGCGTGCATCGCCGTTGCTCCCAGGCCCGGTCGGGCCGCAGTTCCGGTTGGGGTGCTGTGCTCACGGTGCTCTCCGCGAGAAAACCACCTTGGCAAAGATGCGGCACGACAGGTAGCAGCGCAAGACCTCCCGTGCTACGCCCGGTCCACCTGGCCTCGCATCCCGCTTGTCCCCGGCGAGCCCGGATGCCATCATGGTACACTGTGCCATGCACGGACCCCCTGGAGGCATCGATGACCGGAGATGACCGCGCCCTGTCGGCTCGACGAGCCAAGCGCATGGGCGCCTACTACACCGACAGGTCCGTGGCGGCGTTCCTGGTTCGCTGGGCGGTCCGCAACGCGGGAGACCACGTCCTGGATCCGAGCTTCGGAGACGGCGTGTTCCTCGAGGCCGCTGGTGCGCGCATCACCTCCCTGGGCGGTGACGCGGGGCGTCAGGTGCATGGTGTCGAACTGGACCCTGGCGCATACCGGGCGGCTCAGGGCATGCTCGAGCAGCGCGGTATCCAGCCGGGAGCCAACCTGGCCTGCGGAGACTTCTTCGACTTCGCGCCTGGGCGCCGGTACGACTGCGTGGTTGGCAATCCCCCTTTCATCCGCTATCAACGGTTCAGCGGGGAGGGGCGGAAGAAGGCGTTGCAGTGTGCCGCGGCCCTTGGTGTCCCGCTTCCTGCGCTGTCCAGTTCGTGGGCGCCGTTTTTGGTCAAGAGTGCCTCCCACCTGGTGCAAGGGGGGCGCCTGGCCATGGTGGCCCCTCTCGAACTCGGGCATGCGTCCTATGGGCAGCCGGTGCTGCACCACCTGCACCGTTCTTTCGGGAGGGTCACGTTTTTGACCTTCGAGCGGCGCCTGTTTCCCGCGCTCAGCGAAGACACCCTGCTGGTGCTCGCCGAGGGATACGGAAGCCCGTCCGGCGAGTTCCGATGGCTCGACCTGGGAGGACCGGAGTCCCTGGCCCGCCATGCATCCAGCGACGTTCTCCTCGATGCCTCCCAGGCCCTCGAGACCGGAGCCATGCTCCGGGGGGACCGCCGGTTGCTCCACCACCTGCTGGACCGGGACACGCTGGACCTCTACACGAAGCTCCAGCGCCATTCGGGCACACGGCGCCTGAGGGAGTTGGCCGACGTCGGTATTGGCTACGTCACGGGAGCGAACGACTTTTTCCACCTCTCCCCGGATGCCGCCCGGCGTTTCGCCATCGACGACCGCTACCTCGTGCGTGCCGTTCGCAGGGGCAAGTCGCTTCGAGGTATCGTGTACACGGTGGCAGACTGGAGCGAAGGCCTGGACAGCGAGGAGTCCGGTTTGCTGCTCAGGATCCCCCCCGGTTCCTCGCTGACCGATGGTGTCGCAGCGTACCTGGAGCGCGGGGTTCAGGCCGGTATCCCCGATCGATACAAGTGCCGGATCCGGCAGGACTGGTACGCCGTTCCCCACGTGCATGAACCTCGAGCATTTCTGACCTACATGAGCGGGCGGGTGCCGCGACTCGTCGCCAACCAGGCTCGAGCCGTGGCGACCAACAGCCTGCACGTGCTGAGAGCTTTGCCGGGCGTGAGCGTGAACCCGGAGGAGCTGGCGCTCCGCTGGTGCACCTCCCTTACGTGGCTGAGCGCCGAACTCGAGGGCCACCCGATGGGAGGGGGCATGCTGAAGCTGGAACCCGGGGAGGCCGGGCGTGTGGTCCTTGCCCCTGCCCCGGTATCTCCTCATCGCATGGCACCCCTCGTGCACCTCGCGGACGCGCTCGTTCGCCAGGGTGATTTCGAGGGCGCTGCCCGCCACGTGGACCTCGAGCTGCTTGAGATGGGCCTGGGCCTGTCTCGCGAGGACTGCGAGCGCCTGCGGGCTGGCGCGGTGCGCATGCAGAGGCGGCGCTGTGGGGGCAGGGTGGAGGGTGGGAACTGGCGGGAACAGGTCGGGTGGCGTGGCCCGAGAGGGGAGAGCAACGAACACGAACCGCCAAGACGCCAAGAACGCAAAGGAAACCTAGAGACGCGGCGGAAAAAGGAACTGGGAACAGTAACGGAGAGGAACCGCCAAGACGCCAAGGTAAGCGCTCAATAAACCCCACCCTTGCCTTTTCCTGTGTCTTGGTAGTGGAGGCGTGCGTCGGGTGCCTGGGCCCTGGCAGGAGGCCGGGCCGCACTGGCCCGGTCACGCATGAGACACGTGCTTCTTGGAATACATCAGGGGGGTCATGGGGAGATGTGTGACCGAAGGCCGGGTTTCCGGGAAACGACCACACGCACACCCGCTCGCCGCTCCTGCACCTCGGAGCGCACCACCACGCCCACTTCGACCACCCGGCTACTCGCCCTGTCCCGGACATCGCGACCAACCCCAGCAGCTTGCCGAACCACGCCCATCTCGCTTTTCCGCTGATGGACGAGCTTCTTGTACCAGTAACTCATGGCCCAATACGAGAGTTCATGCTGACGGCAGTACTCAGCCCGGC
>JAJRTE010000217.1 GCA_024278455.1 Myxococcota bacterium
CCTTCTTCGAGATCATCGCCTTTCGCCATGGGCGCCTCTCTTTCTTCAATAATATTCACCATTTGTTATTCACCATTCATTATTCACCCGCCCCGATCCACTGACCGTTCCTCGCGCGACCTGTCCACGGCGGGTGCATGCGGTCTGTTCCGGAAATGTATCAAGCTTGCCGAGTAGCCGTATAATTGTCCCCTACCTAAATTGAAGGCAGACGATTCCGTTGCACGTCCTTCGGCGAATGCCCAAGATATCTCGCCTTATCTGGCAGATACGACGTGACACGAAATGGGATCGCACCCCCTATCGCCAGCGTACGAATTCCCACTGACTATGGCCGGAAACGTCCGAAGATCCCTTGCTGGAGTCGCCGAACAGGATCCGATTGATGCGCAGGCCTTCCGGATCACCCAGCCGGGCGGCCAGCACGGGGGACTGGCCGTCGTCGAGGAACAGGTAGGCCTTGCCCGCCGCGAGGTTGGTCACCAACCGATACGTGTGAAACGCCGTTGCGTCGAGCTCATGGGCCATTGAATACGAGGGGTCGAACGCCACGGCATCCTCGCGGAAGAAGAGCTGGCAGCCGGTGCCACGCCGCGGTCCACCGATCCAGACCTCAGCGGCCGAGTCAGGCTTCCCTTCCTCTGCCCGGGCCACCACTCGCATGCGGAACTCAACGAGCTTGTCTTTGCTGCCGTCCCAGACCTCGGGGCGATTATCGATGTAGTATCCACCGGTCGGCCGGAGCCGGAGCTTGCCGCCCGGAGCGACTTTCCCACCCGCGGCATGGACCGTCCATGACGGCGACGTTTCGGCCGGGTCTCCACCGTTGTAACCAGTCCATTCACCCTGGATCCGCGGCAGTTTCACCCGGGCCAGGTCCTTCTGGAGTTCCTTCCATGGATCGGTCAGCAGCCAAGCGGGGTTGAACCGGGCACAGCAGATGTCACGACCGCCGGACACGTCCTGCTGCCAGACGGCGACAAGCGTTCCATCGGCGGCCTGCTCGCAACTGGGATAGGAAGCCTGATGCCCTTCAGTCGGGCCCGCGATGTCCCTGGGCCGGCTCCACGAGCGCCCGCCGTCAAACGAAGCGGCAGCGCAGAGCGGATATCGCGTCCGAGCGTTGTCCCAAACGCACAGGATTCCCCGGCGCCCAGCGACATCGAACGCACACAGCGCCGCCGGCGCGTTCGTGCCGCGCAAAGGGCTGGGGCGGATTCCCGTCCACGTTCTCCCCTGATCGGTGCTCCTCGCTTCGTAAAGATGCTTGGAGCCGGTCCGCATCAGCATGTAGAGACTGCCGTCCTTCAGCTCGACGATTGCCGGTTCGTCCGTGCCGAGCACCGCGCCACCGGAGACCTTCCCGTACGTGGCATCCGTGTCGCCGCCATTGGTCCAGGACTGACCATCGTCGGTCGAGATCATCACGCCGGCGCGGAGGTGCATCTCGCCTTCCGAGTGAAGCGTTTTACCCTGCTCGCAGATCACGTCCCAGGAATACCCCATCAAGAGCGCGCCCGACCTGAGGCGCAAGCCGTGATGGGTCTTGCCGCATGTGTAGCGATGATTCATCCGGATCTGGTACAGCTCACTCCAGGTCTTGCCACCATCGTCGGAACGAGTACACCAGGTTATTGACGTACGAATACCATCACCCTTGGGGAGCGTGGTCGACGTAACAAAAAGGCGACTGCCCGACACGACGATACTGGGGTCGTAGTCGCGGCCGCCGGGTGTCTGGATCAGTGGCATGGGTTGCGACCAGGTGCGTGCGTGGTCGCTGGAGAAAGCACCCACGATGTGGTAGAGGTTGCCGTTCGACAAACTCCAAACAATCATCAAGCGGTCGTCGCTCAGCCGAGCCATGCATGGATAGCAGTTCCTTGCCGCCTTCTCGTGCGACGCGATGACCTGCCGCTTGAACATTGGCTGCTCGGCCACGGACGCTGTCGCGGAATGAGCGACGGCGAGAACGAGAAAAACTTTGGCGTGAAGCCAGGTTGGCATGGTTCCCTCTCCCCGAAGACAATTACTGATCCAGCCAATCGGTACTGAACGCCACGAGTTGCGTTCTCACGAGCCCGGCGACGCAGGTGCCAGGCGACGTGTTCAGCAAATCCTGCTCCGAGTCATGACCGGCTGGAAACGCATGAGCAGCGCTGCCGCATCTGGTGCCATCGTAGCCGAAGTCGTTCCCGGTAGCTATTCGGCCACGTCGGCAAAGCACGAGCGCAAGGATTCGAACCCTGTCCGTCAGTTTTGGAGGCTGACTACTCTCCCAGGAGCACACTCGTGTAAAGGGTGACCGAGCGGAATCGAACCGCCGCCGAACAGATTCACAATCTGTCTCCGGAAACCAGCACCGGACCCGGCCACAGCGGAAGGAGAGGGAGTCGAACCCCCAAGGCCTTGAAGCTCAACCGGCTTCCAACCGGGTCCCGTCGCCAGTCGGGTTGCCCTTCCGTTCTTCATTAGTAGCCCGACCAGGATTCGAACCTGGAACCTCTCGTTAGAAGCGAGAGATGATGTCCGTTTCACCATCGAGCCTCATTCATCAGTCAACACTCAGCGGAAGGCGTGGGATTCGAACCCACAAACAGTCACGAAGGTTTGAGCTTCGTCGTTTTGCCAGTTTGCGTACCGCGCCATGTAAGCGTCCCCGATGGGATTTGAACCCACGACCTCCTGCGTGACAGGCAGGCGAGCACTCCAAGCTGCTCCACGAGGACATTGGTTTTGTTGCAGTGGCTCAAGTGGGACTCGAACCGGGCACCGATCAGCCATGGATGGCTGGATTGGTCGACATCCCTGGTTCTAAGCCAAGGTGGTCTGCCAATTGCCTACCGAGCCGAATCATTCAATTGACCAGTACCC
>JAJRTE010000218.1 GCA_024278455.1 Myxococcota bacterium
CAGGAAGCACCGGGCCAACGATGAATGGGATGACATCCGACGCATCTGCGTTGTCGTGCACCCACTGCACGTGATCAACGGCCTGCATCACGTTCTTCTTCGAGTACTTCCCACCCGCAGCCTTCTCGGTCTTCAGCTCAAGAGACCACGCCGTCTTGCCTGGTATCCACCACAGGACATCCGGTCCGGTGCCGATGTCGTTATCGGGTCGTCTCGCGGACAGTCCAAGATACCGCCCCAGACACCGGACAGCTTCCTCGATCTGCGGTACCGAACCCCCATCCAGCGCGCTGGTTTCTCGGTCGAAGCGCTGCACGATTCCCTTGGCATCGTAAAGGTACTCGACAATCGACCGGACCTGCGTTGCGTCCGGGTGCACATCGACGTCTGCTTTCTTCTGCACGGCCACAATCGGAGGAAACGCCTTCTCCGCGTGTCGAGCCCGCTGGTACAGCTGAACCGCCTCATCTGGTCTTCCGAGAAGTTCGAGAGCGTAGCCCTCCCACAGCAAGTACCAGGCCCCCAGCCCGCTGCTCACTTCGAAAAGAGCATCGCTGCCGACATGAAGCGTCTTTGCCGCAGCTTCATAGTCGCGATGCCAAAGATGCTGCCCAAATTCGGCCTCAATACGTGCCGCGTCTGCAAGAGCTTCATCTGCCGCGCCATCGTCGGACACGTCCCGTTGAGCCATGAAACGCCCGTAGTATCCGAGCCAGCCCTCATCCCGAGTAAGGCAGTGGGACGCCACACCCGTAAGTTGAGCCGCATCGAGCTGCTTGGAGAGTTCGATACCAAGCTCGATCTGTGATCTGAGGAAGCTTGGAAGGGCCGCGCGGTTGCTCGGCTTCAGCAGCCATTCCACGATCTGCTTCCCGGTCACGATCACGACGCCGTGGTCTGTCATTCCCCGGCTGATACGTCCGAAGCTCTGCACGATGCGAGACGCCACGGTGCTCCTGAACATGTTAGACACCTGTAATCGCTCCCACATGAAATGTTCGAGCGGCCCGAGCCCAGATGGAAGGCCGTGAATCACCATCATCCGGCACGTCTCGCCCGGCAGGTCGACGCAGTCATACCGAGCAACGAGACGCAGTTTTGCAGGAGCACTTGCCTTCTTGAACACTTCCACCTGTGCAGCGGCATCATCCTCAAGAGAATCGGAGGTCACGTCATCCCAGACCTTGCTCTCTCTGAATGACGGAACAAGGATGAGGACCTTCTCCTGATCGATGATCGCCCTAGAAGCTGCAACATCATCACCCACACCTGGAACCGCCTTGGGGATGAGGATCATCCTTTCGCAACGCCCGGCAGGTGTTCCTGGAGAGATAACTCGCTCGGGAGCCTTGCCAAAGGTTCGAAGAAAAGCGTCCTCCGCAGCGAGAGTCGCGGACATGAACACTCGGCGGACGCCCTTTCTGAAGTACGGCAACGCCCGCACCGGTATGATTGGTGGCGTGAAGGACACGTCGTGGGTAGAGAGGAGAACCGCACAGATGTCGGTCTTGTCTTTGAGATAGCCCCAGGCAAATCTCAAGGAATCGTCCTCATCCAGCCGAGCCTTCAGCAGGGCCTCGTTCAACTCCCCCACGTTCTTCCGCACGACGAACGGAGGCACGAACCAGCTCTTGCCTGGAACGCGGCGTTCTATCGCTTCACGGAGACCGAGGTCTGAACCTGTTGCCCTTAGGTGTTCGGAGAAGGCGCCTGCTACGACATCGAAGATCTGCCGGTGCTCGTCACGAGGCACGCGAAGCGTGAACTGAGAACGGATGATGTTGGTGGCTGCGTGTGCGTCGTCGAAGACAATTGCAGCGATGTCATCCCACTTGCGGGTTAGGCCGTTGAACAAGGCCTGGTAAGTCGTCACACAGGGACGTGTTCCTTCGAAGTAGCCATCGTCACTGAAACTACCCTGGTGGTACGTAGTAACCGGCAATCCGTAGGAAGCACCCTTGAGCGCTGTTTGTTGCACGAGCTGGATGGATGCGCAGACATAGACGACCGGCCCAATACGCTCGTGCACGAGGGACTGTGCTACCAGAAGGCCAACAAGGGTCTTCCCGGCCCCTGTGTTAAGGACAATCGCGACGTCTTCGCTGGCCCGAGCTTCATACCACTGGCGAAGTGCGTCTCCTTGGCCCATCCAAAGATCGTTGATGTTGGAATCCCGAACCTGAAGCGAACCAAAGAGGCGAATCGGATCCGTCTCACCAACAGGGCCGCCTGGTGCTCGCAGCTTTGAGAAATCGAAATTCATCCCTTCTCCTCTCTGGTGCGCTCCAGTTGTCGAAGCCACTCACGAATTGTGCCGCAGGCCTCATCCAACGGGATCCGCGGCCCCCAGAACATGGGGGCGATCGTGGCGTAGGCCCTCTCGATGGCGTCGCGCTTGTCGGGGTCGTCGAGCCGGAGCGCGGGCTCGTCCGGGCTCGGAAGCACGCGCATGTCTTTCTTGTCGACCATGTCCTGAGCCAACTCAGCGACGGTCATCTCGATCGCCGGGAGCCTGTCGACGGACCGGATGACCTGGGCGGCGTCCTCGTAGTGGCGCACGAAGGTGTCGGCCTCAACGGGGTCGCGCTCGTAGCGGTGCGCCATGGCGTCGAGCTTTTCCAAGAGCGTCACGAGCGGGTGGACACAGCGCACCGCGGGCGGGCGGTTGTCCTCGTAGTCTCCAAGCATGTCTTGGGCGTCGAGGTAGTCGTGGACGAACGAGCTGAGCATCTTCTCGACATGGGGCACGACCCGGGCGTGACCCACCTCGAGGCGGACGAACGGGCTCATCGCTGGCGCGACCTGGTTCAGTCGAACGCCAGGGTAGTGTCCGAAGTAGTCCGCCCCTCGCGCGCGCTTGTCGATGCGGTTCTTGTCCCTCTCGACGCGGACCGAAGGAACCACGAGCGCATCTGCGAGCGCGTCGAAGAAGGCCTGGCGCTGCGCCACGGGCCCCTTGTTGGTGCTTGTCCAGCTCTTGACCTCGGGCAGGCTGGTCACCGCTCCTGGCTGGATCATCAGGTCCAGGTCCTCGGAGAAGCGCTGGATGAGGCCGAAGCCCTTGGACAGCGAGGTTCCCCCCTTGAACCAGATGTCAAGGCCGGTCTCGTGGAGCGCCCAGAGGGTGTGCGTCACCCAGTAGTCCTTCTCGATGAGCGCCTCAGCGATCCCCGTGTCCCGAGCGACGATCGCCAGGAGCTGTTCGAACTGCGGATCCTCGTGCACGAAGCTCATGATGCCTCACCTGCCGCCGCGAGGCACCGCTCCACGAGCGCCAACGTGGCCTTGGTGCCGAAGCGTTCAGCCATCTCGTAAAGGAGTTCCCGGTTCCAGCGCCCCTGCTTCAAGGTGGCGACCAGGCGCTCTTCGAGATCAGAGAGCGAGACGCCGGCCATGTCGCGATGCTGGATCAAGTCGACCACGAAGTACTCGGGCGGTGGGTTTTCGGGAAAGAGGACACGCCGGAGCAGGTAGCGCCGCCCATCGAAGGTGAACTCACCGGTGCGCCTCGTGTTGTAGACGAGGGTCGCGGCGAACATCGCCGTCGCTCCCAGGCCCAGCGCGTTCCACCTCGGCGGCCCGCTGACAATGAAGGGGCTGCCCGCGAAAAAGGCTCGCAACAGCTCGCTCTCGTCGGGCGGCGCAGAGCCGAAGCGGCTCGGGATCGGGGCGTAGAAGAAACCGTGGGCGGCCTGACGCAGCTTGCCCTCGCGTACGAGCCTCTTGGCCAGGCGCGTGGGGTTGGCGCTCCACCTGCGCAGGTCCCGTGTGCGGTAGGCCCGACCGGGCCGAATGTCTGGTTGAACTGCCATGCTCATGGCGCTCCCTGTAAGAAAACTACCGTAGAAAACATACACCACAACGGGTTCTTGCGCAAGACCTGGTCTTCTGCCCAAATCCGCCACCTGGCCGGCCCCGGTCCCCTACGCGGCCCCGCGGAGGAGCCTCCCGGGGCTGCGCGGGCTGTGCTGGCGCCCCATTCGTCCCTTGCGGGAGGTGCTCCGGGCGCTTCCGTCGGTGCCGGGATGAAGGCCTTGCCCTCTTCCCGCTTCGCTTCCTCCTCAAAACCATGGAACGCCGCCAGGAATCGCCACGTCGCCGTGGGCGATGGAACCGCTCGGCGTCTCTTCTTGCGCCAGCGCCGCACCAACGCCCGGCGCTCTCGACGCGCAAGCCCGAGCAGCTTCGTTTCGACTCCCCTGAGCACCTCACCAAACCCTTCGTCCCCATTCAGACTCTCCAGGTCGTCCACGCAGTCCCCCCCCTGCAAGGTTCAGCAGAATCACCGACATCACCACCTGCACCTCTGTCCGGCCCTGCCCCCCCCGACCCAACTTCACGTTCTGCTTCACCGACTCCGCTACCTCTGCCACACTCGCAAGCTCGAGGTGGGCTGGCAGACCTCCAAGGGCAGTCAGCCCTCTGGAGTTCGTCTCAACATCGTACTGGAGAGGGTGGACCAAGGATCATCCCGATGGTTGACATAACTCGAACGACATTCTAGGATCCCCGTTGTGGCATCAAGGATGCCACGCCAGGGATTTCCCGAGTCGACCGAGGTGGCGATCGAGAGGATCCCGCCGAAGAGACGGGAGGAGAAACCATGGCAGACGACCCACGGAACGGAGACGGCCGGTGCGCTTCAGGCGACCGGGCCCCGACTGCAACCCACCAAACAGCTCCGCTTCCCCCTGCCGGGCCGCGCTTCCCGGTACCGGCGAGAGGACGCCGCACCTTGCTCCCGGCGACCGTGGTGGCGGCTGCGCTGCTCTCCGAGGGGACCTGCGACTCGTCGGACGACGACAGTTCCCCGGGCCCGGATACCTCGCCCTCGCCGGTCGAGACGCCGACCATGGCCACGTGCCAGGACTGGATCGCCTCCGCCTCGAACCTGGAGGTTCCAGGGCCCGAATGCGCGGGGGACTGGAGCTTCTTCCGGGACGCTCTACGCGCGGCCGGTGGCGCGGCGCTCCCGGTGGGGGACGGCAGATACTTCCTCCTCTGGTTCCCCGGTATCCCAGATTCGAGCCCACTGCCCCCTCGAGCACACCGACATCTTCTACCATGGCTTCTCGAGGGGATCGGCGCAAAGCTTCCCGGTGGGCGAACTCTGACGACAAGGCCCTGAGCGGGAGCCGCTTCTGGATGTGGTGCGGGGCCTACGACTGCTCCACCGTGGACCCCACGACCACGACTTGCGACCGCATGGAGAGCGTGATGGCCCCGTTCGTGGACCAGCACGGAGGACATGTCGACGCCCTCGTCTCGGACGCCGCGGGGTGCCACGGCGTTTTCAACGAGTGCACCCACGGAGAGCTTCAGTGCCCGGACCTGGACTGCGACGGTGACGACGATCCGGACTGCAACTGCTACGACTGCCACAACCGCACCGCCGAAAACATCGGCACCTCGCTGCACACCCTCTTCGACTACATCGACAGCTTCTGACCCGGTTCCTGCCGTGGCCGCTGCTTCCGCCTCGGCAGACTTGCCGCAAGGGAAATCACCATGCAACGGTCCCCCCGCGGGTGGGTCGGGCAGCGAGACCATCTACCGGGAGAGTGGTCGTCTATCTCCCCGCCATCATGGCGGCGATGTCACCCTGGACGTCTCCGATGGGCTTGATATCGAAGTTGTCGACCAGTACCTTGGCCACGTTGGGGGAGAGGAAACCGGGCAGCGTCGGGCCCAGTCGGATTCCCTTGACTCCCAGGTGGAGGAGGGCGAGGAGCACGGTCACGGCCTTCTGCTCGTACCAGGCGATGTCGAAGGAGATCGGCAGCTTGTTGATGTCATCCAGGGCGAAAATCTCCTTCAGCTTGAGGGCCACGACGGCCAAACTGTAGGAGTCGTTGCACTGACCTGCGTCAAGCACTCGAGGAATCCCGCCGATGTCCCCCAGGTCGAGCTTGTTGTAGCGATACTTGGCGCAGCCGGCGGTGAGGATCACCGTGTCGTCCGGGAGGTTCTCGGCCACCTCGGTGTAGTAGGAGCGTCCTTTCTGCCGTCCGTCGCACCCGGCCATGACGATGAAGCGCTTGATCGCCCCACTGTTGACGGCGTCGACGACCTTGTCGGCGAGTGCGACGACCTGGGCATGCGCGAACCCGCCGGTGATCTTGCCTGTTTCGAGCTGCGTTGGCGGCGGACACTTGCGCGCCGACTCGATGATGGCCGAGAAGTCCTTTCGTCCCCCGTTCTGGCGGTCCGGGATGTGATCGATGCCGGGAAACGCCACGCGGCCGGTGGTGAAGATCCGGTCCCGGTAGGCGTCCTTGACCGGGACGAGGCAGTTGGTGGTGAGGAGGATGGGGCCGTTGAAGGAGGCGAACTCCTTCTGCTGCTCCCACCAGGCCCCGCCGTAGTTGCCCACCAGGTGGTCGTATTTCTTGAACGCCGGGTAGTAGTGGGCAGGGAGCATTTCCCCGTGGGTGTAAACGTCCACCCCCGCGTCCTTGCTCTGCTCCAGCAGGTCCTCCAGGTCCCTGAGGTCGTGCCCGGAGATCAAGATGCCGGGACGGTTGCGCACACCCAGGTCCACCTCGGTGATCTCGGGATGCCCGTAGGCCGCCGTGTTGGCCTCGTCCAGGAGAGCCATGGTGGTCACCGCAACCTCGCCGGCCTTCAGTACCAGGCCAACCATGTCATCCACCGAGAGGTCTCGCGTGGTGGACGCCAGCGCCTCGTAGAAAAAAGCGTAGATGGCCGAGTTCTCGCGGCCCAGGACCGCTGCGTGGTCCGCGTAGGCGCCTATCCCCTTGAGCCCGTAGACCAGCAGCGCACGCAGGGAACGCACGTCCTCGTTTTCGGTCGTGAGCACGCCCACGGACACCGCCTTGCCGGCAAAGGTGTCGCGCGTTCCCGTCCAGGTCGCGGCGTCGTGGTCGGGGCCGGAGCCGCCGTGGAGAGCCTTCACCTGGTCGCGGACGAGCAGCGCCTGCTCGATCACGTCCGACACGTGCTCCGGATCGAAATCCACGTTGGTAATCGTGGTAAAAAGCGCCTCGGCCATGAACCGGCCCACCGAGTCGGGAACCTCCGCCCCCCCAGCCCGCGCCGCTTCTGCATGGAGCGCGATGCCCTTGAGGGTGTGGATCAAAAGATCCTGGAGGTTCGCCGTCGACTCGTCCTTGCCGCACACGCCGCGTTTCGTGCACCCGGCATTCCTCAGGGTTTCCTGGCACTGATAACAGAACATGGACATGACTCGATTCTCCTTCTCGAGGTCCACCGCGCTCGAGGCACGGCCCACCTCATCTTGTTACTTCGTTCTCCCGGCTCTCACACGGGCCCTGGACAAGCCCCACGCCGGTGCGCCCGCAAGAGGAACGCACCCCCCTGCCGGCCGACTCATCCGGTTGGAGACCCAGACCTCTCACCACCGTTCCCGGCTCCGGGTCACGCCGTCCTTCCTACACTCCTCGCTCCCCGGCCCAGGCCGCCGAGCGCTCCGGGTTGCCCGACCAATAAGTATAGGGACGGCTCGCCGGTTGTATAGTCCCGCGGAGCCCGCCCCCACTCCTCCTTCGCCCTACTCGACAACCCCACACGCCGACACCGCTACAGCCTGGTCCTCCGCCCTGGGGAAAAAACCTCGCCCTCGCCTCCTGTTCGCGCGGCATGGTCGGCCATGCAAGGCGCCTGCGCGTCATCGGGACTGCACTGTCCGCCTCCCGTTCATCCCCCGCGGACGCTTCGAACATGGAGTCGAGATTGCCCTCCCATGGTCCGAACGGGTCCGTAAACACCGCCAACGCACACGCCCATTGCGCTCCTTTCAAACCTGGGGGCGGATTTGGGGATCAGACCGCACGTTGACAGCCCGTGCTGCAGCATGCATTGTTGTCAGTTGAACGGCTGCCCGGTCTCCGGAACGAGCACGTGCGAACAGGAGAGGTGTCGATGACGGATCGCCGGAGAAGAAACCTGCTATTGGGGATGGCTGCTGCCTCTGGAGCCGCACTGGGATCCGCGGCGACGGCCCGCGTGGGTTCGGGCGGCGTCGGACAGTTCCTGGATCCGGGCGAGGTCCCGCTGGGCCGCTCCTTCGGCGACGAATTGGCCTGCGTGCTGCTGGGCACTGGCATCCCGATGCCCTCGATCCACCGCTCGAGGCCCGCGGTGGCCATCGCGGCAGGCGGCCGGCTGTTCCTCGTCGACTGCGGTGCCGGCACGGTCGAGCGCTTGCTCCGCGCACGGATACCCCCCTGGCGGGTCATGGACGTGTTTTTTACCCATCACCACAATGACCACAATTCCGGGTTCTCGGATTTCCTCATTTCGAGCTGGGGAGGAGGGGCCAACCCCGAACGGTCCGACCCGCTCAGGGTATACGGCCCGACCAACACTCGAGACATCATCGGGAAGCTCATGGTCCACCTCGAGTGGGACATTTCCCTGCGCGTGCGACAGAACCGGTTCGACCCCCGTGGCGCGCAAGTCGTCTACGTCGAACAGGATGCTGGCACGATATACGAAAAGGACGGGGTGACGGTGACCGTGTTCCTGGTGGACCACGGTATCGCCAAACCGGCGGTCGGGTATCGGTTCGAGTACCGGGGAAGGCGCGTTGTGATATCCGGCGATACTCGGCCTTGCCAGGAGGTCGTGCGGCAGGCCCGCGGCGCCGACCTGCTCGTCCACGAAGCCTACTCCAAGCGCTGGCTCGAGGCGTTCGTGGCGGACCATCCCAACGCCAAGGATCTCGTGAAAGGCGTCATGGGCTACCACAGCTCGACGCTCGAAGCTGCAGAAGTCGCACGGTCCGCGGGCGTGGACCACCTGGTGTTCACCCACCTCATGCCATCGCCTTCGCCGGTCTGGTACTTCGAACGCGACTGGGCCACGGGCGTCCGCGACGTGTTCCGGGGGCACGTGACCGTCGGACGGGACCTGATGGTGTTCTGAGCGATCGCGTCCCGGGCGACACTCTGTGGTGGCGCTCGAGCACCGAAACGACGTACAGTGGCCGCAGTGAGGCGATCTCCTGGTCACCGTGTTCGAAAGTGCCAGCCCCCAGCACCCAGGTGCGTATGTCGGTGCGGAAGCTGAAGTCGTCGCTGATTCAAGGCCTCCTGGCAGTGGGGTTCGGTCTCCTGCTCCTCGGCCTGGTGGAGGTTGCCCTTCGCCTTGCGGGATACCAGGACGTTCCGTTCTACGTGCCGCCCAAGCTCGCTTTCGTGGTGAAGAACGGCAAGATTGCAGCCGAACTCCCCATCTATCCCGGACCGTGGTTCGAGCCGGAGCCTCTGCCCGACGGGACTTCCGGATTTCGGACCGCCCCGAACAACCGCGGCAACCAGCGCTCGGGCGTTCCGGGCAGCATGCGAGACGTGCATTTCGCGGCCCATCCGCCGCCCGGTGTCACGCGGTATTTCCTTATCGGTGGATCAGCGGCGCTGGGGCTGGCGCCGGCGGCGAGCGGCGGGCAGCGGGACGACGAGGCTCGGACCCTTCCACAAGCGGTCATCCCGACGGAGAAGAACGCGGCCGGTCTCGGCATGCTCCCGGAACAGATGGCCATTTCGGGTGCGTTGCGCAGCCGGCTCGGGCAGGCCGGACATCGCGCAGAGGTCATCAACGCCTCCATGGTGGCGGCGGACTCCGGGCTCTTGGTCAACATCGCCCGGGCCACGTTGACGCACCATCCTCGAGGCCTGCTCCTCTACCTGGGAAACAACGAGGACATTCCGCTCCAGCAAGCGCTCGAGGACGAGGAGATTCCCCCGGTTTTCACCGCGGGCCGCCAGGCACTTCGGGGCTCGAGACTGTACCGGCTGCTGGCCGACATCATTTTCAGGGTGACCTCGGCGACGCTGCCCCCGCCCCCCCCACCTCCACCCGGTAGGGACATGCGCAAGCTCGGGGAAATCACCATGGCCCAGTGGAACACCGCTGGCCACGCACTGATTTCCGGCGGCACGCCCGAGGACGATGTGTACCGCGCGCTCATCGCCCGGTTCCGGAGCAACCTCGCACGCATTGTCGGCATGGCCGAGGCCGCCGGGGTGGATGTCTATGTCATTCCAGCTCCGCCGAAGCTGACCGTTCCTCCCATGTTCAGCGCGTGCTCACCCCACAGCGAACACCTGGCGAAACGCCGCCACGGTCTCGCCAACCGCGCCAACGCAGCGAGAATGGCGGGAGACCTCGAACGCGCCGCCGCCCTTGCACGGGAATGCCTGGAGGTCGACCAGTTCTTCGCCCTGTGCCACCACGAACTCGGAATGGCCCTGACAGAGTCGGGAAGCACCGAAAGCGGGCTGAGAGAACTCGAGACCGCCCTCACGCTCGACCTGTCCCGGAGACGGTCCCTGCCGGGATTCGCCAGCGTGGCCGAGGCGTTGTGCAGGACACGGCGTTGCCAGGCCTTCGATGCCCACCACGCCCTGATGGAACAGGCCCGGGTGGAGGGGCTGGACATCTATTTCCAGCTCTTCGGCGACCACGAACACCTGACACCCGAGGGATGTGCCTGGGTCGCGCAACGCTTTGCACAGATGATCGACCGCGACCACGCGCCACGGTCGCATACCCGGGAGCCGGCGCTGCATGAGTGAGAAGGTCCCGGCCACCCATCGCCCGGGTCGCCCCCGAAGAACGTCAGGGCGAGAGTTCGTACCAGTCGAAATCCGCCAGGGAGTAGGTGGCCAGGTCCCCGTCCCACGCCTGGCGGATGGCGAAGACTCCGATTCGGCCGACCGGCCCCGTGTTGCTCTTGGTGCCGTTCTGCGTCCAACTATCGCTCTCGGACGCCTTGAACCATCCCGTGTAGTCGTCGCCCCGCTTCTCCACCTTCAGGAACACCTCCGGTTCGCTGTATCGGACATAGTCTCCCACCACATGGACCACGCTCCCGCCTCCGGGCGGATAGTAGGATCGCTCGGCAACACGCCAGCAGTCGGTGTCGTCGCCATCGGCGAAGCAGATCAAGATGCCCGCCCCCTGGTAGTTCTGGGTGGGGTCGAAACGCAGTCTCACCGACACCGTCCAGTCACCCGCCGGAGCCGTGTGGAGCACACGTGGGGCGTCGTAGTTGGTCGTGTCGAAGTAGTCAGAACCCCCGTTCAACGGTGACGCCACCAGGGTGAGGACGCCTTCGCCGGAATCCTGCCACACCACCGAGTCCGGGTTCGGTGAGATGATCTCCCAACACGGATCGAGCGCCTGGGTGTCGAACTCATCCAGGAACCAGCTCTCGAAGTGGTCGCCGGTTCCGTCGCAGTCGTTGTCCAGGCCGTCGCAGGATTCCCGGGCACCGGGATAGGCAAGAGGTTCTTCGTCGTCGCAGTCCCCGTATTTGAGTGCATAGCCTTCAGGTGCCGCACAGTCCTCGACAGCCTCCCCGGCCCCGTATCCATCCACGTCACTGTCCAGGTAGTAGCTCGAAACCGGCAACCCTTCGTCCACCTGGCCGTCGCAGTCGTCGTCCTGGTGGTTGCACGTCTCGAGCGCTCCCGGGTGCACTTCTTGGTCCCCGTCGTCGCAGTCGCCGCCCACCTCGGCGTACCCTTCGGGCGCCTCGCACGCGCCGGCGGTTTCAGCGTCGACCCCGTATCCATCGCCGTCGGCGTCCAGGTAGAAGGTCGCCGTGACCCCCTCGTCCACGGCACCGTCGCAATCGTTGTCCAGACCGTCGCAGGCCTCGTCGGCGCCCGGATTGATGGTGGGATCGGTGTCGTCGCAGTCTTCGGCGACCGCCGCGTATCCTGGCGGAGGATCGCAGTCCAGCGTGGTGGACGCTTCGGTACCGTACCCGTCGCCGTCCGCATCGGCATAGAAGAGCACCTGGACATCCTCGTCCACATCCACGTCGCAATCATTGTCCAACCCGTCGCACAACTCCGGTGCGCCCGGGTAGACCGCTGCGTCGCCGTCGTCGCAATCCTCGAGCACGGAGTAGCCGTCACCATCCTGGTCAGGGAACGGCGTGGCCGTCGATGATGGAGGATAGGTGGGCGTACCGCCACCCCCGGGCGTCGCCGTGGCAACGATGGCGGGCGTCGATGTCGCGTATTCTTGCGGTGTCGGCGTTACCGACACCGGGAGCGTCGGTGTGGGCTCCCGCACCGGCGTGGGTGTCGGCTCCGCCCGTGGTGTTGGTGTGGGCTCCCGCACCGGCGTGGGTGTCGGCTCCGCCTGCGGTGTCGGTGTGGGTTCTCGCACCGGCGTCGGACTCGTCTCCACGACAGGGGTTGGCGCCGGCGTCGCCGCGCCCGGCGTGGGCGTCCGGGCTGGCCAGAGGGTCGGCGTCGGCCCGGGCGCTTCGCTCGGCGAAGGCGAAACGGGGGCGGGCGAGGACCGTCCCGACGTCTGGTCATCGTCATCGCCCGAACAGCCTCCGGCCCACGCTGTCAAGCAAATCCCCAGGAGAATACCAACTGAAGCATTGGATCGAATCGACATGATATCGGCCTCCCGCACGTTTCCTCCTGCGCAAGAGCCACGCCGCTGCCGAAGCGGGTCTTGCACCGGGAACAAAGGGGTGCAGCATCGTTTTCGTTAGTGTGCACGCGGCCCACGATGAGCCTACTGCAGAATATAGCAGAAAAGACTCGCTTGCACCGCCACAAGATGAGATGCGTGATGTGCATGAGCCATGCCAGGGCGCACCACGGGGAACTGGACCGGGGACGCTGCGCGACGGCGGTCAGAAAAAGGGGTCCTCGAGAACACGCCCCGGCAGGGCCATCAGCCCCGCTCCGCCACAGTGGAAACAGGGAAACCACCCGTGGCGGCCTCTCCCACCGCACCAGGGACAGGCGATCACCACGAGTTCGTTCTCCGAGCGTCCAGACCCGCGGCACCGCCGGGAGCGCGCCGGAGACATGCACCGCCCGGAGACCCGCACGCGGAACGGGTGTGCGGCGCCGTGACAGGGATCCGACAAAAGTTCCGCGGGAATGCCGCTGTTTCCATACCTGGAGACCGGCTCCACGGCGTCGCCCCATCCCGGGGTGTGCCGCGCGGGCTCCTGAACGCCACCCATCCCCCGGAACCCCCGCGCCGGCCCGGCGTCCCTGACCGCCGCGCGCCGCGTAGTACCCCCCTCTACAGAACGCGCCACCGGCACGACGCCTCGCCGCTTCCGGTCGTAGGCCGCTCGAGCATCCCTGTCGGACAGGGTGCGATAGGCCTCCTGGATGTCCATGAACCGCTGCGAACCCTCGCAGCAGATGTCGGGATGGCACTGTCGCGCCAGTCGCTTGTATGCACGCTTGATCGTCTCCCCGTCCGCGTCGGGGGAGACCTCGAGAGTCTTGTAGTAGTCTTTCATCGCTTTCACCCGGCCATGCTCCTCGATGGCTCGAAAAGGTTTCCCCGGGCATCCGTGGCTATTCTAACCACTTCACATGCCGGCGACAACCGCGGAACGCCGGGCGCTCGCTGCGCGCGGCTCACGTCCTGCGCGGCGCTGTCCCGCGGGTCGCTGTCCTGGGCGACAAGAAACGCGGACAGGGGGAAAATAGTTCTTGACAGACGGGAGTAATGTTATTAGCTTTGTCTAACATGAGCGCAACCATGCAGGAGACGGTATTGACCGGGGCCCTCGAGGACTACCTCGAGACCGTGTATCAGCTCGTCCAGAGCCGGAAGCTGGCTCGAGTCAAGGACATCGCGCGGGCCCGGAGTGTTCGTGCGGGGTCCGTGTCGCCAGCCATGCGGCGCCTGGCGGACCTGGGCATGATTCGGTACGTCCAGCGGGAGTACATCGACCTGACGCCGCTCGGCGAGGAGCACGCTCGGCGTATCCTGGCACGCCACCGGATCCTCACGCGGTTCTTTCGGGAAATCCTCCAGGTCACGCCCGAGACGGCGGAGGCCGACGCCTGCGCCATGGAACACAGTCTTTCGGCCGAGGGAATGGACCACTTGACACGTCTTTTCGAGTTTCTGCGTGTTTGTCCCGACGGGCGGAAGTTCCTCTCGTCGTTCCATTCCTGTCCCCGGATCCAGCCCGCGAGCGCCGAATGCATGCTCCATCATCGCGACGGAACGGAGGCCATCGACGGCAAGGGCGGCACCACGAGGAGCGTCGCCGACCTCAAGCCCGGACAGAAGGGGCGGGTCACGCAGGTATCGGGCGAAGGCCCGATCCGGCGGCGTCTCCTGGACATGGGGATCCTCCCGGACACGACCATCGAGTTGGAGCGTGTCGCCCCGACCGGCGATCCTATCTGGATCAAGCTCGAGGGGATGCAACTGTCGTTGCGGCGCAAGGAGGCGAGCCTGGTGTCTGTGCTGGCAGCGTGAATCTTGGGGCGCTCTTTTTTTGTCGTGATTGTTAGAGTCGACTAACATACCGAGCAATACCTATGGGAAACGGATCACACCATGCGCAGGAGGTCACGGTCGCCCTTGCGGGCAACCCCAACGCGGGCAAGACGTCGCTGTTCAACGCCCTGACCGGCGCGAGGCAGCACGTAGGGAACTACCCGGGTGTCACGGTCGAACGCCGCACGGGGCACTACGAGTTCGAGGGCCGGCGCTACAACGTTGTCGATTTGCCGGGCACCTACAGCCTCACGTCCTACTCCCCGGAAGAACGTATCGCGCAGTTGGAGCTACTCGAGCACGCTCCCGAAGTCGTGGTGGCGGTGGTGGACGAGACTGCCCTCAAGCGGAGCCTCGTCCTGGTGGCGCAGCTCATGCACCTGACCGGTCGGATGGTCCTGTGCCTCAACATGGCGGACGAGGCACGGATGTCCGGGCAGAAGCTCGACATCGCCCTGCTCGAGCGGTTGTTGGGCATGCCCGTCGTGGAAACGGTGGGGCACAAGCAGCAGGGCATGGATGGCCTGGTGCGAGCCATTGCTCGAGCGGCGTCGCAAGAGCGGGTGGGGAACCGCCTGGTGCTCGGGGAACGGCTCGATGCAGCCCTGCGCCGAGTCCGTGAGGCGGTGGCCGGTGCCGGTATCCCCCCGGAACGGGCGGGATGGGACGCGGTCAAGCTCCTCGAGAACGACCCTGGCTACACCAGCCGCTACCGGGAGAAGGGTGGAGCGTTCGCGGCGGCCGTCGCTGCGGCGGCTCGCGAGCGGAAGCGGATCGAGGCGGCCACCGGGATGGACATCACTTTGTTCATGGCCGAGTGCTACTTTGGCTTCGTGGATGGCCTGCTGCGTGAAGTGGTCGTGCGCCAGCCCCGCGAGGATGCTCGAGCCGTGTCCGACCGTATCGATGACATTCTCGTCAACCGGGTGCTGGGCATCCCCTTCTTCCTTGCGGTCATGTACCTCGTGTTCTGGACCACGTTCACGGTCGGGGAGTACCCGATGGACTGGCTCGAGGCGGGGTTCGACCTCCTGGGCAAAGCGGTAGGCGGGCTGTGGGCTCCTGGCTCGGACGCGATGCTCAGGTCGCTGATCGTGGATGGCGTCATCGGCGGGGTTGGCGGTGTGCTCGTGTTCTTGCCCAACATCGTGCTGCTGTTCTTGTCCCTGACGTTTCTCGAGGACACGGGCTACATGGCCAGGGCTGCGTTCCTGGTTGACCGGGTGATGCACCGGTTCGGCCTGCACGGTCGGAGTTTCATCCCTCTCGTGACCGGGTTCGGCTGTTCGATTCCCGGTATCATGGCCACGCGCACGCTCGAGAACGAACGTGACCGTTTGACAACCATGCTGGTATTGCCGTTGATGTCCTGCGGAGCGCGCCTTCCCATCTGGATGTTGCTCATTCCGGCCTTCTTTCCCCCGGCGTGGCGCGCGCCGGCGCTGTGGCTCATCTACGCGGTGGGCATCGTGCTGGCCCTGTTGTTCGCCCTGCTGCTGCGGCGGTCGATTCTCAAGGGGGAGGAGGCGCCGTTCGTGATGGAGTTACCGCCCTACCGCCTTCCCACGCTTCGCTCGGTCATCGGGCGTGCGGTCCAGCGCGCGTGGATGTACCTGAAGAAGGCCGGGACGCTGATCCTCGCGATTTCGGTAGTGATGTGGTTTCTGCTCAACACGCCGGCAGACGTGTTCTCGGGCAAGACGGAAGCTGCTGCACTGGACCGGGCGCCGGATAGTTCTTCAGTCAACGAGCCGGGGCGAAGCACCCTCACGTCAGCCGAGCCGGGAGAGATCGTCGGCGGCGGCCAGCCTGCTGCTTCGGTGCCTGGCGGAGCCACCAGCGACGATGCTGAGCGAGCCCGTGCGGCGGAGGAGATGCGGCGGTCCCTGGCCGGACGCATCGGGCGCCTGATGGAGCCTGTCATCGCGCCGTTGGGGTTCGACTGGAAGCTCGGCACGGCGATGCTGGGCGCCTTTGCCGCCAAGGAGGGCTTCGTGGCCCAGTTGGGGGTCATCTACGCGATGGGCGAGGTGGACGAGACCTCGGACCAACTCCGGGATGCCCTCCACAGAGACTACTCGAGGCTGACCGCGGTATCGCTCATGCTGTTCTTGCTGATCGCCACCCCGTGCATGGCCACGGTGGCGGTCATGCGGCGCGAGACCGGGGGCTGGAAGTGGCCGCTGGTCCAGTTCTTCGGGCTCACCGCCACGGGCTACCTGGTGTCGCTCGTGGTCTACCAGGTGGGACGCACGCTGTTCTGACGGGATCCCCGCCAGCACTCGAGCAGCATGCTCGAGGAGGATGACATGGACTACATCGTGACGGGCGTGATCGTGCTCGGTGCCCTGGCGCTGGTGACATGGCGCCTCGTGCGCTTCATCAGGGCGCTGGTATCGCCAGGCGCATCGGGGCCGGCCTGTGGGGGCGGGTGTTCGTCGTGCCCGGCACAAGGCGAGATGGGTACCGACGATGACACCAGCGCACCACCAGATTCGTGGCAAGTCTGACCTGGCGAGGCAAGGGGGCATGATGTTGAAACGCATACGCTCTGAAAGGACGCGGGAACGACGTGTCGGCCGGCTTTCGGGCATGGTTGCGTCGTTCGTGGCTCTGTGCACCGCGCTGCCGGTCTTCGCGGCGGACACGATAGAACCCTTCGGGCCTGGCCTGAGCGATCTCGAGGCCTACGTGCACATCCTGGAGAATCCGGGGGGGGGAGAGACGGGGCGGGCCGTTCTGGCAGAGACGATCTCCGGCTACGGGTTCACCCCCAGGTTGTCTGGCGCGTTCGGCGTGTCCTGGGAGGGCGTTCCGGGCCAGTCATCGAGCACGACTGCGCTCGCCGGGACCTTGTTCGGCACCCTGGTCGACACGCCCCACGTGGACCTGGATGCCTACCTCGGGGCCGGTGCGCCCCTGGATGGTTCCCGAACGATCGAGGCGGTTCCCGGGCTGGAAATCAACCTGGACTTCGGGCCGGACCAGGCGGTGGCCGGAGCCTATCTCCGGGTCGAATGGCCGCTGGGCGTGCCGGTCTCGAGCGGCGACGCGCGGACCGCCAGGCCGGGGCGGATTCCCGCCGAAGTGACTTGCCTCGTCGGCGCCTACGTGACGCTGGGAGAGGGGCACCAGCTCCTGGTGGAATTGCCGGCCGGCGTCAGCCTCGAGCATGGCATCTTGCGAGCGGACGCCATTCCGGGCGAAATCGTGGTGGGCTACAATGCGCGGGTCGCCGGGGCGGTGGAGTTGATCACACAGGTCGCCGTGGAGTGGGCTTCGGTGGAAACGCAGGGACTCGCGGCATCGTCCGGCGTGATGTTGGGCGTAATCGTCACGCGCTGAACTGGGCAGACGAGCCCGGACACCCGGACGAGCGGCCTGTTGGACCCGCGGAGAGTAATAGCCAGGCGTCACCACGCTCCACAAGGCCCGCCATAGGCCCCCATGTCGCTTCGAGACCCGTCCGGATCCTCGATGTCTGGATTTCCGGCATCGATGAGAGAAGAATTTGGGGAGAGGGAGAGGTCCCAGTCGGCCGGCGGAGCCGATTGGTCGTAGGAGACGAACGCCGGGTCGGCCGACACATTTCCTTCTTCGCCAAGCGGATAGCTCCACCCGCTGCCGTCGTCGGGGACGTTGCCGTGCAGATCGCAGTAGGTAATGGCGGGCGCCTGCCCGTTGTTGGACACGGAGACGCCCCCGCCACCCACTTCCGCACCGTTGAAGGCAATGACGACATTGTCCATGCGACTCTGGGAGGAGGTGTCGAGGTAGACACCGCCGCCATAAGTGCCCGCGGTGTTGCCGGCGATAGTGACGTTCGTCATGTCGATCGCCGAGGTGCTGGACACGGAGATGCCTCCACCGGTGGTGCCGGCCTGGTTTCCGGAGATGATCACCGCCTCGAACACCGGGCTGGAGCTGTTTGTGACGGCGATGCCTCCCGCTGTCCGAGGAGATACGTTCCCGGAGACGGTCACGTTGGTGAACGACGGGGAAGAGGAGGCGAGGCGCACGCCGCCACCGAATGCGCCGTGGGAAGTATTTCCCGAGATCGTGACGAAGTGGAAGGTCGGGTTCGAGTTGCTGGCAGTGACGCCGCAGTAGTTGGTCGTGGCCTCGTTGTCCGAAATGTCCACTTCCTCGAAAAGGGCGTTCGACCCGCTCCAGAGATTCACGCCAGCATAGTTGGCCGCCGTGTTCCTCGAGACAGTGACGCGCCGGAACGTGGGCGCGGAACTGGTGAGGCTGATTCCCGACTGGGAGACGACCGCGGTGTTGCCGGTGATGTCCACATCGACGAACGTGGCGCTCGAGGTGTGCAGGTAGACACCGCCGTAGTTCTGGGTGGCGAGATTGTCCGCCACGATGACCCGGGTGAGCGTGGCGTTGGAGGCGACCAGTTCCAGGCCGCTCGTATAGTCCGCCGTGTTGTAGGACACATCGAGATCCTCGAGCAGCGGGGAGGAGTTCGAGAGGTAGAGGCCGCCGCCGTGGCCCGACGGGGCGCTGTTGAGCGTGAACGAGCCCCCGGCGATACGGGCCGCGTCGCCGACGTCGATGAGATAGGCGCCGCCACCGTCGGTCCCGGCTTCGTTGGCAGTGACCTCGATGCCGTCGATGACCGGCGAGCAGCTATCGAGGTACAGCCCTCCTCCCTTGCCGGCAGCCCCGTTCTGGAGCACGCGGAGGTCGGCGACCAGGGGCGCCGCCCGGTCCCCCATGTAGACGCCGCCGCCGTCCCGGTCGGCACGGTTGCTGCTCACGACCAGATCGGCGAGAGTCGGAGAAGTGGCCTGCAAGAACAGCCCCCCGCCCTGGTAGGCATGGCCGTTGCGTATCGTGATGCCCTCGAGAACCGCCCCCGCGCCTTCGCCCGACTCGAGCGTGACGACCGGGCCCTCTCCGCCGCCATCGACGATGGTCCGCTCGGGGCCCTCCACGCCGACGACCGATACCTCCTTGCCCTTGAAGTCGATGGTTTCCATGTAGGTGCCGGGCTGGACACAAATCACGTCGCCGGACACCGCGTCGTCGATGGCCTCCTGGATACTGGCCCGGTACCAGGTCGTATCGCCGTCTCCGCTGTCCGCCGACACCAGCCATTCCGTCGTTCCGTCGCAGTCCGAATCGGTGCCATCGCAAAACACGTCGCCCGCCTCCGGATAGACCTGCGGGTCGGTGTCGTCGCAATCGCCCCCGCAGGCGGACGTGTGACCGTCTCCATCGATGTCGGCGCGTTCATCTGTGGCCGGGTCGCAGTCGTCGTCGACGCCACCGTTGCACAGCTCGAGCGCCCCGGGGTACCGGCCGGGGTCGGTATCGTCGCAGTCCCCGTCGCAGCTCGAGAACCCGTCGCCATCGGCGTCCGCGGCAGACAGAGCCGGGTCGGTGTCGTCGCAATCGGGCGCTGCACCTTCGTCCGGGCAGGTCGCGCTGCCGTCCCCGTCGTCGTCTCGAGGATTGCGTGCCGGGTCGGTGTCGTCACAGTCGCCGTCACAGGTCGACGAGCCGTCGCCATCGAGGTCATCCCGGTTCAGCGCCGGGTCGCTGTCGTCGCAGTCCGCGGGGGCCGATCCGATGGCGCAGGCGACAGCGCCGTCCAGGTCCGCGTCGAACCCCTCGTCCACGGATCCGTCACAGTCGTCGTCGATACCGTTGCACCGCTCCACCGCGCCCGGATTGGCTGATGCGTGCGCGTCATCGCAATCGTTGCGACGCGCAGCCGTGTACGGCGAGACGGCATCGCACAGGCAGGACCAGTCGTCGTCCCTGCCGTACCCATCACCATCCTGGTCCAGGTAGAAGACCGCGCAGCCGATGGAACCCGGGGGGTCTGCGCTGCCGTCGCAATCGTCGTCGACGCCGGAACACCGCTCCGGCGCCCCGGGATGGACCGCGGCGTCTGCATCGTTGCAGTCGTTCTGGCAGGCGAGGTATCCGTCGAGATCCGTGTCGGACTCGCCCTCCCCCAGTTCCTGGTCACAGTTGTCATCCTGCCCGTTGCAGATCTCGTCCGCGCCGGGATAGACCGAGGCATCGAAATCGTCGCAATCGCCATACGCGCTACCGTCCGCGCAGGGTACGCGCTCACAGAAGCCGTCGCCGTCGTTGTCGAGGTTGAGGGGGTGGTCCGGTCCGCACCCCGGCGCACTCGCCAAGGCGGCCAGGAGAAGCGTGGTGCACAGCGCGGGTCTGTTCGACATCTGCCTTTCGTCCTCCTTTCGGCCGTGTCCCGATATCGTGTCACAACGACGGCGCTCCCGCAACTGAATCCAGCCGCGGCATGCACTTTTCTGCACCATGCAAGCAACGTGATTTCGTGGCGTACGATACGTGATGGGATTCCAATGGAGCAAGCGGGGGGGGCTACTGCGCCTGGGGCTGGGTTTCCTTGTCCAGGGCATCATCGAGTTCTGCAAACGCCTGTTTGGCCCGGGCCTCGAGCGCGGCCCGGACCTCTTCGTTGAGCGCGTCGAGCTTGCCGACCGCATCCTTGAACGAGGCCAGGTCGATTGCGATAAGCGAGTAGAACGTGCCGCTGGAACTGATCCACGTGTCGATGACCTCGGTGCCGGTCAGGCTCACGTCGGTCACCTGCCTCGAAATGTCTTCGACCCACTGGTCATCCGACGCCGCTTCGCCAAACTGACCGCCGCCGGTCGCCGTGGATTGGTAGTCGCGCAGCATGGCCTGGACCCGGGTGTTCAGGGTCCGGGCAAGCGCGGTCCGGGCGCGCCCCTCTGCCGTCGTCCGGGCCAATCCGATGTTGTTGGTGCCGCCCATGGAGCCGACACCGCAAAGCTTCTCAGTGGAGTCTTGCCCGCTCCAGAAAGCGCGACAACCTCGAGTTACCCAGTCAGGCGCGCCGGCGTACTCCGCGGCAATGGCGTTCCCCGCGGTCTCGGTCTCCTGGTGCCGAACACAGCCCGATAGCCAGACTCCGCCAGCCAGGACAACGACAAGGCCGAAAGATGACAAAACAGAACAGGACGATTTCATGATCACCACCTCATCCTCTTGGAAGCGTGGAAGAACACGCTTCCCCGTTGTTTGACAACCTGCCCCACAGCACCCCGTGCGCCGCTTCGAATTCCGCTTATACCACTTGAACCAACCACGGCACAAGGGGTATTGATGGATTGCCGGCCGCTGCACCAGCCCGTGAACGTTCCTGCCATGCCGATCCGATGAACAGAAGTCATCACGTCCAGGGAAGCACGGCCACTCCTGCGCTCTCTGGCGCCCTGCCCCTGGTCACCCCCGACGCTTTGGGACGTCGACCCTCTTTCGCGCCCGAGAAAAACCCGGCAGTTTATCCTTGCTCTCCGACGCTGCGCGGTGGTAACGTGTGTCCCTCGCGACGGCTGTCCGAACGACACACTGATACGAAAAGAGGAAATTGACGAGCCATGTGGAGACCGCAGTACACCCTGGGATTGATCATCGCCTTGAGCGCGTCGGGGTTGGCGCCGGCCGAGGCGTCGAGTTTGGCAATGTCCGCAGCGCCTCCCGACCAATCACTTCTCGTGGCGAGCGCCCCGGCCACTGACAACGGCGAGTGGCGGATTGCCACCGGAGAAGTGAGTATCGAAGCCTCGCTGGACTACCTCACACGCCAGATCGTCGAGTCGTTGGACGAGTCACAACGGAAGGCCATCGCGGTAGTCGGCTTCACCGACGAAATGGGCGGGGAGTCGGCGTTCGGTCGCTTTCTGGCCGAGGAACTCACCACCCGGCTATTCCTGGTCAAGCGTTTCGCCGTGATCGAGCGCTCGATGCTGCGCAAGGTGCTCGAGGAGCAAAGGCTTCAGGTGGGCACCAACCTTATCGACCCGGACTCGGCCAAGGAGATCGGCAAGCTCCTGGGCGTGGACGCCATCGCAACCGGGACCTACACCAGCCTGGGTGACACCATCCGGGTCAACGCCAGATTGATCGATGCCCAAAGCGGCGCCGTGTTCGGGGCTGCCGGCGTCTCACTACCTCGAGACCCCGTCATCGACAACCTGATGGCGCGGACAATCGCCCGCCCAGGACAGAAGCCTGCCCAGCCAGTTCCTCCCCCCCAGCCGACCACGAGAAAGGCCGCGAGACCTTCTTCCGCCGCACCCCGCGCCACCTTCCACGAGGACTTCAAGAACGTCGAAGAGGGTCTGATCCCCGATGGGTGGATCACCGACGACGGCGTGGGAGTCTCCGAGTCCGAGCGGTCCAGATGTCTGACATCCTTCCAGGCAGGCACGCACCGAGTCACCATTCCCAACGTCGACTTTCCGGCTGATTTCGACGTGGAAGTCCTCGTAGCATCGGACAATGGCTTCGTGTTGACGATCGGCTCCGCCAGGACGGGGTTGAATATGCGCGACAACACGTACTTCCTCACAAACGCCTCGAGCGTCCACGGAAGCAGGGGGCACCGGGACAAGCGGGTGCTGGTCACTCTCCGCAAGAGCGGGCCTGTCTTCAAGCTGCTGGTGAATGGGAACCAGAAGCTCATCAGCCGGATATCGAACTTCAACACCCCCTCGAGTATCGTCTTCGAAAACATCGGTAGAACGTTCAAGCTCTACAGCGTTACGGTAAGAGCGGGTCAATAGACCGGCTAGACGCGGTTCCGGGAGGTTGAATGCACACACTGGTAGCTTTCGCCCTTTTTTTCCTTGTCGGAGTTCCCGGTGTGTCCTGCGCCCGCGTACCCGACCATTTCCTGACCGGAAAGAATGACAAGTACCCCACGGAACGCTACCTCACGGGAGTTGGTCAGGGGGCCGATCTGAGCGAGGCCCAAAGCAAGGCATTCGCCAGCATCGGGGCCCAGGTCTCCGCCAGCATCGAGGCGGTGCTGATTTCGGACGAGCAGACTGTCATCCGCAGCTCGAGCGATGAACGGCCGAGGGAAGAGATGCTGGTCAGGGTCAAGAACAGCGTAAGGCAGACCGTCCGCTTCGATCCGGAGGGACTGGTCCGAATCGCCGACTCCTACACGGATTCGGGCATCGTCTACGTGTTCGCCGTGCTGGAAAAGGCCGCTGCCGCTGCCCACTATCGGGCCCAGGCGGAACGGCTCCGGGCGCAGACCGCGCAATGCGTGGAACGTTTCGAGCAGGCGCTCTCCGAGCAGGACTTGCGTGGCGCCGCGGCAGCGGCTCGCGACGTCAGAGAGCCATCCACCGAGATCGCTCGTCTGCTGCTGATGAGCGAAGCCCTCGTCGGAGCACGAACCACTCGGGCTGTTTGGGAGGAGGAGCTTGCCGTTTTCGAAATCCCCTCGAGGCTTCGCACTTTCAGGTCATCGCTCGAAGTACAAGTTTGTGTCACCCAGAAGCAGGCTCTTGGCGACGGGGAACTCATAAGGGCCGAACTCACCAACCACCTGGCCGGGGCGGGCTTCCGGGTCCAACGATGCGGGACGCCAAAATCACCAGACGCCGCTGGACAGTTCCGAGTGGAAGCGACTCTTGACGCCCGCTTCGTGGAAGAACCGGCACTGGAGGGCATCGTCTTCTGTCTGCCTCGAGTCGCACTCAGAGTGAGCGACACTGCCAATCCGGCCCGGCAGCTTCTCGCTGCGGAGATCGGCGGGACGTCCGCGCGGGCGGCGGGAAGGGACGAGCGGATCGCGTCGCAGGCAGCAACCAAGAAGCTTGCCTCTCAGATATTGGCCAGGCTGGACGACTTGTTCGGCGAGTAAGCCCTGCGGAAGCGACGCGGACCATCATCTCGCTGGGTGCAACAAGAATAGAGCCGCACAAGGAGTTATGATGATCAGGAAGAGCGGTGAAGCAGAGCAGAGCAGGGTGCAGCGCCCTGGCAAACGGACCAGCCTGGTTGTCATCGCCTCCATGGTCCTCTCGTATGGCTGTGGACCGGTGGTGCAGACAAGCCTCGGCACGCAGAAGCGCACCATCTCTACCCAGGTGCTTTCGAGCAAGCCGCGTGACAAGGAGCTGATGGTCAGCTTCCGAATGGAAGGCGACTCTCTCGCTTTGAAGGCTACCTGGGTACAAATGTGCGACGTGCAGGTTCAGGAAACCTACGAGACGGTCGAGCGGGTCAGGCGGGTGTCCAAAGTGCCGCCGAGCAAGTGGCTCACCTATGTCCTGTCGGGCGTCGGACTCCTCGTGATCGGGGGGTACGCCTTCGTCGACGCGCCGAATCAGCCGACCACGGGCATCACCTCGGAGGGAGAGCCCTACAATCCTCGAGAGTCGTACTATCTAGCTTCTGGGATATGCATCACAATGGGAGCGCTCTCCATTGGCTTGTTCACACCGCTGACGGGCGAGAAGGAGATCGTCACAGGCAAAGGTGCGAGACCGCCGAAGACCGTTGTCAAGCCCTGCGGGGAAGAACCTTACTTGGAGCCGATAGAGTTGGCGTCCGGAATGCGCAGCGTCCGGCTCACCCCGGACAAGAAAGGCGTCGCCCGCTTCTCGCGATCCGACTTCGGCAGCCACGTCAACCCCAGCAACCTCGTTGTGGTCACACCCAGAGGTCACCTGCTGGCCGTGGAGCTGACCCAGGCCGAGATTGAAACCTGGAAGTAGGCGTTGCGATCGCCAGCCTTCCCATCGTCCACATTGACCTCGTTTGGTATCCCTTGAGGGCGGGGCGACTACTCCCGTCCAAGCCGATCCCGGATGTGCGCGGCCTCGACGACCATGTCCTCGAGGATCCGGGCGACGGGCAAGACGTTGCGGACTCGGCCAATGGCCAGGCTACAGGCCAGAACGCCGGCATCGATGTCGCCTTGTTCGTACATGCGGCGGGACGCGGTGCCCGAGGCCACGGCGAGAATCTCCCGGATGTCGCCGCCTCGAGCCTCGATTTCGGCGACCTGGGTCGCCGCAGCGTTTTTCCATGCGCGTAGGGAGTTGTGGAGCGAGCCCAGGATACGCAAGGTGTCCCCGCTGCCCGCTCGGACCAGTGCTGCCTTGACATTGTCGTGGACAGGGCACTCCTCGGAGACGAGCAGCCGCGTGCCGATAGTGACACCTTCGGCGCCAAGGGCGAGCGCGGCGAGGAGTCCTCGTCCGTCCACGATACCGCCTGCGGCGAGTACCGGGATATCGACCAGGTCCACGGTCTCCGGGACCAGGGTCATGGTGGTCAATCCCAGCTCCCCGATGTGGCCCCCTCCCTCGCTTCCGAACACCGTCACGGCGTCGGCCCCGGCCTTCTCAGCGCTCCTCGCGTGCTTCGGGCTCACGCACTTGTGCATGGTCGTGACCCCCGCCGCTTTCAGTTCGCCAAGCAGTTCCGCCGGAGGCCTGTGCCCGCTCGTCTCCACCACCGGGACCTGCTCCTCGAGGATGACTGCCACATAAAGCGCGTTGTCGATCGGCCTCAGTGCCGGGAACAACGAGAGGTTGACGCCGAACGGCCTGTCCGTCAGCGCGCGCACGAGCTGGATTGCCCGCCGGAACTCCTCCTGGGACCCATACATGGCCGACGCGAGCATGCCGAGGCCGCCCGCGTTGGACACCGCAGCCACGAAGGACGGTGTGGACAGGTGCATCATGCACCCGCCTACGATGGGATACTCGATACCGAACAGCTTGGTGATGCGCGTCTGGAACATGGTGTCTCCTGGTGGCCGGCCTGCTACGCACCGCGCAACGCGGCAACGATGAGTGCACGCACGTTGTTCTCGGTCAGCGGGACCGGGTTCGTGGCTCCGCTCGGGTCGGCGAACGCCAGCGCGGTGAGATCGTCGAGACGATCCTCCCGCACACCGATGTCCTCCAGGGTACGGGGGATGTCCAGGGCCTCGCGCAGCTCGAGGATCCAGGCAAGAAGGCCATCGAAGGAGGAGTCGGCCAATTCGAGGTATCGGGCGAGCCTGGCTGCTTTTTCCAGGATGGCTCCCCGGTTGAACTGGAGCACGTAGGGCATGACGACCGCGTTGGTGAGTCCGTGCTGGGTATCGAACAGGGCGCCGGCGGCATGGGCCACGGCGTGCATGGCGCCGAGGCCTTTCTGGAACGCCGTGGCACCCATGGTGGATGCTGCCATCATCGCCGCCCGGGCCTCGAGGTCGGTGGGTACACGGTAGGCAGTCACCAGGGCGCGGCGGATGAGCCGAATGCCCTCGAGAGCGATCCCCTCGGCCATCGGGTGGAAGAACGGGCTGAAAAAGGCCTCGAGGTTGTGGGAGAGGGCGTCCATGCCGGTGAAGGCGGTCAGGGCGGGCGGGAGGCCCACGGTGAGGGCCGGGTCACAGATCACGTGTCCGGGAAGCATCCGGGGATGGAAAATGATCTTCTTCCGGTGCGCGGTCTCGTCGGTGATGACCGATGCCCTGCCCACCTCCGACCCGGTGCCCGACGTGGTGGGCACGGCCACGACCGGGGCCATGCCGGCCACGTCGACTCGAGTGTACCAATCAGCGACATCCTCGAAATCCCAGAGGGGGCGGGTCTGGCCAACCATCAGCGCGACGGCCTTGCCCGCGTCCAGGGCGCTGCCGCCGCCGACCGCGACAACGCCGTCGTGGCCCCCGGCCTTGTACGCCGCCACGCCTGCCTCCACGTTGGCCCCGGTGGGGTTGGGCTTGACACCGCTGAACACCGCCGTCTCCATGCCGGCGTCACGCAGCAATGCCGCGACTCTGGGTATGATCTCGGTCTTCTCGAGTCCAGGATCGGTGACCACGAGCGGACGGCCGATGCCCAGGGCCGCGCAGGCGTCCGGCAGCTCCTCGATACGACCGACACCGAAGCGGATGTTTGCCGGGTAGTTCCAGTTGACCGTGAACCGCGAATGCTTTTCTGCCATGGTGATTCCTCCTGCCGGCCACTGCCGCCGGAAGCCGATTCGCGTCCGCGTTGGACCGAGCCTAGAGCGGCGACACCCTCAGATGGAACGACTTGGGCCGCGTCAGGTGCTCATAGCCGACTCGAGACAACGTGCACCCCCGGCCGGTGTCCTTGACTCCGACCCAGGCCAGGGCCGGGTCCAGGTAATCGCAACGATTCATGAAAATGGTACCGGTTTCGATCCGCAGGCCGATGGCCTGCGCTTCTTCCATGTCCATGGTGGCCACCACCGCCGTCAGTCCGTAGGGGCTGTCGTTCATCAACTCGATCGCCTGCTCGTCCGACTCCACCTTCATGATACCCACCACCGGGCCGAACGTCTCCTCGGTCATCACCCGCATCGAATGGTCCACGTCCACGAGCACCTGCGGAGCCAGGTAGGGGGTTCCGGGGCGCGCCTCGGGGAATCGTGATGGGTCGATGAGCGCTCGAGCACCCTGGGACACGGCTTCCTGGACCTGCCCGCGGATGAACTCGGCGGCGGACAGCCGGACCACGGGCCCGAGTGTCGTGTCGGGGTCGGTCGGGTCGCCCAGTTTGTAGGCGTTGGTGAGCGCAACGAACCCGTCCAGGAAGGTATCATACACGTCCTTGTGGACATAGATCCGCTCGATACCGCAGCATGACTGGCCCGCATTGAAGAACGCCCCGTCAACGAGCATCTCGATGGTGTGCTTCATCGGGGCGTCCGGACGGACGTAGGCGGGGTCCTTGCCGCCCAGCTCGAGGCCACAGGCGATGAACTTGTCGGCGGCTGCGCGGTGGACGTCCCGTCCGCCCTCCACCGATCCGGTGAACGCGACGTGCGCCGTGACCGGATGAGCGATGGCCCGCGCAACGCCCTCGTGGCTCATGTGGATGTGCTGCAACACCCCCGGCGGAAGTCCGGCGTCCCTCCCCGCTTCCTCGAACCGCTCGGCGACGAGCGGGGTCTGGGCGGAATGCTTCAGCACCACCGTGTTCCCCGCGGCCAGCGCGGGGACGACCGCGTTGACCGCGGTCAGCATGGGGTAGTTCCAGGGTGCGACGACGAGCACGACCCCCAGCGCCTCGCGCTGGATGTAGCGCACGAAACCAGGCTTCTCCGGAACCTGGATGTCGGCAAGCGACGGCTCGGCGATGTCGAGCATGTGGCGGGCACGCTCCTCGAACCCGTCCACTTCCCCCGGACTGTGCGCGATGGGACGCCCCATCTGCCAGGTGAGTTCCTCGGCGAGCTGTGTCCTGCGTGCCACCATGGCATCCACGAATCGGTGCAACAGCGACACCCGATGCTCGAGAGGCAAGCGCTTCCAATACCGCTGTATGCTCGCCGACGTCTCCATTATCTTGTCGATTTCTTCTCCTGTCGCCAGCGGCCGCTCCACGTAGACACGCCCGTCGACGGGCGATAGGACTTTCAATGTCTTACCCATGATGCGCTTCCTGTTCGATCACGTTGGATGGTCGTCGGTGCCCGATGTCTTGCCCCGTGCAACCCCGGGCGGCTCCTGCGGAGGCTACACAATCCTGGAAGCTGCGTCAAGCACGAGACGCCGGGGGCATCCTCGAGATCGGATCGGTGCAGCTCACGTGAGCAGACGGCGCGTTCAAAGATCTCGAGATGGTAGTTTGCCCTTTCGAGCGCTGTCCAACTCTGGTACACTTCTCCCGGGATCTACTCCGAGGATGCCGGTTGCGGGGCACGGCGCGTCGCGGGCCCGGGACGCCGGGCAGCAGTGCCCCCCCCGGATCTTGGAGGCCGTATCGACCGTGCCTGCCGTTTCGCGGTTGGAGGAAACGCCCTCCCGGCAAGCACACGGACAACTCGGGAGGCGTCTCTTGCGAAGCTGCTGGACTGGACTCTGTGGTGCTGCTGCCGGCCTCGTGGCCACCTTCCTGCCGGTACTGGCCGCCCAGGCGGAATCCACCTCGAGCCAGGTCATCGACCTGGGTGAACCCTTTTCCGGGGAGGGTGTGGACTTCTCCAAGCCTTTCACGGTGACAACCCGGTCTGACGCCGAATCCGTGACGGCCGTTTTCATCCGCATGCACTGGGGACCGTGGGGTACCGGTATGCGGGAGAAACAGACCTCGTGCGAAGGACTGCGGCTCACGCTGGAGGACCATTTTTCCATCACCAGGCTCAGGGACAACGCTTTCGGCCAGGTCCCCCTCCACGACCTGGTCGACGAGACGCCCATGGCGCTCGGCCAGGGGGGGGAGCCCACGCCCCCGGTCACCTGTACGCTGTGCACGCAGCCCGACTACAGGCGGTTCGAGGACAAGCCGGTTTTCGTGAGCGGGCAGGGAGTCGCCGACCCCGGAAACCCGGGAGTGCTCACCGTTCCAGTCCATGCCCCTGACTTCTTCCGGCCCGGTGCCGACTACTGCCTCATCCTCGTGGAACAGAACATCACACACGACGTCGATCTCGCCGTCCGAAAGCAGCTCGAGGCCACGTTCATCGGCTATGCGGACTGCGAATCCAAGGAGAGGACCCGCGAGAACTCGGGCCTGGAGGCCGGGCGCGTTTCCTCCCCCGAGGCCTGCCGGTCGGTGCACCTGGGCCAACTCTTCAAGACCGTCCGCGTGGCCGACGCCCAGCCCGGAGAGGCGGAGCGGGTCGAGGCGCTCATCTTCGACACCCTGTTCAAGCCCAGCTTGATGACCACCCGGAACGCCATCGCGGACCTGGCCGCAACCTGGCCCGACGCACTGCCCCGCCGCCGCGACGTGCTGTGGAGCCAGTGGACGGCGACAGGGGACTTCCACCGAAAGACACCCGCATGCCCCCTGTGCGAACTCACCGCGGTCGCCCTGGTGGGCAACGGCATCCTGGACCGGGAGTGCAAGGAGACGCGCCAGACCTCGGTGTGCCGGTATGCCGGCCCTTCCAAGCGGACCGTGACGGAGGTCGTCCCGCTTTTCGACCCGCTGAACGACGGCGTCCAAGGGTTCGACATCCTCCTCGAGGCGGACGGCAACCCCCGAACACCCGACAGCGTGAAGCTCGAAGCGACAGCCGAAGAGCTGAAGCTGCCCGGCACCTCGATCACACTCGCGGACGTCTACGCCCGGTATGCCACCGATTTCGTCACGCGCGCAGAAGGGTTTCTCGATGGCACCCTATCCGCTGACCTGGTGCCCAACACGTTCGACCGGTTCATCGCCCGGCTCCCCTTGGCATCCCCCCGGGACCCGGTGGTCCGGCTCCTCGCTGCCCTCGAGCTGGACAACCGTTCCCTCGCCCTCGGCGAACTCGCCGCCGAATTGCTGGCCGTCAGGGGCCACCTCGAAAGGGCCGGCAGGCGTGTCTACCGGGCCATCGACAGCCAGAGACGGGTCGCCAGCATCGGCGTCGTCGTTGCCACCGGAAGCCGCGGCGGCGGGATCGTGCTCTGGCTCGAGCCGGACGGCGACCCCACCACGTCGGACCGTTCTGAACTGGACGTCCAGCCGGGCGCCCTGACGCTCCCGGGATCGGACGTGAGCCTCGAGGACTTGCTGCAGCTCGTGGCGGGCAAGATACGGGTGGCCGCGATCGATCCCGAAAGTTGGCAGCCGATAGAGGACCTCATGGATGAGGAGACCCCCCTCGGCCGGCCTTTCTACCCGGTATGGAAGGCCACCGCACCTCGCGACCTTCGACCGCAGCGCGAGGCGGTGCTGGATCGCTGGGAGGCGCTCGTCGCTGTCCTCGACAAGGCGTCCGCAGCCGTCCGGAGAAAGGGGCTCAACGACCTGGACGCCTACAAACTGGTCGGCCGCTGGCTCAATCCGCTCCTCGAGGGCCCCGACGGCTCCTCCCGCGGCTCCCTTCTCGAGCACGGCATGAAACTCCTCGAGAACATGCGTAGCTACCACAGAATGGCCGAGCCGTGGGACACGCGCTACGAGGAACTCGGCGTGAGGCTCAGCCTGGAGGACATCTCCACCCGTGCCGCGGTGATGGATGCCCAGGCCGCACTGACTCAGACATCGTTCTTCGATCAGTTCGTCACGCCGAGCCTGGGGTACGAGCAGATCACCTTCCCTGATGGCACGGTCGACGGCACGGTGGCGCTCAAGCTGAACGTCTACGCCTATCCGAACGCCGTCGACGAACCCATGTGGAGCAACGGGTTCAAGGCGGACTTGCGACGGCTCTTCTCGCTCCAGGTGGGTTTGCTGGGCACAGGCGGGCTCGTCCAAGACGCCGCGGAGACGGAATCGACACCCGGAATCGGCCCCGGTGGCCGCTACGAGGGCGTGATTTCCGGACTCCCGCCGCTGTCGTTCGGTATCGGCGCACAGGTGCTTCCCTACGTCACGTTGTCAGCGGGCGGGGTTTGGATGGCGGAGCACACCACCACGCTCCAGGGTGAACGCCCGCGCCCGGTGGTGTGCGCGGGGCGAGGCGTGTTCCTCGAGATCAACGCTTTCTCCTACTTCCGCAAGCTGTACCAGGGCAACGAGTGACCATGTGCCGACATGTCGGGATTCCAAGATTGTTCCAGCTCCAAGATCTTCGACGGGAGGACGAATCATGACCACGGGAAGCGAAATCCGGGAAGTCACGCTGCAACCCGTCCGGGCACGCCCCGGGGACTCGATCACCGCCACGGTACGGTACCGGGTGCGCGGTGCAGAGCCGGTGCTGCACCTCGAGGTTTCTTCCGGCTACGCCGTGTCTCCACCGGAGATCCCGGTTCCCAGGACTCGGACCGAAGCCCGCGTCACCTTCGTCGTGGAGCGGGACGAGGGGGAGAGAGCGCGCGGGTACGGACCGGCCGCAACCGGCCGCGACCTGTGCGTGGTCACCTTCCGCCTGGGCCACGGCGCGGTGATGGACGCCAATCTCTGGATCGAAGCGTGACACGCGGGAGGAGCCGGCGTGCAGCGGAATTCGAGCAGCGAGGAGGACGGCATGGTAGAAGAACGGACCGGCGAACGACACGGGGCGGGCTGGCACGTGCGAGGCCGGGCCGGTGCGGGTCTGGTCGCCATGGGCACGCTGCTCGCGACGTGCGGCGGCAACGAAAGCGCCTTGGAAGTGATCTACCAGGTCTGGGATGCGGACTCGAATTGCTACCAGACCTGCGGGACCATCGATCCGCCTGCCGACCTCGGCGTAACCGACACCTGCGACACCGGCCCGGCCGCCTGCGAGATCGTACTCGGAGAGACGACCGTGCGGGTCATCGCCCTGTACGACAACGTGCGCTTCGATGAGCCGCTGACTGCCCCGGCACCGGCGTTCATGGCATACATCGACGGCAACGAATGGGCCGGGGGAGGAGCCGATCCAGCCGACTGGATTCCCCACCGCCGTAACCCGCACGAAGCCTGGTTCGAACTATACCGCAATCTGCCCTATGCCACCGGCGACTCGCTCTGGTTCCGCGTGCTGGCTGCCAACGACTTTTTCCAGGACTCGGTCCGGTTCAAGCTGCGGCCACCCGCGCTGTCCGTTACCATCGAATCATGTCCAGAAGACGGCGACTGTGAACTCCCCGCCGGACTTGGCCAGGCGACCGTGCTGGTCGAGGGTCCGGCCTACGTCGACGAACCCGTGACCGCCTGGGAGCGATCCAACGGCGTGAAGGTAGCTGGCACCGAGCAAGAGGTCGCGCTCTCGAGAACGAGCAGCGAACGCGGGCAGGGCGAGTTGGCTTTCGCCGTGCCGGGGACAGCCTCCACGGTGTGGGAGATCGTCGTCCAGGTCGCCGACCTGAGTGCGACCTCGCAGCCGGTCCATGTCCGCCGGCCCGAGGACATCGAACTCGCCGTCAGTGCCACCAAGCCGACTGCCGAAACCGCAGACTTCGGTGGAGAGCCGCACATCGACCGTTCCGCCGGGGACCTCGAGACATGCCGGCAACTCTACATCGCCGTGGAGACACCGGACATGCCTCCGGCCGGCACCGTCGATGTGACGACATCGTTCGGCGTCCTCGAGGGCAAGGCCGCGGGCAACCCGGTCACCTTGAGCCTTGACGGCACCGGATTCGCCACTGGCCTACTCACCTGGGATCCCCCGGACGACGGCTCGACGACGATCCAGGTCCAGGCAGTCGCGGACGGGCTCGAGACCAGGACACTGTCTTTCGACCTCGAGCCGGTGTATTCCGATTCAGCGGTGCTTCTCCCGCCGCCGGCGCCGGTGCAGGTCAGCGCCGCGGGCAGCGAGGAAACACGGCTGTCTGGTTGGTTCGTCGCCCCCGAAGGCGCGGAGATCTCTCCAGACCTCGAAGCGTGGGTGGTCGTTGGCGCGACGGCGTCGAGCACTTCCGAGCCGCTCCCGTGCGGGACACCGATTCCAGCCGCCTACCTCCAGTGTGATCCCGGGCGGCTCACCGGGTCCGACGCCGGTGGGTGCCTGCTCACCCCCGACGGCGTGACCCTGGATCCGGACGGCACATTCCACGTCACGCTCACCTCGGGCGTCTGCTTCGCCGGCGAGGTCACGGTGGCGGTTCATGGCTACCGGTATCTCGAGTCGGAAGGTTGCCTGGGGGAGCGGGCGGTTAGTTCCACGCCCGAAATGCTGGCCGAAGTCACCGCGACCTACGTGGCCTCCAGCGAATCGAGCACGCCGGCGCCTGGACCGGAGACCCTGCCCACCCCCACCCTCCCCCCTTCGGGCGTTGTGACGCCTACGCCTGGGCTGTAACCTGTTTCGTGCTACCAGACGGACTGCCGCCTTTGACCCGTGCCACGGGTCAAGACCCTCGACGCACACCCCACGACACGGTACGCTGGGGGAAGGGGGCGGGCGGCATGCGCTTCGGATGATTCACGCGCCGCACCGCGCGCATTCGTCCGGGAGAGCGGCCCTGGGAGCACCTGGCCTCTCGGCGGTACTCCCGGCCACCGCGGTCCTGGCGACAGCCCTGTCGGAGGAACGGAACGATGACGAACAGCGACCGGCTGCTCCGGGAGATAGCAGACCATGTTTTCGAGGGCATGTTCGTCGTGGACAAAGACCGGCGCGTGCTGCTGTGGAACCGGGAAGCCGAACAGATCACGGGGTTCGAGCGTTCCGAAGTCGTGGGCGGCCTGTGTCACGACAACGGGCTTGAGCACGCCGATGACACGGGCTGCGTGCTTTGCCACGCGGACTGCCCCCTGCTGCGCACGCTCCAGGATGACCGGACGACCGAGGAGCGGGTCTACATCCACCACAAGAGCGGGCACCGGCTTCCCGTCCGGGTGAGAAACGTTCCCGTGCATGACAACGGTCGTGTTGTCGCCGCGGTGCAACTGTTTCATGACCTGACCGCGGAGGTGGAGAAAGAGAGACGCATTTCGGAACTCGAGGCGCTGTCCCGGACGGACGCCCTGACCCGCCTTCCTAATCGAATGGCGCTCGAGTCCATCGTTCGGCGCCGGCTCGATGAGCGTCGCCGGTACGGTACGCCGGTCGCACTGGCGATCATGGACGTGGACCGCTTCAAGCAGATCAACGACACCCACGGACATGGAGCGGGAGACCTGGTCCTGCAATCGGTGGCGAGCACGCTCCGGCGCAACGTACGGCTCGCCGATACCGTGGGACGGTGGGGGGGAGACGAATTCGTCGCGATTCTACCCAACATCGACATGGAAGGATTGGCCCGGATACTCGATCGCCTGCGTGCCCTCGCGGCAGCCAGCCAGGTGAAGGTCGCGCACACCACGGTCGGTGTCTCGCTGTCGATGGGAGCCACGTTGGCGGAAGAGTCCGACACGTTCCAGACCATCCTGACCCGGGCCGATAGACTGCTCTACGAAAGCAAGGATGGCGGACGAAACCGTGTTACGATCCGGTAGGATTGGGTTCCGATCCCGGGGCACGGGAAACCGTACTCGAACCGCTGGAGCAGCGGTCTTCCCCCCACCGACCGGGCATGCACTACGCCGAAACTGTCGAGGTATCATGGGGAAACACCGATCGAATCCACGGCCGGGCCGTCGAGGCGGTGCGCGAAGGCACGAGAAGCGCCAAGTACGGTCCCGGAAGCCAGGCGGGGGCGACATCCAGCACGCCCGCCACGCGAACAGCGGAGCGCCGCGACGTGCCGTCTCCCCAAGACCTCGAGGCGGGCGTTCCCGGCATACCCCTTCCGCCGGAAGGTTGACGCTCAGTTCCCGGTCGGCGGCGTTCGTACAGGCGGGCCATGCGTGGGTCATCGCCGACCGGTCCCTTCGCGCACTAGAGGATGCCGGACCCGGAGATATCGTCTCGCTGCGCACCGAGGACGGCGCCTGGCTGGCCAGCGCCCTCTACTGTCCCGGAGAGCGGATCCTGGCTCGAGTCGTGTCCCGGGACCCAGGAGAGGCATGCGACGCCGCGCTTTTTCGCAAACGTGCCATCTCGGCCATCGAACTCCGCGCTCGCATCGCGATCGACGCCACCCAGTACCGATTGATCAACGCCGAGGGCGACGGGCTTCCCGGTATCACCGCCGACCGGTATGACGACTACCTCGTGGTGCAGCTTGCCACACCGGCAGCAGCACCGCTCGTCACACCCGTGGTCACGGCTGCCATGGAGACCGAACGCTTCCGCGGTGTGTTCCTCAAGATGCTGCCACGGGACCGGCGCAGCGGATCGGGTCTGCCTCCGGGACGCTGGATCGACGGCGTTCCAGGCCCCGGGGAGATGGTGACGCGGGAGGGCGACATCCACTTCCTCGTGCGGCCGTTTTCCGGGCTTTCGACCGGTGTCTTCCTGGACCAGCGGGACAACCGCCGGACCGTGGGGCGACTGGCTCGAGGCCTTCGGGTCCTCAACACGTTCGCCTATACCGGGGGGTTTTCGGTGGCCTGTGCTCGAGCCGGGGCCACCGTGGACACGCTCGACATCAGCAAGCCGGCCCTCGAGTGGGCCAGGGAGAACTTCCGCCTGAACGATCTCGATGCCGACCCCGGCACATTCATCCGCGCGGACACGTTTGCGCACCTCGAGCGGCACGGGGGCGTGTACGACCTCATCATCCTGGACCCCCCTACCTTCTCCACCAGTCGCACCGGTGTATGGGATGCCCGGCGTGTCGTCGATCTGCACGAACTGGCATTCGCCGCGGTCAAGCCGGGTGGTCTGGTCGTCACCTTCACGAACACGCGGAAAACCACCCGCTCGACCTTCCAGGACGACGTGCGCGGCGGCGCACGACGCGCCGGCCGCGCTATCAGGGTCCTCGCATTGCTCGAAGCGGGCATGGACTTCCCCTGGGACCTGGGCACACCGGAGACACGCCACCTCAAGGGCCTGGTCGTCCGGGTCGATTGACCTCGAGTCCAGGCGTCATCTCACCAACGAATACTGGATCCACCACGGCCGGCGCACGCTGACCAGCACGGTACAGCATGGCAATTCCATGCCGCAAAGCAGGCATCCGGAGCACGATTGGGGGTTTTCGAGGCGGTGCAAAAGTGGTAAAACTCCCGAGACAGGACGGCGAATCCACCTGGCTCAGCAAGACACGACCGGGGGTGACAGTGACGACGGGCAAGGAAAAACTCTGGTCCCTCATCGAGCGGACCTACCTGGCATGGGACAAGGAAGCACTCCAACGGTCGTTCGCACGGCACCTCGAGTACTCCATGGCGAACACTCGGGACCAGGCCAACGACCGGGACAACTATCTCAGCGCGGTGCTGACGGTCCGAGACCGCCTGATGGAGCGTTGGAATGACACCCGCAGGACATGTTTCGATGTCAACGCGAAGCGGGCCTACTACCTGTCGATGGAGTTCCTGATGGGGAGGGCCCTGGGCAATGCCCTGATGAACTTGGACCTCTACGACGAATTCGCCAGTGCCCTCGAAGCGTTCGACATCGATCTCGAGGCATTGCGGGAGCAGGAGCCGGATGCCGGGCTGGGAAACGGCGGTCTCGGGCGTCTCGCCGCATGCTTCCTGGACTCCATGGCCACGTTGCAGCTTCCCGGGTACGGCTACGGCATCCGTTATGACTACGGCATCTTTCGCCAGGTCATCCGGGACGGGTTCCAGGTCGAGCAACCCGACAACTGGCTCCGGTACGGCCATCCCTGGGAGGTCATGCGACCGGAAAGGCAGTATGTCGTGCGGTTCAACGGTCGTGTCGTGATGGCGCGGGACTCCGGCGGCCGGCTCGAGTTTTCCTGGCAAGATACGGATCGCGTCGTCGCCCTGGCCTTCGACGTACCCATTCCCGGCTACGGGAACCAGACGGTGAACACGTTGCGCCTCTGGTCGGCGAGGGCGGAGCAAGCATTCGACCTCGAGGATTTCCAGCGCGGCGACTACATCAACGCGATGCACGACAAGGTGTTATCAGAAACCATCAGCAGTGTGTTGTATCCCAAGGACGACATCCCCCCGGGCAAGGCGTTGCGGCTGAAGCAGGAGTACTTCTTCGTGTCCGCGTCGATCCAGGACATCTTGCGCCGGCACAAGGCCTCGAACCCCTCGGTGCGCAACCTGCCGGACAAGGTGGCCATCCAGATGAACGATACCCACCCGGCGCTTGCCGTCGTGGAACTCCTGCGGCTCCTGCTCGATGAGGAGAACTTGGGCTGGGAGGAGGCATGGGAAATCGTGACGGCCACCTGTGCCTACACCAACCACACCATGCTCCCCGAGGCGCTCGAGACCTGGGGGATCGAGCTGTTCGGCACGCTCCTGCCTCGCCACATGCAGCTCGTCCACGAGATCAACCGCCGATTCCTGGCGGATGTCCGGCGCCGCTGGCCGCACGACGAGGAGCGGGTGGCCCGCATGTCCCTGGTCCAGGAGGGGCCCTACCACGCGGTTCGCATGAGCAACCTTGCCATCGTGGGGAGCCATTCGGTCAACGGAGTTTCGAGGCTGCACAGCGAGTTGATCAAGAGCCAGTTGTTTCACGATTTCAACGCTATGTGGCCGGAGAAGTTCAACAGCAAGACCAATGGCATCACGCCTCGCCGATGGCTCAAGTTGTGCAATCCGCCGCTGTCCCGGCTCATCTCCGGACAGATCGGTGACGCCTGGACCACCCGCCTCGACGACCTCGAGAAGCTCGATCCTCTCGCGGATGACCCCTCGTTTCGGCATGCGTGGCGGGAAGTGAAGGCGGCGAACAAGCGGTCACTTGCCGACTACATCCGGGCCGAGACCGGAGTCGTGGTCGATCCGGACTCTCTGTTCGATTGCCAGGTAAAGCGGATCCACGAGTACAAGCGGCAGTTGCTCAACGTGCTGCACATTCTCACCCTGTACGGCCGTCTGAAGCGGGACGACAGGTTCGACATGGTTCCCCGCACGTTCATCTTCGCCGGGAAGGCGGCTCCTGGATATGCAGCGGCGAAGCTCATCGTCAAGCTCATCAACTCGGTAGCGAGGCTGGTCAACGAGGACCCGGACATGCACGATCGCATCAAGGTCGTGTTCCTGCCCGACTACGGTGTCACCCTGGCGCAACGGATCATCCCGGCGGCGGACCTGTCCGAACAGATCTCCACGGCGGGCATGGAGGCGTCTGGGACCGGCAACATGAAGTTCGCGCTCAACGGGGCGCTGACCATCGGGACCCTCGACGGCGCGAACATCGAGATCCGGGACGCGGTGGGACAGGAGAACATCTTCACCTTCGGACTGACCGCGTCCGGCATTGCCGCCTTGAAGGCTCGAGGATACCGCCCCATGGACATCCTCGAGCGGGACGAGCGGTTGAACACGGTCGTCCATTTCGTGGGCGGGGGCGGTGTCTGTCCCGAGCGTCCCAATCTGTTCATCCCGTTGCTCAACGCGATACTTCACGGGGGTGATCCTTTCTGCGTCCTGGCTGACTACGACGCCTATGTCGCCTGCCAGGCGCGCGTGGATGCGACCTACCGGGATGCAGAGCGGTGGACCCGCATGTCGATACGGAACACCGCGCAGATGGGGCGGTTTTCGTCGGATCGCACGATCGAGGAATACGCGGCGGACATCTGGGGCGTGACCCCGGTGCGCCCGGTGAGCCGCCAGGCATAGGAACCGGTGTCACAAGCAACATCATTCGCGGCGTCCACTCCCGGGCGCCGTTAGAAGGAGGGCCTTATGTTTGCAGTGCCATGGCTGCTCGTGGCCGGCACCCTGCTTTCGCCGCAGGAAGCGGCGGGCGAGGTGCAGACCTTTACCCTGCAGAACGATATGAAGGTATTGGTGCTCGAGGACCACTCGATCCCGAACGTGGTGACCTACTTTTTCTGGCGCGTGGGGTCGAGGAACGAGGTACCGGGTATCACCGGGCTGTCCCATTTTTTCGAGCACATGATGTTCAATGGTGCCGAGAAGTACGGGCCGAAGGAGTTCGACCGGGTCATGGAGGCGGCAGGAGGCGCCAACAACGCCTACACGACCAAGGACACCACGGTGTACACCGATTTTTTCCCCAGCTCCGCCCTGGAGACGGTCTTCGACCTGGAGGCGGACCGGATTGCCCACCTCGCGTTCGACGAGGAGATGATAGAGAGTGAGCGCGGGGTGGTTCTGTCCGAGTACACGACCGGGATGGAAAACAGCAACTTCCGGTACCTGAATACCTACCTCACGTCGGTGGCGATGATCGCGCACCCCTATCGCTGGTCGGTTTTGGGGTGGGAGTCGGACATACGGAGCTGGCAGAAGGAAGATCTCGAGGCCTACTTCGCCACCTACTATGCCCCAAACAACGGGGTGCTCGTGGTGGTCGGGGACGTGAGCTTCGACGAGGTGAAGCGTCTGAGCGAGGCCTACCTTGGGCCGATTCCAGCTCACGAGCCACCCCGGCCGGTGCGGACTGTCGAGCCCGAGCAGAACGGGGAGAAGCGCATCGTTCTCTACAAGCAGGTGACTTCGCCCAACGTGATGCTGGCGTACCACGTCCCCGAGACCGGCTCCGAGGACTACTACCCCCTCGTCCTCCTCGATTCCATCCTCTCCGAGGGCAACTCCTCCCGGTTGTACCGGTCCCTCGTCGATGAGACTCAGCGCGCGACCGCAGTTTTCACCTATCTCCCTCCGGCGTTCGACCCGACCTTGTTCTACTTCTACGGAGTCTGCAGCAAGGACGTGTCCGCACAGGAACTCGAAGAGGGCATGCTCGAGGTGGTGGACAGGATCGTGTCGGAAGGCGTCACGGACCGAGAGCTGCAGAAGGCCAAGAACATGAGGCGTATCGAACTCTACCAGGGCATGGAGACCTTGAAGGACAAGGCCAACAACCTGGGGCGCTACGAACTATTCTTCGGTGACTATCGCAAGCTATTCGAAGCGCCAGAGGCTTTTGAGCGTGTCACCGCGGCGGACGTGCAGCGTGTGGCCGCAAAGTACCTCACCGCGGACAATCGTACGGTCGGCTACCTGCTGCCGCCTGAAAAGGAGGGCGAGTGATGAAGACAGCCAACGCGGCGACTTCCCTGCGATTGTTGGTCACAGTCCTGGTCGCGGCAGCCTGTTGCTCCGGTACTGCCCTGGCCACGACCGGCCAGTTCAAGCTGCCGGAATATGAGAAGTTCACCCTGGACAACGGCCTGACCGTCTACCTGATGGAGCAGCACGAGGTGCCGATGGTCTACGTGTCGCTCCTGACACCCGGAGGTGCCATCCACGACGGCGACAAGTCGGGGCTGGCTTTTCTCACATCGGAAGGGCTCCTCTTTGGAACCGAGCACTACACGAAATCAGAGATCGAGGAGGCGTTGGACTTCCTCGGTGCAAGCATCCAGACATCCGCCGGGCTGGAGGTCGCCCGCATCACCGCGTCGTTTGCAGCCAGGGACCGGGAGAAGGTGTTCGCCATCCTCAAGGAGGTAGTGACCGGCCCCACCTTCGACGGGGAGGAGTTCGAGAAGCGCAAGTCCCGGCTGCTCGTCGAACTGGCACAGGTCAAAGAGATGCCACGGGCGGTCGTGAGAGACTACTTCCACGGCTTCTTGTACGGCAACCACCCCTATGGGAACCCGGTTCGCGGTACGCCGCAGGGCGTCAAGACGGTGACCGTCGAAGACGTGGAGGCCTTCTACTCATCGGCGTACCAGCCCAGCGGGTCCGCCATCGCGGTGGTGGGCGACTTCGAGACCGACGAGATGAAGCAGGCGGTCATCGACCTGCTCGGAGACTGGCAGGCGACGGGTGCGCCGCTCGAGACCATCGACCTGTCCAGGGGGATCCCCAGGCACAAGAAATCTCGCGTCCTCCTCGTCGACAAGGAAGACGCCCTCGAGACCACGTTCATCATCGGCACTCGAGGCATCCCCCGAAACAACCCGGACTACATTCCGCTGCAGGTGGTCAACACCATCCTCGGCGGGCGGTTCACATCGTGGCTGAACGCCGAACTACGAATCAAGCGAGGACTGACGTACGGCGCCCACAGCGGTTTCATCACCAATCGCGTGACGGGATCTTTCATCGTGTCGTCGTTCACGCGCACCGAGACGACGTTCGAGGCCATCGACCTGGCCGTCGAAGTGCTGGGCTGGCTGCACGCGAAGGGTATCGACGAAGCCACCTTGGAATCGGCCCGGAACTACATCAAGGGCCAGTATCCCCCCCGGTTCGAGACGCCGGGGCAGCTTGCGGGCTTGCTCACGTCCATGTTCTTCTACGGCTACGACGAGTCGTTCATCAACGGGTTCCAGGAGACCGTGGACGGGATGACCGTGGAAGAGGCGAACCGGCTCATCAAGAAGTATTTCCCCAGGAAAGGATGGCAGTTCGTCCTCATCGGCCGCGCGTCTGAAATCCGGTCGAAGGCGTCCAGGTACGGGAAGCTGACCGAGAAGTCCATCACCGACGACGGCTATTGAATCCCACCTCGAGTCGAGCGGGAACGACGGCGGACGAGCACGACGGCCGGGAAGAGGGCGAACACGGCCATGGTGCCCCCGCCGGTCCCGGTGCCCTCCGACGGCGTGCAGGCCGGCGTGGTCGGGTTGGGATCGCACACGTCCCCCATGCCGTCTTCGTCTCGATCCTCCTGCCCAGGGTTGGCATCCGCCACGCAGTTGTCGCACAGGTCGCCCACGCCGTCTCCGTCTTCGTCCGCCTGATCTGCGTTGGCGTCATCTGGGCAGTTGTCCACATCGGCGCACGACCCGTCGCCGTCCGCATCGTCGCCGGCATCCAGGGGGCAAGGGTCGCAGGCATCCCCGGTCCCGTCGCGGTCCGTATCGGCCTGGCTCGAGTTGGGCTGTGCCGGGCAGTTGTCGCAGTCATCTCCCACGCCGTCCGCATCCGTATCGGCTCCGAAGAACGGCTTGTCGGAGAGGGAGAACGTGGCGGACACGAGGGTGTTGTAGCCGAGCGAGGCCATGTTCGAGGCGAGGAACACCCAGTCGGTCACCGCTGGAGGTGACAGGGCGGTGTCAAGCGCCACGACATCCTCGTACTGCCCCACCACGTCGAAGCTCGAACCGGCCCCGAGCTGGTCGTACCCGGCCATGTCGGTGAGAAAGGCGTCCAGGGCCGTCGGCTCGGACAGTTCCACGAACGATTCTCCTGTGTAGTAGTTGGGCTTGCTCAACACGTCCGCCAGCACCTCGAGGTGGATCCCCAGGGATATGCCGCAGTCGGTCGGCCAGGGCAGGGGATAATCGGCGGTCCGGGGCTCCGGGGGCCGAAACGCGGTGTCGTAGGCGTGGGACCAGGAAAACGAGGCGCCGGGGAGGCAGTCTTCGACCGCAATCACCTGTGCGACAGAGCTGGGACCGGGGTAGACGCCCAGGGGAGAATCAATCTGCAGGTAGTAGTTCCGGTCCTCGCCGAGGTTGAACGAGACGTGCCCGTCCCGGCCGGTGAAGGTCCAGTAGGCCACGCACAGGGATTCTGGATCATAGAAGCACTCGGTGGCGACCAGCACTTGCGCGCCGTCGACCGGCGAACCATCGAGGTCGGTCACGGCCACGTCGAGCGTCACAAAGTTGGAGTAACGGTCGATAACGTCATAGACGTACCCATCTCCGCGCCAGGTGAACACCACCGAGCAGTCCTTGCTTCCACCGTTGTCCTGATCGTAGGCGATGCGAGGATCATCGATGTAGGTGTTCCCATCGCTCCAGTCCACCTGGTAGGGGCGCCAGTCGTCGCCATAGTAGAACTCGTTCCAGGCATGGTCCTCCACGCTGGTCGTGTTGAGTGTCGGCACGAGAGCTGCGCGAGCGCCTGCCCCGAGCACATCCTGGATCTCCCCGCAGTTGCCATAGTGGTTGTACACGATGCGCACCGGCTCGATGGCCCGTTCGTAGCCACCGTGCGTGTCGTAGTATTCGGACACGTTGTCGGGGAGGTTCTGGGACGCCCAGTTGGCTATCCGGTCGATGGCAAAGTCGTCCGGGCCGACGGGCCTGTCCCCCGAGAGGATGGCGGCCTGGCCATCCCAGAGATACCGTGTGCCGGCCAGGACGTCGGCGAGGAGGGGATATCCCCGGACCGTGACCGCGTTCGTGGCGTTGGCCTGCTGAGCCGCGCAGGTGAAACCTCCGGGCATCGTGAGACCGGCCCAGTCGTCGGCGGGTGTCGTGGCACCGTGCAGCTCGAGAACGCCGCCGGCCGCAACCCAACCTTCCAGGGTTTCTCCCATGCCATCGAGGGTCTCGAAAAGTGCCAGCGGCTGGCCGGAAGGCACGATGATCTTGCTGTATCCGGTCAAGTCCAGGGACGCCAGTTCCTGCGATGAGACCACGGCGTAGGGCCGCTCGAGGGATGCCAGCAGGGTGGTGACGGTGGGCAGGTTCCACGGGTCCCTGTCCTTGACGACCAGGATGGGGGCGTCGGCCGGGAGGGTGGCGTTGCCGTTGCCGTAGGTGACGAGGTTCTCCAGGAGGAGAGATTGCCCTTCCTCCCACGCTTGCTCCACCGGCATGACCGTGGCGAGCACCGTGCCGGCCCCGACGAAGAACTCCATCAAGACCGGTGCCTCGGACGACCCGTTGACCACGATCCTCAACGGGTCGACAGCCATGTCGGTGAAGTACCCGTAGGCCGAATCGTCCCAACGTTGGAGTTCCTCCGCGTCGATGATGTTGGGCGTCTTCATGAGATAGTGGTCTTCATAGCTGGCCGTCCTGTCCGACCCGAACAGGAGGTAGTCGCGCCAGAAAACCCCTTCTGGCGGGCGAGCCTTGAAACCGGTCGTGGGATCGATGTACCGCACCTTCTCCACGTCGAGCACAGGGTGGACCACGTACCAGTAGTAGATGTCTCGAGGCAGCTCCCACGTGGCGGGCTCCCCGTCCTCGAGGATGGCGTAGGTGGTGGTGGAATAGTAGTCGTCGTCGACGCCCGGCGTGCCATGATCCACCACGGTCACGAAGTCGAGCACCTCGTCCGCTTCGTAGATGAACCGCGCGTTCGTGGCGAACACGGCGGGCTCGAATCCCGGGTCCTCGAGCGCATCGAGCGTGCTGTGGGAAATCATGAACGCGATCTCGTCCAGGTACCTCGAGTCCGCCACGTTGGTCATCAACCGTGCCAAGGTGTCCTGAAGGTCCGGCTCGAGCTGGACCAAGGTCATTCGAAGCCGAATGCGCAGCCAGGCGGGGGCGAGAGCCAGGGCTTGCCCGGCAGCCTCGGTCAGCGTCTGCGGGTAGTCATTGACCATGGAGACCGAGCCGGTCTCCGGATCGACGGCGAGGGCGAGCGCATCCAGGGGGAGGACGACCCCCTCGTATGAGGCCGAGCCAGCCGTCTCTCCCTCCCTCGCCACCGCCGGACCGTGGGAGGTGCCTGATAGGGGCAAGGACAGGACGCGGGACGAATCGGAACGCTTTCGACCGTCCACCGGGACGGCCGGTTCCTGGATGACATGGAATTCGCCGGGACCACGAAAGGCCCGGATCGGGGTGCTCGTGCCGGGAATCGCGCCACGCTCCGCGGGGCCGGGTGCTGCCCGCTCCACGGCGGATGTGCCGCATCGAGGCGCTCCGAGTCGTGCGACCATCTGTCCGGACGCTTCCGCCTGCACCTCGAGACAGGCACAAACCAGGCCGACCCCGGCCAACAGGGCGAACAGGTGTCGAGTCAGCATGGTGACCTCCTTGTATGTGTACCGTCGACCGGGGGACGCCGCGAGCACACCTCCCCGCTCCCCCCGCACCGTAACGGCAATGACAGGATACGACAGGCTTGGGCGGTAACACAACCGCCGAATCGTCATCGTCAGAGGTCAATCAACCCGTTCGCACAACAGCACCCAGTCGCCACTGTCCGGGGTCTGTATCGAGCTGTCCCCGGCTATCCTCCCCGCGTCCACCCAGAGACTCCCCCCGTCGGACGCTCGAGGATTGAACCACGTTGCGTCAAATGTCCCTGAGCCCAAGGTGACGCGAACCGTGCCGCCGTGCTCGAGGTATGCGACCGTGATGTCGCCGTTGGTGAGTCCGAATCCCGAGTCCACCACGCCGTTGTCGGGCCACATCGTCTCGAAAGGCACGGAACTGACCTCGAGGAACGTCCGCAACCTGGCCAGGTCGCTACCCGTGCCTGTACCGGCAGCCCCTCCACAGAAGGCTGCCCACAGGTTGCCACGAAGACGGGTGTCATAGTCGGTCTCGAGAATACCGAACTCCTCGACCAGCAGGGGCTTCGCTGCCAGTGCCCGATTCTGTACCGTGTGGCTGTTGTTGCCTCCCGGGTCGACAGAGTTGCCGGACTGGGTGGCCATGAAATCCGCCCAAGACTCGTTGGGAAACGAGAAATTGCCCGTGGTGCCGTGTACGCTCCAGGCGCGGTTCCAGGGATTGTGGCCCTGGGCGAAGCTCGAGTCGGCGGCGACGGTGCTGCTGGACCACCCCTCCTGCCACTCGAGACACAGGACGAACATGGTGTGGGGATAGGCACTCAGCCTGGCAAGCCCGTATTGAATCAGCCGTTGCCGGTCGGCCGTGGACATGGCGTCGCCGAATCCGCTGTCGTCGGCGAAGAACCAGAGTTCGGCCGCCATGCCCTCGTCCTCGAGTTGGGCGACGATCCGGTCGTACATCTGCCAGCGGGCCAGGTCGAACCGTGTCTTGTCGTTGGAGCTGGCGCTACCAACCCAGGGGGTGGTGGAGATGCTGCCATAGTCGCCCTTGTTGGCCAGGTAGATGTTCATCTTGTTCGCATGATGGAAATCGCGGTGGCGGGCGATCATGTCTTGCCTGTTGGTCTCGGAAATCAATTCGCTCAGCAACGTGTGGCTGAACTCCTCGTAGGCCGGGGCCGCCCGGTCCAGGAAGTTGCCGATCAAGAAGACTGGATCACCGTTGGCGTACCGAAAGTAGTGTCCATCGGTGGTCACCGGACCATGACCGCTCGAACGGCTCACCTGTACCCGTCCGCTCTTCCCGTCGAGCCCGGAGTCGTTGGAATGGGTCACCCACGACCAGGTCCCTGGCTGATCCGGCGAGAGGCGCACCTTCCAGACATTGCCGTCTTGCCCCCCGTGACCATCACCGTCGTAGAAGCCGTCCACGAGCAGCGTCCTGCCGTCCGGTGCGGACACCTCGGCCTGTAGCGTCACGTCCGTGAACGGGTTGGCGGGCGAACTGGAGCCTTTCAGGGCTATCTCCACCATCTCCCACTGCATTGCGGACTGGCTCGTGGTATCCGTCACCTGGATCTGCCAGGATTCGACGTCGGAACCGTAGTCGTTTTGTGCCTGAACGCGGGCGGAGAAGGTCTTGCCCTCGTCGAACTGGGTCGGTGTCCATCCGCTCACCAGGCCAGAGCTGTTCACGGTCATGCCCGAGGGACCGCTGACCACGGTCCAGGTTATCGGTTCCGTCCCCTGCAACAGGGAGAGTTGCCTCTGGTACTCGGTGCCGACCGAGACGACATCAGGGTCTGGAGACACCTCCTGGATGGTCGGAGGATCTCCGGTCTCGCCACCGGACCCGACATCGATACGGGGCCCGTAGGCAGGGTCGTTGTCGTATCCGTACTCCGGCACGTCGGTGCCTTCCCGGTCCACGAAGATCGGCCCATCCCCGCTCCCCGACACCGCGCTCACGTAGAACGCAACCGTGCGACCCAGGTGGGCGTTGTAGAAATCGGTGATGTCGAGAGCATACCACTGGGCAGGGCCGCTGACGTTGAACGGGCCGGCCACCAGCGGCCAACCCGAGGTATCGGGTGCATTGTCCCAGGTGAGGACCGTCTCGTCGAAATCGTATTCCCAGCCCCTGACCTCGAGATTCTGGTTCGGCTCGTTGTAGGTCCAGAAGTTGTACAGGTTGAGCGTGGCCGAGTCCACGCTGCCGTTGCCCAGCGTAAACTCGATGAAACTCGCACCCACCGGGTTGTACTTGACAAGCAATCCCATCGACTCGTCCAGGTTGCCCTGTCCCGGCCTCACGGTGGTGTCGTCGTTGGGAGAAATCGAGGTCGTGCCACATTCCTGCGGCGCGGCGATCCCAAGCATAAGCACTGTGGTCACAAACACGACTCGTTGCACGGCGTTGCTCCTCCTTTGGTGGGTTCCGTCCGGCCGCGCTGTCACCATGCTGCCGGTGGAAACCGCTTACCCCCTTGCCCTCTCGGTGTGCGACTCCCGCTTCGCCTCGACCTGCCCGCCTGGACTGCTCGAGCACCTCGCGGAAGGCGAACGCTACCCGCCAAAACGTAGCATGGTTGTCGCGCGGCGTCTCTGCTGCCGAACACCATGGATCCCCACCGGGCCGAGCACGGCTGTCCGGCGTGGGACCGGGCCACCCGCGCGGTGAAGGAGAAGTATCTTTCGCGTCTCGCCACAATTGCCATTTGTCATTCCCTTCTTCCCAAGGTAGCATTCCTGTCGTTGTCTTTGCTTCTCGTGTGCTAGCATTCGTTGAACACGTTCCGCCGGTGGGCAAGGCGCGCTGCCGGTGCAAAACGCACGAGCGGGTGGTTTCATGAAACTGCACACGGGCCACATCAGGCGTCTTCTGACACCGTCTAGCAGGGAAATCAATCAAGTGCACTTCCGCACCTACATGCTGTTCAAGTTCGGAACTGTTGCTGCCGTGATCATTCACCTCCTGCTGATCCCCTTGTTCTGGATCGTGGGTGTCTTCCCCATGGTGGTGGTCAACATGGGGAGCGTTGCGATCTACGCGGCCGCCTACCTGTGCAATCAACGCGGACTGCACGTGACCACCATTCTTCTGGCCTTCGTCGAACTGCTCCTGCACCAGACTCTGTGTGTCTACTACCTGGGATGGGAATCGGGGTTCCAGTACTACATCATCACCCTGGCTATCCTCGTCTTTTTTCTGCCGTCAGGGAGGAATGTGCTCAAGCTGGCTCTTTTCGCCACGACCCTGGCAACGTTCCTGGGCTTGTTGACCTATTCTCAGCAGACGGCGCCCCTCTACATCGTGGCTCCATCCGTTCTTTCCGCGTTCAGGAACGTGAACATCGTCATCGTGTTCTGCTTGCTGGGCCTGTTGGCCCAAAGCTACACCAACGCGGCCGAGGCCGCGGAATCCCGGATAGAAGAGGAACGAGAGCGAGCGGAAACCCTGCTACAGAATATCCTCCCGGTCCCTATCGCGGCGAGACTGAAATCGAAGCCGCAGGTGATTGCGGACGGCTTCGACAGCGCCTCGATCCTGTTCTCGGATATCGTTGGCTTCACCCCATTGTCGGAGAGAATGCCCCCGGAACAGGTCGTGCAGCTTCTCAATGAAATCTTCTCCGAGTTCGATGACCTGGTAGCGGACTGTGGTCTCGAGAAGATCAAGACGATCGGGGATGCCTACATGGTGGCAGCCGGCATACCGAAGCACAGGGAGGACCATGCGGAGGCGGTGGCCGAACTTGCGCTGAAGATGATGGACGTTCTGAAAAAGAGAGTGGACACACCGACCGGACCTCTTCGGATGCGCATCGGGATCGGGTCGGGGCCGGTCGTGGCTGGCGTCATCGGGAAAAGGAAGTTCATCTACGACTTGTGGGGTGACAGCGTCAACACGGCGGCCCGGATGGAATCCCATGGGCTTCCCGGAGAGATACAGGTCTCGAAAGCGACCTACGAAATCCTGAAAGACAAGTACGCCTTCAAGGAGCGGGGCACGATTCTTGTCAAAGGCAAGGGACCGATGCAGACATTTCTCCTCCGCGGGAAGAAGCCGGTTGGCGAAGCCATCGCCCCGCCATCGGGTTTTGACACGCCCACGTGATGAGAAACGGGCTGTCAGGGACAGAAGCCCGACTCGAGCCGGGTTGGTCTCCCGAGCGGGCTCGGGCTGCCGAGAGAGGGGACGGCGAGACGGCGATCAATGCCAGAATCCCCAGCCCGGGACCTTGACTTCCACGGAAGACTCCGCCCGGTTGCCAGAGACATCTTCGGCAGACACCAGGATCGTGTAGACGCGCTCGGTGCCGCGCCGGCCTCGCCATCCACACAACAGCGGGTGGGGTCGTCGCCGGCAATGCCGCGAATTGTAGACCCGGCCGAGGCCCCACTTGTTCCGCTCCGCCCTCAGCCACACGGTGATGGTCCCGGTGGCCTGGTCGATCTCCGGCTCCGTCCAGTCAGGACTCCCGCTGAAACGCGAAGGGGGCTCGTTGGAGGTGACCGAAGCCTCGAGCGTGACTGGACCGCCGGCAGCGTCCATGGCGTAGGTATAGACGATAACCTCCCGCATCCTGCCGTTGGGCGGCCAGAGGATCGAGGGCTCGGCGACCGGGCTCAGCACGGGCGGCGTGTAATCCACGATCTCGATATCGACCGTGGAATGGACCGGCTCGTTGTCGGGTCCGTCACTGACCTCGAGCGTGACCATGGTGTGTCCGAGAGGGAATGTGCCAGGAGGCACCACGAATTCGGGCAGGAGCACTGGCGTGCCTTCGGCGATGGTCTCCACCTCGCCGGATGCCAGGGGCTCCTCCCCTTGCCACCAGGTATAGGTCAGGATGTCGCCATCATAGTCGGCCACCTCCCCGCCGAGCGCCACCGGTTCGTCATAGGCATAGGTCCCGCTTCCGGAAGCCGTGGCCACGGGGGCGGCGTTGCCGATGGTGAGCACCATCTGGTCCCGCACGATCTCTCCAGTATCGTCCTCGACGACCTCGAGCGTCAGCGCGTGTTCGCCATACCCGAGATACTCCACATAGGCAAGGTCGAGGGACACGTCGCCGGTTTCGGGGTCCACCGGTGCCGGCCCGAACAGCACGTAGTCGCCTTCGAGCCACTGATAGGTCAACAAGTCGCCGTCCGGGTCCACGGCCGTGGCCGGGATGATGAACGACTCCTGCTCGTCGCTTGCCACGTACAGATCCTCGCCGGCATCGACCTCGGGCAACCGGTTGGTCACCGCGATGGGGTCCACGTACACCCTGCCCCAGATCACATCGTCATCCGGATCGTCGTCATCCACGTCGATGATGAAGCTGTCGTAGATCTCGTCGAGGTCCTCGCTTCCCCAGATACAGTTCTGGGCCATGACATCGTTCGGTGTATGGTTGGCAAGCTTGAAGTATCCTTCGGCGAGGCTGAAGTCGTTCAGCCCGGGATTGTCGCCCTCGATCTCGCCAAAGTTGTTGATGCTCTAGCCCTCGAGAGTCAAGGGATTGGTGAACACGCAGGAAGTAAAGGTGTTGGCGGAGGTTCCCCCGAATAGCACGGTCGCGCTTGCGAAGGTGGTTTCGACAAAGGTGTTCGTGGACCCCTGGGCATTGAACAGGCAGTCGATGGTGCTCCCGGCCACCTCGTTCACGCTGCCAGCCTGGAAGTAGGTATCGCCGAGGAACGCCGAATCCTGGTACGACGTGCGACCGCCCTCGTAGACGAAGTTGTAGCCGTCGATGACCGAGTTCAGAACCGTCACGGTGCCTCGAGTCAACACGGAAGTGTGGTTGACGGTGGCAGCAGTCACGGTTGCGGACGGCCCGGCCGACGCAGGCCCGAAGGTGCCCGTCAACTCTCCCGGCGCAAGGCCGTCGATCACCATGTCCAGCCCGGGACCGATATCGAAAATCAACGTATCCACCGTGCCGCCGGACAGGACGAGGGTCCCGGTTTCCAGGGCCTTGACCGCCGACAACTCCCCTCCGGCGATCTCGGTCACGCTCGAGCCGCCGACCTCCACGCGGTTCGCGGGCGCGAAACAGTCGGTCAGCGTGGAAACGGCGTTCTCCGTGGTATAGACCAGCCCGTCTATCCACACACCGTTCCACGTGTTGACGCTGTCGCCCCGCAGGGCCGCGTAGTTACGGACGGTGCCCTGCTCGAACGTGACGTCGGCGTTGCCCTGGGCATAGAGGAAGGCGCCCGACGTACAATGGTCACAGATGACGGTGCCATTCTCGCGGAAAAAGGCGTCAGCCTCGAACGTCGTGTCCGCTATCCGGGCGACACCCTCCCGTTCCACGACGGTGTACCCGTTCACGCGGCTCCCGGTCACGTCGGCCTCTCCCTGGATCCAGAGTTCGATCGCGTCCACCTCGCCTTGGTCGAGCTGCAGGGACGGCCCTCCCAGGCTTCCAGGTCCAACGGGCTGGCCGGTCGCAAGGCCAGGTGCGAGACCGTCGATCACGGCCGAATACCCCTCGCTGGCATACAGCAGAAGGCGATCGAGCACGGCGTCACCGACGTTGAGCGTACCGGCGGCAGCCAGCTTCACCGTGGCATGATGCGCACCGTTCTCCAGGCTGACCACGCCGGTATCCATGGTGGTAACCATGCTCGTCGTGGCGGTCGTGGCGCTGAGAGTCAACTCGCCCCACACATCGATGTTCTGCTCGAGAAGCGTGCCGCTGAGCAGGGCCTGTCCGCCGGCCTGCACCCAGGTCACCTGGGAAAGGCTCCCCCCGTTCATGGTCAAGATACCGCCGGGACGGACGTAGGAGTAGAGTGTCACGCCGCCATCGTCGAACGTGAGTTCGCCCGACACGTCCAGGCCGACGGCTCCCACCGTGGTGTCCACGAACTCGAGGCTGAAACCACCGGTACTCCCGGTCCCTGTGGCCAGGGACACCAGGCCGGGGACCACGCCGGAGACCCCCGCCGCCATGCCTTCGGGTATCGCGAAGCGGACATTGGCCAGGTCCGCGCCAGCGGTCTCGACTCCCACTTCTCCCCCGATGGTCAGCGTGCCAGCGCTCGATCCGTGCAATACGAAAGACGACTCGCCGGCCGCGTTCAGCTCACCCGTCGCATCGGACTCGTCGAGCGTCACCGCGGCGGCGTCGCTGGCGAACACCGAACCCAACGCGCAACGGGTGAACATGGTGGTGCTCGTCCCGCTGGCGAAGTAGAGGTCGCCGAGGGTGCTGTCCTCGTAGGCCATCACCGCCTGCTCCTGGGTGTAGGGTACATTGTTGGTCGTGATCCGGATCAACGCTACGGACGCCTGCCCCCTGCCGACCAGGTACCAGTCGCACCTCGAGTCGCTGACGGCGGCGGTTCCGGCGCCCTCGAAGGCGGCCGTCCCGCTAAAGGCCATGTCGGCAACCTCGAGGCCGACCCCGGCGGAGGTCAGTGCCTGGGCGGTGAAACCCCGGAGGGCGACCCCGGCGGCGTCAGCCGGGACGGTAACGTTGCCGTTGAGTGCCGTGGCCCCGGTGCCGTCCCCCACGATCGCAATCCCGGGCCTGAGCGTGATACTCTCCTCGAACGTGCCGGGGGCGAGTTCGATCACGTCGCCCGGCGACGCGGCATCGATCGCTGCCTGAATGCCACCCGGGGGATAGACGGTCTCCGCGGACACGAACGGTGCCGGGGCCAGCGCGAGGAAACAGAGGCCCAGTACGGCAGAAACACCTGGATGGGTTCGGAACACACGTTGCATAACCTTCTCCTTTGACGTCGATGCCCAGCTTACCGACCCTGCCAAGAGAATGACATACGTTCTATCGATATCAACGGTCTTTAAACTCTAGGCTATCGATGTGTCGCACCTGGCGACCCTGACCCGTGCGCGATCGGTGCACGCGGGAACCGCCGCTCAGGCACGGCGTCAACGAGCGCAGGAGGAACAGCAGGGACGGGAGACCCGCGCAGCGAGACGATACGACACGGCACCGGCAGCAGGAGCGACAGCGGGGGCAGGCGGACAGCGGAGAGACGCCGGCATGCAGCGCTCATCGAGCGCATGCGATGGCCGGACAACGCCCCGATTCCCATATTGGACGAACCTGCCGGAAATGGCAACCGCCAACGTCACGTCACGACGCTTATTCTTCCCCGAAAGGGTTACGAATGACCATCTTCTTGTAGGACGCGTCGACCAGCCGCGCGGCTCGAGGAAACAGGAGTTTCCGCTTTGGGAGGGAGGTATCGATCAGTTCCTGGAGCCGGGTCCGGGCGAACTCGGCGAACTCCTTCAATTCGTCTCTTGACAGGTCCGGTTTTCGAAGGTGGAGCGGCGGCTCGAGGGGTTCGCCGACAAAGATGTGCACCCGGAAGGGATACGGCACGGGGTTGGCGACCATGAGCGGGAACCCCTGCTTGCCCAGGCGCTGCGACGACCAGATGATGTTGTGGTGATCCTCGGCGCCGATGATGGCTGCGGGAATCAGGGGGCAGCCGGTCTGGCTCACCGACACCGCGACCCCGGTGCTGAATCTTTGCAGCTTGTACTTCTTGTCGCAGGTTTTCCAGGCCCCCACGGTCCCTTCCGGCAGCCACCAAACCAGGTCTCCCTTGTCGACCAGGAAATTGGCGTTCTCGATCGTGGCCGGAAAGTACCCCATCTTGGCGTACCACTGGTCCATGATGGGCCAGTTGAACCAGTTGGGATGGGACACCATGCGCAAGATACGGTCCGGCCGCCCGAGCTTGCGGAAGTGGTCGTTGATGGCGTGCACGATAGAGAGCACGTCCCACAGCCCTGCGCCGCTGTGGTTCGAGTAGATGATCGCGCCTCCATCCCGGGGCAGTCGTTCGGCGTCATGAATGACCGGCCGGAACGGGGCGACCAGAAGGTGGGAGACCGTCCGGCCGTACTCCTCGATGAACCGGTGATCTATCCCGAAGTCGTTGTTCTTGTTGAAACGCTTGTACTTCTCAAGCCATTTCATCCTATTCACCACGTTGAGAGCAAGCTCCCCGGGGGTGGGAGTGCAAGGGACGATTCTCGAGCCGGCGTCTGCCGGCTCGCGACGACATCTACGTTAGATACACGCTCCGGGGCCGGGCGGCAAGTGCTTTGAACGGCGGACTAGCGGGAGGCCGCCGGGGATCCGCCTGCGGAAGGCGAACCAGGCGACAGCCACTGGTAGATGGACGGCAACACGAAGAGCGTGAGAGCGGTGGCGGTGAACAGGCCTCCAATCACCACCACGGCGAGAGGACGCTGGACCTCGGATCCCGGGCCGACGGCGTAGACCATGGGCAACAGGCCGAGCACCGTCGTGGCCGCGGTCATCAACAGGGCACGAAACCGAAGACGGCAGGCCTCGGCCACGGCCTCCTCCACTGACCTGCCCCGCTCGCGAAGCTGGTTGATGAACGTGACCAGTACCGTGCCGTTCTGTACCGCGACACCGAAGAGGGCGATGAACCCCACCGTGGATGGCACGTTGAGCGTGATACCAAACAGCAGCATGGACGCGATGCCGCCGACCAGGGCGAACGGCAGGTTGACCAGCACCAGTCCGGCGGTCTTCACCGATCCGAACGCCGAGACGAGCATGAAGAAGACGAGGAGCACCGACAAAGGGACCACGATGGAGAGTCTGGCCATGGCCCGCTGCTGGTTCTCGAAAGTTCCGCCGAACTCGATCCAGTAGCCCGCGGGCAACGTCGCGGTGATCCCTGCCAGCTCCCGTTGCGCATCCTTGACGAAGCCGCCCAGGTCGCGACCGCGGATGTTCGCTTCGACCACCACCCTGCGCCTGTTGTTCTCACGACTTATCTGCGCCGGCCCCTCGACCCGTTCGATCGCGGCGATATCGCCCAACGGCACCCTGGCGCCGGAGGGCGCCGGAAGCAGGATCCGCTCCAGCGTCTCGATGCTTTCGCGGTAGGCCTTGGCGTAACGCACCTGGACCCCAAAGCGCATCTGGCCGTCGATCATGGTCGTGGCGACCTTGCCACCGACCGCTGTCTCGACGACATCATTGATATCCTGCATATTGAGCTTGTAACGCGCCATGGCCTTGCGGTCCGGAATGATGTCCAGTTGGGTGAATCCGGCGATCTGCTCCACCCGGACATCCTCGGCACCGTCGAGTCCGCCGACAATGGCGGCGATTCGGTCCGCGTTCTTCTTGAGGACCTCGAGATCTTCCCCGAACACCTTGACGGCAAGGTCGCTCTTGACCCCGGAAATGAGTTCGTTCACCCGCAAGGCGATGGGCTGGCTGAACGACAACCGCAGGCCAGGGATCTTCGACAGCCGCTCTTGCATGGCGGAGATCAGCGCTTCCTTGGTTCGCCCCGTCTCCCATTCGGATTCCGGATGAAGCATGATGAGAATGTCGTTCTGTTCGGGACCCATGGGGTCCTCGGATATCTCCGCCCGTCCCGTCTTGCTCACCACCGTGTCGACCTCCGGGAACGCCAGGAGTTCCTTCTCGATGAAACTCCCGACTTCCACCGATCCGGCCACCGACGCATTCGGGAGCCGCACCGCGTTGATGGCGATGGCCCCCTCCTCGAGCTGCGGCAGAAACTCTGTCCCGATCAACGGGGTCATGGCCATGGTACCGGCGAACAAGATCGCTGCCACGCCCACCGTGGTCCGTGGTCGCGCCAGGATCGGGCCGAGTACCCGCAGGTAGACGCCCTGGAGCCACGCGAACAGGCGCGGTTCCGCGGTATCCATCTCGTTGCCGACGAGAAAGGTCAGCAACACGGGGACGATGGCCACGGCGACGACCAGCGAGCCTAGCATGGCGAAGACCATGGTCATGGCGAGCGGGCGGAACATCCTGCCTTCCATCCCTTCCAGCGTGAGCAGGGGAACGAAGACCAGTACGATGATCAGGATCGAAAACAGGATGGGCCGGGCCACCTCCCGCGTGGCGCCTATCGCAACGTCGATCCGGGACCTTCCCCGGCTCTCCTTCAGGTGACGGACGATGTTCTCGGTGACCACTATCGATCCGTCCACCACCATGCCGATGGCGATGGCCAGCCCGCCCAAGCTCATCAGGTTCGCCGTCATCTCCGCGGCGTCCATGGCGATGAACGCGGCGAGCGCGGTGAGCGGCAGGCTGGTCGCCACGACGAGGGCGGACCGAAGGTTGCCTATCAACAAGAACAGGACCAGCACCACGAAAATCCCCCCCTGCGCCAGAGCGCCGGTCACGGTCCAGATGACCGCCTCGATCAGGTCCGTCCGATCGTAGTAGACATCGATCGACACCCCCTCCGGCAAGCTCTTCTCGATGGAGGGAATCGCCGCCTTCACCCGCTCGACGACCTCCTTGGAGTTCTCCCCCTTCAGCATGATGACCATCCCGGCGACCGCTTCTCCGCGCCCGTCCCTGGTCACCGCGCCCATCCGGGTCATGGCCCCCTCCTCGATCTCGGCCACGTCGGCGAGATATACCGGCGTCCCGTCGTCGGCGCGCAACACGACGTCGTGGATGTCCTCGATCGACTTGAACAACCCGACGCTGCGCACGTTCTCCTGCTCCCATCCCCTCGTGATGAAACTTCCCCCGGCGTTGGCGTTGTTGCGGGCGACAGCCTCCACGATCTCCGGCAATGTCAACCCGTACTCGAGAAGCCGCCGGGGGTCGACCTTCACCTGGATCTGCCGGACGAATCCTCCCATACTGTTGACTTCATTGACTCCTTGAAGCATCCGAAGCCGCGGCGCGACCAGCCAGTCCTGCATGGTTCTCAGTTCGGTGAGGCTGTGTCGATCACTCTTCAGCGTGTACTGGAATATCTCCCCCAATCCCGTGCTCGTCGGCCCCATTTCCGGCTCCACACCATCAGGAAGCTGCTCACGGGCAAGCTGCAAACGCTCGAACACCAGTTGGCGGGCGAAGTAGGTGTCCACGTCGTCCTCGAATATGATGACGACCTGTGACAGACCGGTCTTGGAGAGCGATCGCACCATCTTGACGTTCGGCAACCCTCCCATCACCCACTCGATGGGAAAAGTGAGCTGCTGCTCCACGTCGAGCGGACCCAGGCCTTGGGCTTCGGTGAGGATCATGACCTGTTGATTGGTCACATCCGGAAAGGCATCAATCGGCAGGCGCTTCCAGGATATCGCCCCCAGGAGGACCAGGATCAACGTCGCGATCCCGACCAGCAGGCGCCGCCGCAAAAGAAAATCGATCAGGCCAACCATGCCACTCCTCCCTTCCTAGTCGGCGCACCCGGCTCCCATCTTGGAGCGCAGGACGTCGGACTTCATGAGGAAGGAGCCCCCGGCGACGAGCGTCTCGTCTCCGTCGAGTCCTTCGGTGATCTCGGTCCAATTCGCCGCGGTCCGACCCTTCGCGACGGGCCGGCGCACGTAGTAGTCGCCATGGTGGTGCGCGAATACGAACGCCCGCCCCTCGTCCTCTAGAACCGCACCGGCAGGAACCATGAGCGCCTGGCGATCCCCGGGCAGGAGAATGTCCACATCCGCAAACATGCCGGCCAGGAGCAATCCATCCGGGTTCGAAAGCGCCACGCGAACCTTGATTGTCCGGGAGCGCTCGTCCAGGGCTGGGGCGATGTAGTCAACAGTGCCGGTGAAAGACTCGTCCGGGTAGGCCTTCACCCTCACCTCGGCCTCGAGCCGAGTCCGGGCGTGGGCTCGAGACACCCGCGCCAGGTCCCGTTCGTAGAGGTTCGCCCACACCCAGACCGACTCGTTGTGACCCACCGTGGCCAACGACTCGTTCAACTCCGCGATTTCGCCCGCCACGGCATGCAGTTGGAGCACGACCCCTTCCGATGGCGCGCGCAGGACCAGCCTGCCCGTCGCCGTGTTTCGGGTCAGCCGGCGGGCCACCGGCGCGGGCATGCCAAGCCTCACGAGCTTGCCCAGGGCCGCCTCCGTCCGGATCGTGGCCGTGTCCACCGCCTGCTCCGCTACCAGGAACTCCTTCTCCGACGCGATACCTTCCCGGCGCAGGGCACCGAGCCGCTCCAGATTCCGCCGCGCCAATTCCAGCAGGCTCTTGGCCTCGAGATAGGCAGCTTCGGCCTCACCGACCAGGACCGAATCCAGCTCGACCAGGGGCTGGCCGCGCTCGACCCGGTCGCCCAACGCCACGTGCACCTTGCGCACAATCCCCTCGGCCTGGGTAGTCACATGCACGACCAGGCGCTCGTCGAACTGCACCTCACCGGTCAAACGAAGGGGAGTCGTCACCGCTCGCCGCTGCGGCGAGATCGTCTCGATCAGCCCCCCTTCGACCAGCTCGGCCGGCGCCTTCACGACACCCACTTCGTACCGACACTCAGGACATTCGTAGGTCTTCAAGTCGTGCTCGCACCTCAAGGAGAACAGGACCTCCGTGGATACATCCAGGTCGACAAGCTCCTCGTCCTCCTCGTGGCTCCCCGCCTCCGCCTCGTCGTGGCCGCCGTGGCCGGGACCGGTCTCCCCGGGCAAAGGCCCCTGCCCGAGCGTTGCTGCTGAGCCGGACAACCTCGGACCCGCCACTTCCTCGCGGCGCTGATCGCCCCTCCGGGAAACACCCTCCTCCACACACCCGAACAGCACAATCAACGACACCAGGCCCAGGACCACACCAAATGGACCCGTCGCCTTCAACATGTTTCTTCCTACAGTCGTCATTACCAATCCTCCCCGGTGAGTGCATCCAGACGGCTACAATCCGCCTGCGCGCCGACAAGTGCCTCGAGGTAGTCCCGCCGCGTGGCCAACAAGGTCCGGCGCGCGTCGATTACATCCAGTATGTTCACCTCACCAAGCTCATAGGTTCGTTCAATAGTCTGCGCCGCACGGGTCGCGTTCGGCAGAATCCGCTCCCGGTAGTGTCGTGATCGGGTCACGCCCCCCTCACAGGCTGCACGGAAGGCCACGGCCCGGGCCTCGAGGTCGCGCTGTCGCGCCTCGAGGGTTTCCCGGGACGCCGCCAGCCGGTTCCTGGCCTGCCGGATGTTGCCGAGATTCCAGTTCCAAAGGGGGATTTCCAACTGCACGCCCGCCCCGTAGCCGCGCCGATCGAGTTCGCTGTCCACGAACGCGGCGAACCCGAACGACGGAAACCCGGCGCGCTTCGCCTCCGCGACCCTGGCCACGTCCGCGTCCACGCGAGCCGCGGCTGCCAGGAGAGACGGGTGCCCATGCGCCCGCGTCCGGGTCCCGGAGAGATCGATGGGTGGATCGAGATCTTCCAGGTCGGCCTCCACGGCGAGGGACCGGCCCGGCGGCACACCGACCCAGGCGGAGAGCCGGTCTCGCGCACTTGCCAACGCGGCCCGAGAAGCTTCCAACTCCGCGCCGATGGTCTCTGCCTCCACGACCACGCGCACCGCCTCGACGGGCCTCGCCTCGCCCTTCTCCACCCTGAGACTGACCAGACGTACCAACTCCCGGGTCTGCCGATCGAGTTCCTCGAGAACTTCGACCCACCGTTGCTGGTACGCAAGCTCCCAGAACATCAAGCGCAACTGCAACAGGACATCCCGTCGCAACGCCTCGACTTCCGACGCCGCGGACCGCTCTTCGGCCCGCGCGGCATCCACCCGGGGCCCGCGCTCGGCCAGCCATCCCAGCGGAATCGACAGGGTGACCCCCCATTCGTTGCGCGAACTCGTGCCATCAATCGCCGTGCCCCGCCCCGTGGTCGCCTCGACCCCAGGGTTCGGGACAGCCTTGGCCGCGGTCACCGCATCCCGGACCGCCGCCAACTCGAAACGCCCGGCCGCTAGCACCGGGTGCTCCTCGGCCAGCCGCCTCAACTCGTCCCAACTGAGACGAAGTGGGGTTTCCTCTTCGAAAGGTTCCGCACCCGCGCCGGGTGCAAGCATCATGAACGCCAGCAGAACCGCCGGCCCCAACACGCGGACCGACAGCCTCCGTCCTGTACGCATCTCGTCGTTTCCTCGTTGCTAGATTGTTTGCCGGTGGTGGGTGACAACACGCACCTCGCCACCTCGCGCCCCGTCACCAGGAGGCCGGGACGACGCCGAACGCGGAATCGGGTCGGGTATGGCGGGATCAGCCGCGGGGAGGACGAAAAATCCGGTGAAAAACGTCGTCAAGATGGGGCGATTCGGACCAGGCGGGCCGGTGCAGCGTGGCCGGCACCACCGTCTCTGGCCATCCGGGCTCGGGGAAATCCAGGATCGTGCCGTGGGAAGGGCAGCAGGAGCAGTCGCATTCGTCGCCGCACGGCTCCTGTCCGCCGGTCCGGTCCGTCCCGGGTATCTCAGCACCACCCTGGGCCAGGGACAGCGGGGCTTGCACGATGTGCGACGCTCCAGCGGACCTGTGCCCGACCATGACGGACACAAAAGCGGACAAAACCACAACTAGCAAGGCCCGCCTCGCACTCACTGCACATCTCCTTCGCTCAACCCGCGGGCCCAGGTAGCCAGGAACCGCAGCGTCGGATGGTCGCCAAGCGAATAGTGCACAACCTTGCCTTCCGCACGGGAACGCACGAGTCGCTGTCGCCTCAGCAGGGCCAACTGATGAGAAACCGCCGAAATCGACACCCCGACGACTTCGGAGATTTCGCACACGCAAAGTTCGCCGGCAGAAAGCGCCATCAGGATCCTGACTCGCGTCGGATGAGAAAACGCTTTGAATGCCAAGGCGATATCGTCGGCCACCTCCGCCGGTGGCAGCACCATGCGGGCGCGACGCAGCCGTTCCGGGTCGGTCGAAAAAACGGCACATCTGCCGCCCGCCCGCTCCGTGTCGTCTGCTGGCACTTCTGTCAGCTTCTTGCTCATGCCGGCCCCTTCCGGTGTTGCTTCTCGTCACGCTTGAACAAGTATGCAACCGCCGTTGAAAATGTCAAGGATAATGTTCGCGTCCTGCTCGCTGCCGGCTAGGCGCCATTTCGCGGCAGGGGGTCATCGGTGCGTTCAGGACAGGCGGCGGTGATGGTGGCGAGGATGCGGTCGCGCCGCTCGAGCCAGGTGGCGGGCGAGACCCTTTCGACGCGCCAGCCCATGCGTTTCCAGAAACCTGGAGTATAGACGTCGCGGTCGAGGTCGTCCTTGACGCGCAGGAATCGGCGGCAGTCGATCCCCAGGCACCAACGGTCGTGCCCCGGCATCCCCACGGCGAGGTCGAGCTTGAGGCCTCCGAGGCCGATGTTCTCCTGGACCCGGTACCCCTGGTGGCCAAGGGTCTGTGCGAGTTGCGCGGCGACGACGCCACCGGGGCCCTCGGCGGCTTCCCAGCGGGCGGTGGTCTTCGCGGTGATCCCTTTTGCCTGTCCGAGACTGCCGGCTTCGGCGAGGAGGGCGTCCGGCGCACCTCGTCGTTCCGCCACCTGCTTGACGAACTCGAGGTACAACCGGAAGAGCTTCGGGCCGGCCCGCCTGGCCGATGAGACATCGAGCGATGAGGGATCGAACGATACGATGACCCACACACCTTTCCGTGCTCGAGTCACGGCCACGTTGAGCCGTTTTTCGCCCCCCTCCTGGCCCAACGGTCCGAACCGGGCGTGGACTCGCCCGCCGGGTTCGGCCGGTCCATACCCGGTCGAGAACACGATCACATCCCGTTCGTCGCCCTGGACATTCTCGAGGTTGCGCACGAAGAGTTGGTCCACGAGAGGACGCGAACGGTCCCTGGCCAGGGCGGCCTGGAATGCCTGGTCCTTGTCGGCGCGAAGGTCGATGAGGCTCTCGATCAGTGCTGCTTGCTTGCGGTTGAAGGTGACCACACCGACGGATGGGGGGTCTCCCCCATCGGATGGTGCCAGGAGTTCTCCGAGCAGGTTCACCACCTGGTCGGCCTCGACCTCGTTGACCTGTTCTTTCCAGAATCCGTCGACCTGGATCCAGTGGAGCCCCTCGAAGGGTCGCTCCACGCCGCCAGCGTGGGGTGCGGTGATGAGGCGTCCTCCATAGAACGCGGCATTGGAAAAGGCAACCAGCTCCTCGTGCATCGAGCGATAGTGCCACCGGAGCGTCGTGGCGTCCAGGGCGACTCGGGCCAGATTCAGAATGGAACGGCTGGCCAACACCATCTCGTCGTCCTCGCCGGCGTCCTCCTCGAGAGAGGTTCTGAAGAAGTGCGAGGGGGGCATCTGCTGGTCGTCCCCGGCGATGACCACGCGGCGAGCACGGACGAGTGCGGGCAGGCCCGACTCGACAGGACATTGCGAAGCCTCGTCGAAGATGACGAGGTCGAACAGCCCGGTGGTCAAGGGAAACAGTGCGGCGATGGATTCCGGGGAGCAGAACCAGGCGGGCCGCACCTGGCGCAACCCGGTGTCCCAGAACCGCTCGACGAGCTGCCGCAACGTCATGCGCCGACGACGCTTCCCGACCTCGGCCGCGAGCCTGCGGAGTGCCCGGTTTCTGCCCGGGTGAGTCGCGGTTTTCACGATTCGCCGCAGGTACCTGGCGAGCACGCCCCTGGCCGCGACCTCGCGCATGGCTTTCAATTCTCGGGACAGCAGCCGGAGGTGTTCGGAGTCCACGAGCGGCGCCTCGAGCACGTGGGGATGGCGGCCGGCGAGCAGTGTGGTTCGCCAGGCCCTCTCCACCGCCGTCCGCGCGTCGGCGGCGACCCCCTCCCGGGAGCCTGCACGGCGGCTCCGCCATTTGAGGAGGAAGGTCCAGGCCCAGTCGGGCAGGTCGCGCAAGAGGCGGTCGACCTCGGCGGCGCCGGCGACCTCTCCCCGCACTTCGCGCAGGGCGTCCAGGCGGGAGAGCACCAAGCGCCACCTCGCTTTTTGTGCCCGTTCCCGCAGGTCTCCGGTGAAGGCCGTTGGGAAAGCCGGGGCGAGGGCCTCGAGTTCGTGTTCGAAGCGGCGCCACAGGCTTGCGCGCCGCCGATCTCCGATGGCGGCGTCGAACAGCGGGGCCTCCGACAACGGGTGCGACACATCGGCGATGTCCGGCCACTGGGCATAAGGCCCGCCGCGAGGGGACAGGTCCTGGTAGAGCACGTGAACCGATTCCACCAGGTCATGCCACCGCGTCAAACTATCTGTGAGGCGGGCGACGTCTTTCGGGTCGCCCTGCAACCCGATGTCCATGAACGGCATGTCCAGGGGGAGTTCCGCGATCAGGTCCATCCACTTCAATGCTTCCCGGCAGAGGGCCTCGAGCCCTGCTGCGTCCTGCCGCTGGTCCTCGGGCACGCCGTATTCCGCCACCATGGTTTCGGGGAGCTTGCGGAGGCGCCACCATTCAGGGAGGAACACGCGGTACCAGGAGGCCTGGAGGTGCTGGAGGCGCGCGAGGCTACCGGCCTCGGCCTCGACCTTGTCACGGGAAGCGCACACCATGTCCGGCGGTACCGGGGCGAGCTGGTGCCGGGCAGCGGAAAGCAGGCTCATCACCCGCTCCCACTCGCCGTGACGCAGGTCGCCTCCAGTCCAGACCCAGAAGAACCGGAACCGATTTCGGTCCTCCTCGGGTCCGGCCTCGAGGAGATCGAGTAGCGATGCTGCCCGGGACCAGACGGATTCCTGAGCCGCGGCTTCGACCGGCGTCATCGCGCCAGGGGCGGCCTCGAGTTCGCGCCCGATGTCCGCCAGGCGGTCCATGGCGTCGAACACCGCCTCGAGTTCCTCCTGGGTCAATCCGTGCCAGCGACGGCGCGCCGATAGGGGATGGGGGGCCGCGAACCGCTGCGATTCGACACACACTGCCTCGAGGCGGGGCAGTACTTCCTCGAACTGGGCTTCCGGGAGGTGGCCGGCCACGTCCAGGAGGTCCGGCAACGGTCGCCCATCGTCCTCGAGAGCCCGTTCCTGGAGTGCAGCGAGCGATGGACGACCGCCGGTGCGCTCCGTCAATGCCCGGTAGGCGTCATGGGCGAGCGCCAGGCGCGACTGGAGCCGGCGCAACGCCTGGTCGTGCTTCGCCTGGGCGGCAGACAGCGTATCCTCGAAGGCACGTGGATCGGCACTTCGAGCGAGCACCCTGGCGAGTGTCTGCGCCACGCTGTTACAGACCGGCCCGCGATCCCTCTCCACGTCATGGACGACGGCGATGGGTTCGCCCAACCCCTGGACCTGGAGGCGTTCCGCGACGACGTCGAGGGCGGCCCGCTTCTGGCACGCCACGAGCACGGTCTTACCGGAACCGATGGCTGCGGCGACCAGGTTGGTAATCAGTTGGGACTTGCCGGTCCCCGGCGGCCCCTGCACGACCAGTCCCGGGCTGTCCTCTCGATCGAGGCAGGCGAACACGGCATCCTGGCTCGCGTCGGATGGGAGGATCTGCCACTGCCGGAAACGGGTCAGGACGTCCTCTCTCGAGCGTGCTGCCTCTTCGTCTTCCCCGCCGGTATCCCAGAACGAGCGTCCTCCCCCATCTCGAGGCGACGCTTCCCATTCTCCTACCGCTTCCGCGATGTCTTTGTCTTCCCAGGGCGTGTTTTCGTCGACGAGCAGCAGTTCCGCGGCGGGGCCGAGCGTGCTGTCCGACAGGTCGGAGGCGATCAACGCCTCGTAATCCCGAACGATCGTGCTTCCCCATTTCGGAAAGCGGCCCAGGACCAGGTGGTTGTGGAGGGTGAAGCTTCCGACGGGAGCCGATTCGCGGTCCTCCCTTTGCCGCGGAACCACGGGCTCGAGGTCCGGGAGCCGGTCGTCATCGTTTGCCAAAAGCAGCCCGTTGTCTCGGAGGAGACGGCTGAACGACCCCCACGTCTCCTCGTCGATCTTGAACAGGCCGTCTTCGTCGGCCTCGAGGAAGTCCGGCAGCTCGAGGCGCCGGTCCATGCTGGTGCCGAGCACCTGGAGCAAGGTCTCGTTGCAGTCGGGCAGGCCTTCGAACGTGACCGTCCAGCGAACGCGGCCGACGGTGGTCGTGGAAATGGTCACGGGATACAGGAACAGCGGGCCACGAATCCAGATCCCATCATCGCACCGGCCCTCGAGGAACGGCCAGCCCACGGCGAGTTCGTGGGCGCCGGTCTCCATCTTGGTATCGCGGGCCTTGCGCGCTATCATCCCGAGGGCGGTGGCGAAACGCCGGGCGTCCTCCTCCACCGGCTGGATTCGGATGATCGGAATGGGCTTGCGGGACTCGGTGCCCAGGCAGTCCAGGAACTTCCGGAAGGCCCGGGGCCGGAGTTCTCGCATCTGGTACAGATCGAGCGCGCCGCTGGCGCTGGTGCGGTACAGTCGCACGGAACGACTCCGCAGGTTGAGCGCCTGGTATCGGTCCTGCAAACGTTTGAGCCTGGCCCGCCTGTCCGCTCGAACATCAGGGACATCTTCCATGAACTGCTCCCTCCTACCCAACAGGCCGCGACTGGAGCGAAAGCGGCGTCGAACCCGTCGCGACGCCGCACAGCATACCACATAGTGGCGCCGGCTCGAACGCCACTTTTCTCGCTCGACCCATCTCCGGGCCATGGCCGGGCCCGGTGAGCATGGAAACTGTTGGCGCCAGGGGCTCCACGGTACAAGATGCCACCAGGAACATGATGGAGCAGCAAGGCAGGCGCACCCGTCTTGGTCCTTCAGCCACACCACAGCTTCACCCCGCCACGAGACGCTCGTGCGAGGCCGGCGCTGCTCGAAGGGACAACGGTCGGACCTCACCGGGCTTCGACCTGAATTCATCTATTGGGAGGACCGGAAATGCGTAGCACCTTTGAAGCGGTGATCGCTATCGGAGCGGCCTGTTTCCTCCTGCCGGCGATTCCGCTCGCCAGCGCGACTTCCCCCGGAACCGATGAGGCCGGCCAGCAACCGTACCAGGGCAACACCGTCCCGGGCGACGAGGGAAAAGGAGCCCTTCCCTGCGCCCACGCTCGCATCCAGGCGGAGTCCCTGCCGGGGCTTCGTGCTGCCGCGAGCGCCGCGGACGATGGCGAAACCGACGTGCTGAACTATCATCTTGATATCGAAATCCTGCCGGAATACGAAGGGGGCGTCGTGACAGCGGTCGCTGTCCGCGGGACGAGCACCATCGACACACGGGCAAAGCTCGACGGCCTGAGCCGGTTCGTCGTGGACCTGAAGGGCAACATGCTCGTGGAGAATGTTTCCGGGGACATCGCCTCCTGGACCCGGAACGAAGGGGAAGACGCGCTCGCCATTCAGCTCGACCGCCTCTATGCCGCCGGAGAGGTGTTTTCCATATCCGTCACCTACTCGGGCTATCCCGAAAGCGACGGCTACGGGGCGTTCCTGTGGTGGATGCGGGAGGACGACCTGATCGTCGCCACCCTGTCTCAACCATTCTACGCGCGGAACTGGTGGCCCTGCAAGGATGCCCTGGACGACAAGGCCACCATGGAAATGCACATCACGGTCCCAGAAGGCATGGTCGCCGTCTCCAACGGCCTCGAGCTGGGCGCCGAACGGCTTTGGGATGGACGTATCCGGTGGGGTTGGGCCGAAAACTACCCCATGATCCCCTACCTGGCCTCCATCGCCGCCGGGCCATACCAGCGCTATGACCTCGAGTTCTACACCGGACCCGAAAGCGACACGACAATGCCCGTCTCCTGCTATCTCTACCCGGATCACTGGGATTTCGACGCGGGAACACCCTACGCCGAGTACCAGGCCGGGTGCGACGAAATGACGCAGATGCTAGACACCTTCTCTTCGCTGTACGGCCCATACCCCTTCCTCGAGGAGAAATACGGCGTGGTCGAGACCGGTGGAGCAGGCGGCCTGGCCGCAAGCATGGAACACCAGACGATCTCCAGCATGACCCAGGTGGCATGGTACAGCGACATCATGGCCCACGAGCTGGCACACCAGTGGTGGGGCGACGAGGTGACCTGCCAGACATGGGAGGACATCTGGCTGAACGAAGGGTTCGCCTCCTACTCCGAGGCACTCTACCGCGAGTTCGGCTCAGGGAACGACACCGACGCCTACTGGGACCGCATGAACGAACGGAACCCGGCGGACCCCGACGCGCAGGTCTACCGCACCACCGCCGACACGGTGAACGACATATTCAGCCTCAACGACGTCTACAACAAGGGGGCCTGGGTGCTCCACATGCTCCGCCACGTCATGGGCGACGAGTCCTTCTTCAAAGCCCTCGAGGACTACCGGGAGACCTACCGCCACGACTCCGTGACAACCGAAGAGTTCACACGCGCCTTCTCCGAGAGCTACGGCCAGGACCTCTCCTGGTTCGTCGACGAATGGGTCATGCGGCCCGGAAGTCCGGACTATGTATGGCGCTATGAAACTCGTCGCGCAAGCGGCCGGACCTGGCTGATCGTCTCCATCTCCCAGGTCCAGGACACAAGGGGATACGGCCTCTTCACCATGCCCATCGACCTCTACATCGAGACGGAACAGGGCAGCCAGACCGTGCGACTGTGGAACGACGCCTGGCGGAGCCGCTACGCCATCCCGCTGGACGGCCAGCCCCTGTTCGTGGCGCTCGACCAGGACCAGGGCATCGCCGACCACAACTGGATACTGGGCCGGACCGTTACATGGTCCAACGCCCCGCTCGGTACACCGCCGGACCTGGACGCCTACCTCTCGATCGCTCCGCCCGGCACGAATGATGGCACCCACGGCCTGCCACCCGGCACGGTCACCGGCGTGCATGCTGCAAGCGGTTCAGTCGTCCGGCTGGAGTGACGGTCGCTCTTCGCCCATTCGATACCCGGAAACCGCCCTGTGGAATCGAGCAGCCCCTGGAGTTGACACGTGCGCCACACCCACACCGGCCATGCGCTTCCCTCGCTGGCTCTCCTGTTCGCGGTTTTCACACTCGCGCTCCACCCCGGAACGGCGCCAGGAGGCGACGACACCGGCAAACGTGACCAGGCCTTCCAGGACGCCACCGCCCTGGAAACCCGATCGCCTTTCCTCCGCCGGTTCCTGGTGCTCGGACCGGTCGCCCGCGGCCCGGCACGCGGCGCCAGGGCACTCGCATCGATGGCTCGAGGCCTCCCAAGGCGGCTTCCCAGTGCCTGCCCTGGCAACACCGGGATCGACAGCGACACCTGGCAGGTCATCCTCGCCGAACGGGACACCATCGACCTGGACCGCCTTCTGGACCCGAAAGGCGCCGTGGCCTATCTCGCACGGCCGCTATTCGCCTCCGAACCAACTTCCGGCCAGCTCCTGCTCGGCAGCGACGGACCCATCAAGGTGTGGCTCAACGGCGACCTCATCTTCTCCGAATTCAGGTACAGGAGGCACAAACGAGACCGCGTGGCGGTCCCGATATCCCTCGATCCCGGCTGCAACGACCTGGTGCTCAAGACGGCTCGAGGCGAGCGCTGGCGTGTCTCGGCGCGGCTCGCCAACGCCGACGGCTACTTCTTGAAAGGCGTCACGCCGGCCCCGCTTCCCACGCCTCCCGCCATCGCCCCGCTCCCCCCGCTGGTCGTGGCGCCCGGCACCACCTTGACCGTGCCGCTCCACGTGCTCCCGGAAGCCGCTCGAGGCACCGGGCAGGGCCGCGAGGACAGGCTCCGCGCCGACCCTGTCTCCCCGCCCCACAGCCACCCTTCGGAACCCGCGCCCGCCGCTCCAGGGGTCGACATCCGCCTCGAGGTATCCGGTCTGCCACGCTTCGCAGCCCTGAGCACCGTGGAGTCACCGGCGCTCACGCTGTCTCCAGGCAAGCGACATGCCGGCCGGTACGGCGGAGGCGCGCTGGTGGCACGGCGGGGTGCCACGATGTCTCGAGTCCCCCTGCCAATCGTCGTGGCCAGCCCCGAGGATCTCATCGTCACCCCCGGATTCGACGCGATTCCCGGGTGCGCCTACCCCTTGGAAATGGCGGTCATCGACCCTTTGGGCCGGCGATTGGACCTCTCTCCGGTCGCCAACTGGCACCTGGTGGCAGGAACGGGCGGCCTGGTCTCCTCCGGGGGGATGTTCCGTGCCACGCACCCCGGAACAGTCGTCGTCGAGGGGACCTACGCCGGTTTGAAGGCCCGCATCTCCATCGACGTGGTGACGGGCACGCCTGCTGTCCCGTACCAGAGACGCATCGCCCACATCCCGACTCTCGTGGCGATTTATCGCCCCAGCGACTGCGCCACCTGCACCGGCCAGGCCATGACCGCCGCGACCGAAGGACGCCTGTTCCTCTATCGCAACACGAACGGCGGGATCGACCTGGCACTCGATTTCGAAGTCGCGGACGGTGGGCTACCCCGGAAGCGCGGCAGCTACTTCCGGGGGATTTCGGCAGACATGAAAAGACGCGGGTGGCACAGACGCCGTCCCGGCATCGTCGTGGGCCTCGGCGAGTCCGAAGGACCTTGCTACGGTTCAGGACATGTTCGCGGCGCCGCGGCCATCCACTGCTCCGTGCTCAAACCGACCTTCTTCATCCACGAGATACAACACGCACTCGACCGCGTCATCACCGAGGAGAGCGACCTGCCGGACATGGTTTACGGCCACGGCTACACCGACCCGTCCGCCTTCGGCATGCCCGATTTCCCCATCGTGGCAGGGCGCGGCGCCGACTGGGAGGCCGCCGTTCTCCGCGCGTTCGACGGCTACGATCGCCTGGCACCTCCCTGGAATCAAGTCATCACGTTCGCAGACAGCGACGGCGATGGCCTGGCCGACGACGACGCGCGTCTGCCCACCGACGAGCGCCGGCTCGGCTCGAGCGCCTTCTCCCCCGATACGGACCGCGACGGTCTCGACGACTTCCGGGAATTCCAGGCCGGCATCTACCACGGCACGGACCCCACGACGCCGGACTCCGATAACGACGGCATTGCCGACGGAGACGACGCATGGCCCCTCTACGCCATGCCCGGAAACGGCTCGATCCCCTACCTGCCCCGGACGCCGGCGATAGACGGCAAGCTCGACAACACCTGGCCCCTGCTCGTCGCCGGCTTCGATACCGCCGGTCAATGCCTCTACCAGACCAAGGGGTGCAATGCCCAAGGCAGAACAAGGTTGTACGCGGGCTGGAACGAACAGGGCCTCCACGTCGCCGTGGTGACCGATTCACCCATCAAGAGCCTCGTCATCAACCTCGATGGATCGGGGTCCGATGGCCCATGGATCGGCGGCGACTTCTACGTGTTCCGTGTCCGCCGTGGCACCGGAACGCTACAGCGCTCAGACAGCCCCTTTCCAGACGAAATGCGCAACGAGGTCGACGTGCCCGGGGGAAACGTGGCGTTCGGCCGCGCGCGAGGACGAGGCTACATCCTCGAGGTGACCATTCCAGCGGACCCGGGACCGGGTGCGGGTTGGGACTGCCGTTACCTGGATGTGAACTGCAACCAAAAGCTGCGCCTCGATCCCGGACGGATCATCGGCTTGGCGTTCCGCATCACCACCCGCGACGCGGCGGTAACACCATTCGAAAAAGAGAGGTTCGTGCGCTTCAGGCTCGCCGAACCCCTGGGGCGGGAACAAAGGCCTTGACATCGTCCCCGGACCAACGGTTCGCGAAAGACATGGATGTCAACGAACGAACCCCGCCATCACCGCGTCTTGCCATCCCTCAGCCAGGGTCAGAACCACCTCGATGGCATGCTCCTCCGACGCTCCGGTGGCACCGCGAACGAGATCCACTGCCTTGACCATGTCCTCGTTCTTGATGGCCTCGATCACCCTGTCAGTGTACCGCTCCAGCCCTTCTCGCCCCGTTTCAACCATGTCGTCCCTCCCGGCCCCCGGCTGTCTCGTGGTATGGACCCGACGAGATGCGAGAGACGCGATCCTTTGTCTTGCGGTCCGGTGGCTTGCCTGTTGCCCTCTTCCGAGGGATGCCGGGCCGCATCCTGCCGCGCAACGAAATCACTCACTGAGAGTTCCCGGTAGAGCCACTGGCGCCGCCGGTTCCGCCTCTATTGAAATAGTGCGATGCCACGATACATACCGCAAGCCCTTTCCATCACCTTGGCTACCCCTCCGGCTGGTCGCCGTAGGTGCGCTCGAGGTTGCTTTCGTAGACATGGAGGCTCAGGGCGAGGTCCCGAGCCGGGTTGGCGATTTGATGGATGGCCTGGTCGGGCGGGACGAGGTAGGTCACGTCACCGGGCCGGGCTTCGAATTCGGCGACCAGCACGGGTTCCGTACCCGCGTCCCTGGTGTAGTTCCGTATGCACAGCCGGCCTGACAGGATGCCGAAGACGTCCCAGGTGGTGTGTTCGTGGATGGCGGTGCTGGATTCGGCTCCCCAGGAAAGGAGGACGACGGCGAATCCGGTCCTGGGATCTTCGTAGAGGAGTTCGCCGAACCGGCACCCGGGCTCTGCACTGGATGCGAAGTCGAGGTGGTGGTCGTTGATGAGCGTGTCGAGCAGTTCGGCGATGCGATACACCAGACGAGCGGTTCGTCCTTCATTGGCCTCCACGATCTCCCGAACCTGTTGCAGGAATTGCAGAAACGGATCCACGTCGTCCCCCTTCCTCCCGGCGCCTAGTAGCCGGTATCGGCGCGGCCTGGCCGCCCGCGCCTCGTTTTTCGTCACGGGCATGCCGCTTGTGTTTTCCTGCCGTCAGTAGACCGGCACGTGCTGCCATGGCGGCCGGTAGGGATCCAGGAGCAGCGCCACGAAGCCGCTGGAGCCATCGCCAGAGAAGGATGACGACAGGCCGAGCGCGATGTCGTTGTTCCCGTCGGCGTTTACATCCCCGCCAACGGCCGCTGCGAAGCTCACAGTCGGATCACACTCGGGGCCGACGATGACAGCCGCCAGCGCGGGCGGTGAAACGGGCTGTTCACCCCAGAAACTTCTATTCCCAAAGAAGATCCACAGCTCGAGGTACGTGGAGGCGTCCGTGTATCCCCATGCCGGCACGGCGAAATCGTCCACGCCATCGCCGCTGATGTCGCCGAGGGGTGCCACGATGGTGCCGACCTCGGCGATGCCTGCCTCGCCAGCGAGCAGGACGCCCAGATCGTCGACGTAGACGTCTCCCTGGTCGTGGATGCCCCGGCCTGGAAGGAGCCAAAGCCCGGGGTTCCCCTTGCCGTCCAGGGCGCCGACTGCCAGGTCGTCGCCACCGTCGGCGTCGATGTCCTGGAGGGTCGCGAGCGATCTGCCGAACATACTGCTGGTCTCGTCTTTCAGCATCAACTGGGCGAACGCAGCGTCGGCTATGGACACGGGTCCGCCCGCGCCGCTCGGGGTGGGCACGACCCCGAATACGCGGCCGCCATTGCGTCCGAACGGCGCGCCGATCCACAGGTATGACGAAGCGCTGGAGGCTACGTAGGTGGTGGCCAGGGCGCTGCCCAACCCTTGGCTACCGGTTCCGGTCAGTTGCTCGACGATCTCGGCGGAATAGCGTTCTCTTTGCTGCGGTGTCCCCTTGTCGGTGGTGAGGTCGCGGAGTTCCACCAGGGAGACGGCGCCGTCCCCGTTGCTGGCGCCCGGGTCGCCGACAGCGAGTTCGGCGAAGCCGTCCATGTCGTTGTCCCCCACGCTCAGCAAGGTGAGACCAAAGCTGCTGCTTCCATCTCCCTTCGCCACCACATCGGCCCCGGTCGGCAGGTAGGTTCCGAAGAATCCGTCCCTGGTGGCCAGGAAAAAGCAGATCACAGGACCGCCGGTCCACACGTCGGGCATGATCCCGGATATGGCGATGTCCTCCAAGCCATCACTATTGAAATCGTCGACGGCGACGGCATAGGCCACATCCGTGGTCCAGTCGAGAAAGGTGGCGACAACGGCTTCCGGGCTGTCGGATGCGAGCAGCGCCCCGGAGAGGAGACGGAAGGCCGATGTTTGTTCCTCGCCCTCGCCCACGAGCAGGTCCATCGCGCCATCCGCGTCCAACTGGCCGGTGGCGATCGAGCGCCCGAAACCGGACGCTGCGGGGGTGAGGTCGCTGCCGTAGCGTTTCACCGATGCGGCGTTTTCGAGGGCGACGGCCTCGTCGACCAGGCCGTCGCAGTCGTTGTCCACCCCGTCGAACACCTCGGGAGCGCCGGGGTGTATGTCCTCGGAGGTGTCGTCGCAATCGCCGCCCTGGGTGATGTATCCATCCGGAGCTTCGCAGAGGGGACCCTCGGCCGTCCCGGGGTCTCCGTAGCCGTCCTGATCGCTATCGACATAGTAGATGGACTTGATGAACAGGTCATCGATGGTACCGTTGCAGTCGTTGTCCTGCTCGTCGCACACTTCCGGCGCACCGGGAAAGGTATCGGGATTTTCGTCGTCGCAGTCCGTGCCGCCGCAATCCTGGTCCACGAATCCGTCCCCGTCCGTGTCCTTGTTGTCAGTGGAACCGTCGCAGTCGTTGTCGAGACCGTCGCACACCTCCCCGGCGCCGGGGTTGACGGCCGGGTCGCTGTCATCGCAGTCGGTGCCGCCAAAGCCCCCATCGTATCCGTCGCCGTCCTGGTCGGTGAGATCCGCGCCATCGCAATTCTCGTCGATGGTATTGTACGGGATTTCATCGGCTCCCGGGTAGACGGTCGCATTGGTGTCGTCGCAATCCCCGCCCAGTTCCGTGTACCCGTCGCCGTCTCCGTCCTCGTTTCCGCACCCCAGGTCGAGACCGGAGCAATCCTGGTCCACCCCATCGCCGCACGTTTCTTCGGCCCCCGGATAGGTCTCGGGGTCATCGTCATTGCAGTCATCGGGATTCGTGGCCGTGTCTTCGGGTTGGTCGCACGCGGCGACCGTGATGTCAGGGTTGCCGAAGCCATCGCCGTCGGCATCCTGATAGAAAGTGGTCTTGACCTCCTCGTCCACGACATCGTCGCAATCCTGGTCCAGCCCGTCGCAAATCTCGACCGCGCCTGGGTAGATACCGCCATTGTCATCGTTGCAATCGAAGCTCGAGCCATCGTCTGGAGCCGGGACGTAGCCGGACGGCTGCTCGCAGGCCTCCTGGACCGCCGCGGCACCGCCGTAGCCGTCACTGTCGGCGTCCAGGTAGAAGAGCTGCAAGAGGCCCTCGTCCGCCGCGCCGTCGCAGTCGTCGTCGACGCCGTTGCAGGTTTCCGTGGCCCCCGGGAAGATGGCGGCGTCGGTGTCGTCGCAATCGCCATCGACGGTCGAAGTGTCCGCCGGCTGGCCCACGCACGAGGCGGTGCCTTCGCCGGCACCGTACCCGTCACCGTCATCGTCCGGGTAGTAGGTCACGCTCAACCCATCGTCGACCACCCCGTCACAGTCGTTGTCGATGCCGTCGCACACGTCTTCGGCGCCTGGGTGCACGTTCGCATTGCTGTCGTCACAGTCGCCATCGGTCTCTATGCCGCCCGACGGGCGCGTGCAAGCGGACTGGGTCGTGTCCGGGTCGCCGAAGCCATCGTTGTCGAAATCGGCGTACCAGGTTTCGGGCTGCCTGACCGTGCCGTCGCAGTTGGCGTCGACGGTGCCACCGCACTCTTCTTCAGCCTCCGGGTTGACGTCCGGATCGGAGTCGTCGCAGTCGCCTCCAACGGTTATCTCGCCGTCGGCGGGGTCACCGCAGTGTGCCACGGGGTTGGCATCGTCACCGAAACCGTCCCCGTCGACGTCGGGATAGTATTCATTCTCCGGGAGACCGTCGTCGACCACGCCGCTGCAATCGTCGTCAACGCCGTTGCAGCGTTCGTGCTCACCGGGATTGACGTTCCGGTCGTCGTCGTCGCAGTCTCCACCGTTGGTTACCTGGTCATCACCCGGAGGACCACACAGGGATACGGCGTCGTCGCCGCCGAAACCGTCCCCATCGGCGTCGTAGTAGTAGGTCTCGAAGTCGAGCCCTTCATCGATCTCGCCATCGCAGTTGTCGTCGGCACCGTTGCAGATCTCCTCGGCGTCCGGGTTGACATCCGCGTCCGCATCGTCGCAGTCCAGGCTCGAGGGAAACCCATCTCCGTCGGCGTCTTCTCCCACGTAGTCGGGGGACTCGGGATCGTTCGGATTCGAGCGTTCGAATTCCGTCCCGTAGCACCCCCCCAATCCGAGCAGGATAGCAACCGACAGTGCTAGTGACGAACGCTTCATAATGTCCCATCTCCTGTTTGAAACCCGCTTCCGCCCACCGCCAGCGCCACGGAATATGCTCAAAACACGACGCGGATGCCCATCGCGACGCCCTTCTCCTCCGAATGCCTGCCCATCAGCGGCAGTACGTAGGGATGGAGCCAGGCGATGGGGCCGCTGTCGGTGACCATCAGGAAAGTGCCGGTTCCCAGGGCCAACATGGCCGCACCGCCCAACGCCATCCCGGTCAGTTGCGTCCGCCGTGCCGATTGCCGCTTCGATTCGGCATCGTCGTACAGGGTATCGAAATCCGCTCCATACTCGGCCTGGAGGTAGACCTGGTAGGCGTCTTCCGCCTCCGCGTAGGTGTTGGATGCTGACACCATCATGAGACCGGAGCCGGCCGCGGTCAATGCACCGACGCCGAGGGCGCCGTAGGCGGCGATGGCGCGCAGGGCCTGGCCCCCTCCCCCACCGCGGCGAGGTCCTCCGGCGGCGATGGTCGCCACGTCGTACACGGTCTCCTTGTCGGCTTCGATCACGACCGTGGCCCCCATGACCATTCCGTCAGGGGTCCGAACCATGAGGTGCCGCTCGCCCACGTCCACGTTGCGAAGCACCGGGAGGTCGCGCCGGACACGCCCGTCCAAGAGTACCCGTGCGCCTTGCGGCAGCCCCTCGATCCGCAAAGTGCCGACCGCGGCCACCTCTTCGACGTAGGGTGCGAGCCCCAGTTTCTTGAGGTTGAGCCAGATACTGTTCTTGCTCGGATCCTCCGGGGCGGGGACCACCAGCCACTTCGTGCTGAACCCGCCGTCCTCCTGCTTGTACTGCAGCAGGTGTCTTCCCGGGGAAAGGTCCACCGGTACATGGTCTTCCTGACGTTCGCGAGCGATTCCGTCCACGTAGAGACCGGCGATGCCGCGCAAGCCCTCGAGCTTGACCAGCAACATGCGGCCCTCCGCGTTGGCCACCGCCGCCTCGCACAGCCCGATTCCCTGCCGGACACGCCCGCGGGTGCCGAACCGGGCCATGGCCGCCCGGCAAGCGGTACCTGGATCGAGGAGGGCGGCTTGCTTGAAAGCTCTCTCGGCCTTGCGACTGTTCCCGAGGTACAAAAGTGCCATGCCCTTGGTACGATAGAGGTTGCCGAGAAGCGCGGCCGGCGCGACGGCTGTCAGGCAGGGGAGCGACCCCTCGGCCTTCTTGACCCGTTCGTATGCCCGCGCAGGTTTCGCCCGGATCGACGCCTCGGCGACAGCCAGGTCCGCTTCGATCACCTCGGGCGTCGTCGGCTCGCACACGTCATCCGCACGCAGATGAGGCAGCACTGCTACGAACAGAAAAAAGCTCGAGGCAGCGGGTAGCAAACGGAACGGGACCCGGCGGAGCCTCCTGGACTCGAGTTTCGTTGACATCGAGAACTCCTGCTGGTGGATGCTGGAATCACACTGGAGTATTCGCGAACCGTGGCTATATTGTCAAGATCCAAACCAGAATCCCAGTGCGAGCGCATGGAGGAGAAGATGATTGCACGAGCAGGTTTCAAGACGCTCCTGGCGGCCCAAGCTGTCCTCCTGGCCCTTCACGTCATGGGATGCGGACAGGAGGCGCAGCAGAAGCTGAAGGAATGCGAGGACGAGGTCCAGCGTCTGACCCAGGAAAACAGCCGCCTCGAGACGGAAGTCACGCGGCTGGAGAACCGGGCTGCCACGCTCGAGCGGGAGATCAAGGAGTCCACCGCGCGTATCGTCGGCACACGGATGGGCATCCGGGGACCCGACGTCGACCTCGTGGCAACGCTCGAGACCGACAAGGGCGTGATCCGCATCCGCCTGAACTGGCTATCGACCCCTTACAATGTCCAGAACTTCGTGGAACTGGCCAGGGGGACGCGGGAGTGGATCGACCCGGCGACTGGGAAGCGCGTCAAGCGCCCGCTCTACAACGGTACCCTGTTTCACAGGATCGTGCCCGATTTCGTCATCCAGGGCGGCGACCCGACAGGCACCGGAAAGGGCGGACCAGGCTATACCTTGCCCGATGAATTCGACCCCCGCCTCAAGTTCGACCATGCCGGGGTCGTGGCCATGGCCAACACCGGCCCCAACACCAACGGTTCCCAATTCTTCATCACCCTCGGGCCGCAGCCGGACCTGAATGGCAAGTACACCATCATCGGTGAAGTGATCGAGGGCTTGGACGTGGTCAAGGCCATCGGGAATGCCGAGATCGACGAGAAGGAACGGCCGAAGCATCCGGTGACGCTGCGCAAGGTGACGATAAGCCAAACCGAACGCCAGGACTAGATGGAACGGCCACGGGATGCCCAACCCGGCGGCTCGATCCGGGCCAGGTCAGTGAACGGCGGGATCCAGGTCATCCTGGTCGAAGTCCGCAGGGTCGAACCCGGCCGGTGCGTCGGTGATGGCGCCGGGCCAGAAATAGTCGGTGAACGTGTCCGCGTCCAGGTCCCACTTCCCCCCGTTGACTCCGCCGAAGATCCCCAGGTCGGCCAGCGATCCGTCCACGTCCAGGTAGGTACTGAGACCGGCGTCGACGAGCGGGGAGCCCAGGGCGAGATGGAAGTCGGCCGGCATGCCGCTTTCGTCGTAGGCGAAGAACGCCGGTTCGACCTCGAAGTTGCTTGGATCGATATCCACCAGGTTGTGGTTGGGAGTTCCTTCTGGATTGTACAGGTCCGTGTAGGTAACGTTCGGCAGGGGCGTACCCCCGGACGTGGAGGCGAACAGGTTGTACTGATCGTTGTAGGCCAGGACCGTGTTGTAGATCACCGGCTTCGTCGAGGTGCCATACAGGTTCACGCCACCCACGTCCACCGATGCCGTGTTCCCCACCACCACGCAGTGGGCGATGGTCGGACTGGAATAGTAGAGGTGCATGGCGCCACCCTTGTTGTTGGAGTGGTTCCCGAGCACCAGGCAGTGCCGGATGTTGGGCTGCTTGCTGACGAAGAACAGCCCGCCGCCATTCATCTCCGAGAGATTCCAGGCGATCACGTTATTGGCGACCGTGGGGGCCGAATACTCGAAGTAGGCACCGCCCCCCTTGTTGGCAGCGTAGTTCTCCACGATCCTCGAGTTCCGAACCTCGGCGTCGGAGTAGTACAGGTAGAGCGCACCACCGTCGTAGGCGCTGTTGTTGTCGAGCAGGGAGTAGAAGATCCGGGCACTCGAGTTGTCCATGTAGACCGCGCCGCCCATGCCTAGCTCTCCGGTGCTGTTTCCGCTCATCACCGTATTGGTGATCACACTCTCCGAGTCTGCGAGGTAGATCGCACCGCCGGCATCGGTGGCGAAGTTGTCGATCAAGGCGCAATGGGCGATGGTCGGATCCGAACCGGACACGAAGACCGCGCCTCCGAAGGCGGCAGAGCCGTTGGTCAGGGTGAATCCATCCAGGACCGCGTCCGCGGTTTCGGCGCCGTCGAACGTGAAGATCGGTCCGGCACCGCCCCCGTCGATGGTGGTGTTTTCTGCCATCTGGGTGGACATCAGGGCGATGGACCTTCCTGCGAAGCGCAAGCCACTCTCCAGGTAGGTTCCGGGGCCGACCCAGACCGTCGCACCGTCCTGGGCCATGGCCAGAGCGTCCGCAAGGGTCGCAACCGAGCCCGTGCCCAGCCCCACGTGGGGTTCGGGAGCGTCCGAGCCGCCGCAATCCGCATCGACGCCGTCGCCCGGTTCGTCTGCCGCGCCCGGGTGCACGGATGCATAGAAGTCGTCGCAGTCCCCGCGAACGCTGGTGAACGAACCGTCGAGCAGGCAGTCCCCTTCGGCCGGCTCGCTTCCTCCGAACCCATCCCGGTCCTCGTCCATCAGCATGCCCGGGCCTGCGCTCGCATAGCCTTCGTCGATCGCGCCGTCGCAGTTGTCATCGATCCCGTTGCAGACCTCTTCGACGCCGGGGTGGACGGCGGGGTCGGTGTCGTCGCAGTCCGTGCCGTCGAGCACGAAGCCATCGGGCTGTGCGCAGGCGAAGGTCGCCGTGGCCGGGTCCCCGAACCCGTCTCCGTCCATGTCGGCGTAGTAGGTGTCGCCGATGCCTTCGTCGATCGAGCCGTCGCAGTTGTCATCGATCCCGTTGCAGACCTCTTCGACGCCGGGGTGGACGGCGGGGTCGGTGTCGTCGCAGTCCGTGCC
>JAJRTE010000219.1 GCA_024278455.1 Myxococcota bacterium
CGCTCCTGCTGGCCGACCCCCGGCTCTTGACCCCGGCCCCCCCTTGGCAATACTTGGAACCCTGTGCCCCTTGGAATGATCGGGGAACGGTTCTTCACGTCTTTCAGCCCGGAGGTCCCATGATCCGCACTGCGCGTTTGTCCGCCCTGACCTTGCTGGCCGCCGCCCTGGCCGTGGCGCTGCCCCTGTTCGTGCCGGCCGTCATCGCCGAAGACGACGCCCGGCTACGAGTCGCCGTGATCGACTTCGACACCGAAGCGCTGCAAGCTAGCTGGCGCTACTCCTGGCACTGGTCGAATCTGTCCAAGACCGCTGCGGCCAACCTGGCTGAGTAGCTGTTCAAGACAGGCCGCTTCCGGGTCATCGAGCGCCAGCGCCTCGACGCGGTACTCGGCGAGCAGAACCTCGGCGACAGCGGCCGCATCGACGCCACCACCGCAGCCCGCATCGGCAAGATCCTCGGTGTGCAGCTCGTGGTGATCGGCTCCGTGTCGGAATTCGGCATCAAGGAGCAGGGCGGGAGGATTCCCCAGATCGGCAAGTGGAAATGGGGCCGCGGCGTCGGCGGCAAGCTGGTCACCGGCACTTGCGCCCTGTCAGCCCGCCTGGTGGACACTACCACCGCCGAAATCCTCGCCATTGGCGAAGCCAAGAGCAGCCACAAGTTCGGCAAGGGAGAGTTCGCTGGTGCCAGCCTGGGCACCAACTGGGATAGCGGCATGGCCTCCAAGGTGCTGGCCAAGGCGGTCGAGAAGCTGGCCCAGGACATCGCCGGGGGCGCGGCCAACATCGACCCTTCCACCATGCGCGGCGGTCTGGTGGGCAAGATCGCCAAGGTCTCGGGAGACAAGATCTACGTCAACCTGGGCTCGGCGTCGGGAATCAAGGTCGGAGACCGCTTCACCGTCACTGCCCTGGGCGAAGTGATCATCGACCCGGATACCGGTGAAAACCTCGGCGGCATCGAGAGCGAGATCGGTGAGATCGAGATCATCCAGGTCGCCGGCGCCAAGCTCTCGGTGGCGCGCCCGGTTTCCGGCTCGGGCTTCGCCGTGGGCAACAAGATCTCGATGAAGTAATGACCGACGCTCTGGCCGGCCGCTACGAGAGGATTCGCGTGCAGCTCGCCGAGCTCTTCGCCGGCTATGAGCAGGGTCTCGACGCGACCGCCCGCATGGCGAGCATCGTGGCCCTGCTGCACCACAAGATGCCCCACTTCTCCTGGACCGGTTTCTACCGCTGGACCGGAGAGGACCTGGTGGTCGGCCCCTACCAGGGGCCGCTGGCCTGCGCGGTGCTCGAAAGAGACAAGGGGGTGTGCTTGCACTGCCTCCAGACCGGCGAGTCCGTGCTGGTCGATGACGTCCACGCCTTCGAAGGCCACATCGCCTGCGATTCCCGCTCCCGAAGCGAAGTGGTCGTCCCGGTCCGCCGCGGCGACCAGCTTGTCGCCATCCTCGACGTGGACGCCGTCCGCCCCGCCGCCTTCACTCCCACCGACGTCCGCGGCCTCGAGGCCATCGCCGCCCTGGTGTACAGGGACCAGCGCCGGCAGCAACGCCGGTAGGGGTCGAGCTTGCTCGGCCCGGCACCGCGAAGCGGCGTGGGTGTTCCACGCTTCGCGCGGCGGGTCCGAGCAAGGTCGCCCCGCACACAAGCTCGTCGCGTGACAGGCCCTCACGGACAGCCGTGGAGCGTGTCGTCTCGCAGGGGCGATCCCCAGGTCCCCACAACGCAGGTCGAGCGCCGGCCTCGCACCAGGTAGTAGGAAACGTTACCAACCGGAGGAGGCGTCGGATCGACAAGGCTCGTACCCTCGACCCGTGACGCCACGCACTCGGCCCAGTCGAACGACTCCAGCGCCAGAAGGTCGATCATCTCTCCGCGCGCCACGTCGTGCTCGCACACTCCGGGCGCCGCCTGCCAGCTCAATGTCTGCTTGTCTTTCTCGAACACCACACCGTAGGTCTCCGGCGGCACCAGCCCGGACTCGGCGCACTCCGGGTCGTTGCAGTCCGACAAACCGTCGCAGTCGTTGTCCTTGCCGTCGCTGCAGATCTCGGCCAGGCCGGGCGCCACCTCGGCGTCGGTGTCGTCGCAGTCACCTCCAGTACACGGCAGGACCTGGTCCCCGTCGCCGTCGGTCTGACAGTGACACCCGATCCGCGCGAACCTCGGACCCCACGGGACCGAGAGGGCGTCTGAGTAGACCATCCCGTACGAGGCTCCGTTCCACGCCAGTTGCGGGAACATGCTCACCCCCTCCACCAGCCTCTTCGTCTCCATTACCTCGCCCACCGCCGAGATGCGCGACGCCATCACGTCGTCTCCCACGGACTCGTCGACCCAGGCCACCATGAACTCGTGGCCGTTCCACACGAGCGATTTCTCGGGGCGCACCCTCTCATTGACAAACGAGACCTGCACCTCGCCGGGTGGCGTCTTGATACTCCCATCGGGATCGAGCAACGCGAACCAGATCTGATCAACCCCTGTCCGGTTGTCCACCCACGCGATACCGTATCCGCGACTCGGGCCCATGTGGACGATTTCGGGGCTGGCCGCCAACGTGTCCTCCGGAAAACCGGTGTGGTCCGTGATCTGGCGGTCCTCACCGAGCAGCTCGCCGAAACGCGAGATGCGCCGGAAGAAAACCCCCAGGTGGCCGGTTGACGGGACCTCCTGGTCCCAGACCCACGCGTAGCCATCACCGTTCCACGCGAAATCGCTGGAATTGCGACCGGTCGCCGTGCTGACCGTCGTCTCCGGCGCGAGGGGCTGCCCTGAGGACGAGAGCCGTGTCAGCCAGAGCCCCTGGTCGTATTTTCCCCAGAATGCACCGTACTCGGCGCCCGTCCAGATCAGCGCCAAGAGTCCGAGGGGTTCCGGGCTGATCACGGTCCTCGGACCCTCGGGCTGCGCCCACGGGCCAAGGCGTCGTAGGAACACACCTCGCTCCTGGCTGAGATTGAACTCGCCGTGCCAGCCCGCTACGATTTCCTTCCCGGTCCAGATCAACG
>JAJRTE010000220.1 GCA_024278455.1 Myxococcota bacterium
GCTCCACGAGAACCACCTCGTGACCCGCTTCCGCCGCTTCCACGGCGCTCGTCACGCCCGAAATCCCAGCCCCTATCACCAATAGAGACCCTGGTGTCGTACCACTCATGAATCCCTCCTTGCTCGAGGTACGCCCTTGCGTACCGGTATCGTCGGTTCTGAAAAGAGGGCGAAGCGCAGCCAGCGATAGGCGAACCGAAGGAGTGCTTCGTCGTCGACACGGAGCTGCTCGACACGTTCTTTTTCCACCTCGAAGCGCTCGAGGAAACTCGAATCGAAAACGAACTTGCGAAACCTGTCCAGGTCGTAGCACGCCATGTGAAACATCTCGATGCGTCTCGGATCGAGCTGACGTCCCCCGATGAACCACGGATGAGACACGATTTTGCGGAATCCCTCCTCGAGCGGCTCCCGCTCGTTCACGCCTTGGTTCTGGCGCCATGAGGTGGGAGTCCAGGTTTGAGATTGCTGGTGTCCCTCGCAGAACTGGTCCTCGAAAAGGAAGTAGATGGGCTCGGGCTCCTGGCCGGCTCTGGCCGGGGGAAGTGCCATGCCGAGGGGGTACATCCTGCAAGACCAGGGTCGCGCGTCGTACACGGTGCATCCCTGGTCACCCAGGAAGCGGCAGTGCTTCTCCGGGTCGTCGCCCATCTTCAGGACAGCGACAGGCAGGTGAAGGTCCTTGGTGATGGGAATCAGGGTGTACTCCTCGAGGAAATCCGTGGTGCTGATTCCGAGGCTACGGGCGAGCCGGAGCACGTCGAGGGGGGTCAACAGGATATTGATATCTGCACAGCAGCGGGTAAAGCAGGGGACATCCGGCGTGCATGCGAAACGGAATTCGTCGTTGGGGCCGACCTTGCGGCGGTCTCGCAGAGCGTAGGGCAGGTCCTCTTGTTGGCTTCGCTTCATGGGTTTGACTCCCTTCTGGCGGTCTCCCGGGGGGCAGGAACGCTGCGTGAGTCGCGGCCGGACCGGACGGGCGGGTTCGTAGTGTACGTTGCCGCGTCCGGCACGCGGTCCGACGACATGGGCCGGAGGTGCATCAAGAGGACCGCTTGGAAACAAAAACGCCCCAGGTGGGCACAACGAAGGAGGCACACCTGGGGCAAGACGGTGCGTCTTGTCAGAACATGTTCACGACAGGCACCTTGCGCAGGGTCCACTCACCGGTCTTCGGGTCGTACTTCGAGTTCACGAACACCTTCCAGTTCTCTTCGTCCATGGACGGGAAGTCAGAGCGGAAGTAGTAGCCCGGCCACCGGGTCTCCTCGCGGAACAGGATCGTCCGGACGTGGACTTCGGCCTGGTACATCCTGTGCTTGTTCTCCCACGCACGCATCAGCTCGTGGAGGTCTCGCGCCCCCAGCTTCTCGCTGTCTTCCTTCAGGAAGGCGAGCAGCTCGAGGCACTTCTCGAGGTTGGCCTTCGAGGTGGTGAACTGTGCCGTCACGCCGCCCGCGTACTCGTCCATCATCTTCTGCAGGCGCATCTGGAACATCTTGGGCAGAATGTAGTGCGGATTCACATCCACCTGGGTGGTCTTGTCTTTGTTCTCCGCGTACACGCTCAACGGCCTGAAGATCTCTTCCTTCAGGCGTTCCAGCTCGGCGTCGTCATAGTTGCCTGCGGGCGGATTCTCGTTCACGAGGTACCGAATCGCCGATTTCGCCGCGATCCGCCCCTCCGTCAGGGAGCCGGACGAGAACTTGTGCGACGAAGCGCCGGAGGCGTCGCCAGCGCAGAACATGCTCGGCGTCGTGGACAGGTTCTCATAGCCCCAGAAGTAGTCGGCCGGGGCGAGGTCCTTGGGACCGCTGACCCACGCACCCGACGCACCGGAATGGGAGCCGATGAAATAGGGTTCCGCGGCGGCGATTTCCGAGGACTTCTCCTCGGGCTGCGTGTTGGTGGCCGCCCAGAGCAACGCCTGGGAGATCGTCATGTCCAAGAAGTCTTCCCACGCTTCCGCTTCCAGCTCCTTCAGCTTCCGTTTCGCCTTCTTCGGGTCGCTTTCCGATGCCGCGATCTTCTTGATCGCCTCTTCGGTCCGCATGTAGATGGGGCCCTTCCCGTCCATCACATCCAGCATCATCAACCAGTTCCGGAGGTTCGCCGGCACAGGCTTCACGTGGCCGTAGGGCACCCACTTGTCCAGTTCGGGCCGGCGGGTCTCCATGTAGGTCTCACCCAGCGCGTTCGTCGCACGGGACTTGAACAGGAGGAACCACGCTCCGACCGGTCCATAGGCATCCTTGAAGCGAACCGGGATGAACCGCACTTCCTGGCAGGTCAGCTCCGCCCCGGCCATCAAGGTGAAGTAGGTCGACGCCCCGCTGTTGAACGGCGGATACCACGCGCGCCCCGCACCCTCGCCGGACGAACGAGGCTTGAACACGCCAACCGCGCCGCCCATCGCCACGAGCGTCGCACGGGACTTGAACACGTAGAATTTGTCCTCACGGACACTGAACCCCACCGCGCCGACGCAGCGATCCCCGTCCATCAGCGGGCCGGTGATGAACACGCGCTCGTAGATGTTGTCCATCCCGAGGGCGTTCTTCGCCGCTTCAGCCACGATGATCTTGTAGGACTCGCCGTTGATCATGAGCTGCCAGCGACCCTCGTGGACGTAGTTGCCTTCCTTGTCCTTCCAGATCGGAAGCCCCCACTTCTCGAACAGGTGTACCGTCGAGTCCACGTGCCTCGCGATGCTGGCGACCAAGTCCTCGCGGGTGATCCCCATCAGGTCGTTGCGGACGTAGTTCACATAGTCTTCGATCGTGTTCGCCCCATCCTTCAGCCCGACGTACTGGTTGATCGCCGACAGGCCCATCGCCACCGCGCCGCTGCGGTCCATCGCCGCCTTGTCGACGAGCGCCACCTTCAGACCAGCTTTCTTCGCCCAGTAGGCCGCTTCCACAGCAGCGCCACAGGCCGCCATCCCGCCTCCAAGAATCAGAAGGTCGGTTTCCACTACGACTGTTTCGAAATTTGCCATGGTTCCTTACCCCCTTCTCAATTCTTGGTCCAAACCGCCGAAAGCCCCAACGAATCCGGCTCCGTGAACAGGACAGGCCCATCCAGGGTCGGCTCCGTCTCGAAACCACCACTCGGATCCGCCTTCCCTTCCGGGGTCGTGCGAATCGGGAACTTGAACCGCTTGATCTTCCCATTGCGGAACTTCACCGTCCACATGATGTTGTCCGTGGACCTCATCGGCACCACAGACGCTCCCATGGGAACGAAGTCCGCGTAGCCGCGCACGTCCATGGCCTGCTGGGGACAGATCTTCACGCAGCACATGCACTCCCAGCACTGCTCCGGCTCCTGGTTGTAGGCCTTCATCAGGTCCTTGTTCAGCACCATCAGGTCGTTCGGACAGATGTACTGGCACGCCGTCTTGTCGAGCGCCTTGCACCCGTCACACTTCTCCGGGTTCACAAAACTTGGCATCCGTATTTCCTCCTTGGCCTGCACGGCCGTTTGGTTGTTGCGTTGCTCCGTGGACCACACTGCCATGGAACCGCCCGCCAGCGGGCGTCCCTCCATCCCTTGCTCCTCCGAGATCACAGGCGTGACCGGGAAGACTTGCACCCACAACAGACGCACACTGTACGCCGTTCAAGCAGCGGGTGTCAATACCGAAAATTTGGATAGTCCGCCATAAGCCGTTTTTGTCGATTCTCCTACAGTGGATTCTATCTTTTGTATAGCGCTCGCCCCCCGCCACCGAGCAGCAACACAATCCCGCACCGGTACACCCGCGACCACGTTCTCCCGGCACACCCGGCGAAGCGTCCCTTCACAGCGCCCAGCGAATCCGCCCCCGGCGAGCCAGACTGCCCAGCCCCCCGCGCATCCGCCTACTCGAATCCGCAGATTGCGGATCACGCATCTTCTTTCAAAATAGCGACGTTACGGCAACATCAACGCGGCTTCCCCGGGGGGCGACCGACGCCGCCCACCCCCAGAACCCACAAGGAATTACCCAGCCGGGCTATATGTTCCACGCACAATCTGCATACCCGCCGTGCAGGGAATTGTGCATAGCGATTATCTATCATCTACGGCAAAAGTGCAACAAAATAATTTATAGACGACTACAGTCAACGGTTACAAGACGCTGGCCCTTCTCGGCTCGCGAAAAGATAGCGGAATCGCGGGCCGAGCCATTCAAGGGGTCTTTTGTCCATGGCCACTGTGGATTGAGGGCATTTATGTGCTCGACATTGAAATTTGCTATTGACAAGGCTCCGAATCGATGAATAGATGCGATTGATTCTGGGTTCCAGAACCGTGGCTGATCGCTACCGTTTCAACCTTGGGGCAAAGCGAGGATGTCGGGGAATTGGTTTTTCGGCATCTTCGTCACCCCGCAGGCAACCTGATGGAGTTCCGATGACGACCAACAAACGGGAAACCCCGCTGATTGACCAGCTCGAGAAGGGCCCGTGGCCCAGCTTCGTGAAAGAACTCAAGAAGAGTGCCGACAACCCGATGACCAACGACCTGTTGGGGGTCCTCGAGCGATCGTACAACGACCGCATCGGTCACTGGAAGCACGGCGGCTTGGTGGGTGTGATGGGCTACGGGGGAGGTGTGATTGGCCGGTACTGCGACCTCCCGGAAGAGTTCCCCAACGTGGCGCACTTCCACACCATGCGGATCAATCATCCAGCAGGATGGTTCTACACGTCCGATGTGCTCCGCAAGATTTGCGACATTTGGGAAAAGCACGGCTCCGGCATCACCAACATGCACGGTTCGACCGGGGACATCATCTTTCTAGGTTGTGTTACCGACGAACTCGAGCCGACATTCTCCGACCTCACGGAAGCCGGATTCGACCTGGGCGGTTCGGGGTCGGACATGCGAACGCCGAGCTGCTGCTGCGGCATGGCCAGGTGCGAATGGGCGTGCTACGACACGATGGGGTTCACCTATGACATCACGCAGCACTGGCAGGATGAGCTTCATCGGCCGGCGTTCCCGTACAAGTACAAGTTCAAGGCTTCCGGATGCCCGAACGACTGCGTCGCGTCGATCGCGCGGGCCGACATGTCTATCATCGGGACCTGGCGTGACGACATCCAGCAGGATGACGCTGCCGTCGCCGAGTACGTGACGAGCGGTGCGGTTGACATCGTCGAGGACGTGGTCGGCAGGTGTCCGACGCAGTGCATGAGCTGGGATGGCGAGAAGTTGACGATCAACAACCGGGATTGCGTCAGGTGCATGCACTGTATCAACGTGATGCCGAAAGCGTTGGCTCCTGGAAAGGATCGCGGCGCCACGATTCTGCTCGGTGCGAAGGCCCCGATCATCGGTGGTGCCCTTCTGTCGTCGGTGTTGATTCCGTTCTACGAAATGGAGCCCCCCTACGAAGACCTGAAGGAGTTGGTCGAGGAGATCTGGGACTTCTGGGGAGAGCATGGCAAGAACCGCGAGCGCGTGGGCGAGTTCATCCAGCGGATCGGACTCGGCAATTTCCTCGAGCAGATCGGCTTGGAGCCGACGCCCGAGATGGTGGTTCATCCGCGTACCAATCCCTACATCTTCTTCGAACTCGATGAAGACGAAGACGAGGAAGAAGAGGACTAGGATTCGACACGGCTTGCAACGGGTACAAACGCACGGAGGATTGGAGATATGTCAGCTCTGGCTTCAAACAGGAAAACCGACATCGGGCCCCCGCACTATGAGCAGTTCCTGCCGCCGATCATCAAGAAGAACTACGGCAAGTGGAAGTACCACGAGAACCCGCGCCCCGGCGTGCTGGTGCACGTGGCCGAAAGCGGCGACAAGCTCTACACGGTTCGAGCCGCCACGCCGAGGCTTGCCAGCACGAAGACCATCAGGCTCTTCGCGGACCTGGCGGATGAGTTCTGTGGCGGGCACCTCCGCTACACCAGCCGCAACAACGTGGAGTTCCTGCTGACGGACGAAACCAAGATCGATGCTCTCATCGAGAAGCTGGCCGCAGCCGGGTACCCGGTAGGCGGGACCGGGGCGTCGATCACCAACATCGTCCACACGCAGGGCTGGATCCACTGCCATTCGGCCGCTTCCGACGCCTCCGGGGTCGTCAAGGCGGTGATGGATGAACTCTATCCCCATTTCGTCAACATGGACCTTCCGGCGAAGGTACGGATCGCGTTCGCCTGCTGCCTGAACATGTGCGGCGCCGTCCACTGCTCCGACATCGCCATTCTGGCGGTGCACAGGCGTGCGCCCAAGATCGACCACCAGGCCATGGCGCGGGTCTGCGAAATCCCCACCACGGTCTCGTCCTGCCCGACGGGCGCCATTCGTCCCGCGACGGTGGATGGCCACCAGTCGGTGGAAGTCATCGAAGAGCAGTGCATGTTCTGTGCAAACTGCTACACCGTCTGTCCCGCCATGACGCTGAACGATGCCGAGTATGACGGGATTTCCATCTGGGTGGGCGGCAAGGTGAGCCAGGCCCGCTCCGAGCCCAAGTTCTCGAAGCTCGCCATCCCCTACATTCCCAACAATCCGCCACGGTGGCCGGAAGTCGTCGAGGCCATCAAGAACATCGTGGAGGTCTATGCGGCCAACGCCCGGAAGTATGAGCGCATGGGCGAGTGGATCGACCGGATCGGCTGGCCGCGTTTCTTCGAAGTGGCAGATATCGAGTTCACGAAGTACCATATCGACGACTTTACCCATGCCGGAGAGACCTTCCGGAGGTCCGTGCACTTTCCGCGTATTGGATAGGAGGAGAAGATGAGCGACGAGGACTTGATCAACGAAGTTGCCAACGCGATGTACGAGATGGTCAAGGAGTACCATGGCAAGAAGAATTTCAAGGCCATGGACCTCACCAAGGCCATGAAGCAGAAGTACGGCGAGGACAAGGTGAACAAGGCCCTGTGCAAGAAGGCGATCAGGCAACTGATCGACTCCGGTCGCTGTACCTACTCCTACGTGGGCGGAAGCTACATCACGCTTCCGGCGGGCAGCTAGGGGCCGGCGCGTCGGGGGGGAGGGGCAACACCCGGCCCCCCAGTTTCGCCGCCGTGGGTGAACGGCGATACCGGCCGAGCCACTGCGCCGTTGCCGCCTTCTCGGGGTTGGATTGCGCCGTGGGGTCAAGGCCCATTGATCCGTTGTCGACTCCTTGATGGTGGCGGCTGTGATGCACCGAAGACGTATCGAGGAACTCGTCGAACAGCACGACTGGGCGCGGCTCGAGGAACTGATCGCCTCAGACAAGCGTCTGATTCGTCGCCTCGTCGCGCTGACCTATCGGCCGGAAAGGACGTTGCGCCAGGGGGCCGGCCGGGCAATCGCAATCGCTGCTCGGCACCATCCCAAACATGTGCAGGAGATCGTGCGCCGTTTCGTATGGGCAATGAATGACGAATCCGGCACCAACGCGGTCACGGTGCCGCCGGTCATTCTGTCAATCGCTCGAGAGGAGCCGGCGATATTGCTTCCGATGGTACCGGACTTGATACGCCTGTCCGGAGATCCATTGTTGCATGACGGGCTTTCTGAAGCACTGCGCGCGGTCGGGCGTCGGTTCCCGGGTGAGATTGCACGGCGGCTGGCCAGGGATCTGAACCAGTGCGGAACGGGGAGTGAACTGTGAGTGTCACCGGCGACAAGGGAGTCGATCTGGCCCGCCTACGGAAGGCGGTGGAGGATGCGCCGAAGTCTGCGCGCACCCACGCGACGCTGGGAACTGCGCTCGCCCAACTCGGGCTCATGAATGAGGCGCAAGAGGAACTCGAGAAGGCGGTAGCACTCGATCCCTCGTTGCACAAGGCATGGGTCAACCTTGGGGGAGTCTACCTGGCACGCTGGGATTTTTCCCGGTGCGTGGCGGCAAATGCCTCGGCGTTGGAACGCCGCCCCGATCTCTTCGAAGCGCACTACAACAAAGGGCTGGGGCATCTCTACCTCGGGGAGGCCGCCGACGTTGTGGAGTGCTTCGAGCGAGCGACGGCCCTGAGCCCGAACCATGCCGGAGCCCGCTATCACCTCGCAGTGGGACTCCACGCGGTCGGCAAGAGTGAGCAAGCAAAAGTCGAATTGATGAAGGCTCTTGAACTCGGCTACTCCCCGCAGCCCGAGTTCGTCAAGGAGATGGAGCGCGTTTTCGGTGGGGAGTTCAGTCTGGATGGCTATCGGGACAAGGCCGATGAGCCAGGTGCATGACCGGTAAAGGAGGAAGACAATGGCTACGTTTGATGTCGGCGACGGCAGGACTCTCGAGATTGACGAGGACGGATTCATCCAGGACCCGACTCAGTGGGACGAGAAGGTGGCCGAGGCTCTCGCGAAGACCGAGGGCGTCGATGAAATGACCGAAGAGCACTGGAAGCTGGTGCGCTACCTGAACGACTACTACCACAAGTACGGCGTCGCGCCCATGATCCGGAAGCTCTGCAAGGAGACCGGGTTCAAGCTCAATAAGGTGTACCAACTGTTCCCGTCCGGCCCGGCAAAGGGTGCGTGCAAGGTTGCGGGCTTGCCGAAGCCGACCGGGTGTGTCTGATACACGCCCGTTGACCAGGGTACTCGAACGTCCGGGATGACCACCAGGCACGGGAACACTCGGCGCTTTGCGATGGGGTGTTCCCGTGTCGCCACTTCTGGACGCCAGGAGTGGCACACGGCCGAAGCCATCGTCCGATGCCACGGACTCTCGATCGCCTGCGTTCCCGAGGGTCGGCCTGTGGGCGACCCAGCTTGGCGGACTCGAGAAACGCCAATGCTCATGGGCGGTTGTCGGTGTGGTGGGGCCGTCACTGGGGGGCGCGGCACACGACACTGGCCCCCGGCCTAGAACGGGGAGCCAGGCCACGACCATCTGGGTCGCGGGGCGTTCTTGCCCCCCCACGACCCGGCGTCGCACCCGATGGGAGACCAGGTTGGAAGAGCAATTGAAGCGAAGCCGCGACCGTATCGTTCGGAAGTGGACGGACGCCCTGTTGAATACCTACTCGCCCGAGATGGCACGATTCATCAGGAAGGAGAAGGACTTGTTCGCCAACCCGGTCGGAGCTGCCGTCAGGACGAGCCTCGGGCCCCTGTTCGACGCCCTGGTAGACGACGAATCCCCGGAACGGATGGTGGCACACCTGGACCAGCTCATTCAGATCCGGTGCGTGCAGGACTTCGCTCCGTCGGAGGCAGTCGGCTTTCTTCTCGAGATAAAGGGGATTGTTCGGACTCAACTGTCGGAACAGGAGTCTCGATCCGCCGTTCGATTCCTGGAGACCTTCGACCGGCGGGTGGACTTGCTGGTTTTGCGTGCTTTCGACAGGCTGGCGATGTACCGGGATAGGACCTGGGAAGTGAGGATACGGGAAGTCAAGCGGCGGGTTGCGACGCTCGCGAGGATGTCCAGACTCACCGACCAGGACCTGGACCCGGGTGTGGCCCCGACACCTGCGACAGAATGACCGTACTCGAGCAACGAGGTGGTGAGCGATGAACGCCTTTGTCTCCTTGGCCGCTGTACTGGCCCTTCTGCTGCTCGCCTGGCTGGGCGTGGCAGGGCTCCAGTTGCATATTCTGTTCGGAATCGTCATTCCCTATTTCGCCGTCGTGGTGTTCCTCGGCGGCATCGTCTACCGCGTCATGACGTGGGCGAATGTGCCTGTGCCCTTTCGGATTCCCACGACGTGCGGGCAACAGAAGAGCCTTCCCTGGATAGGGCACAGCAAGCTCGAGAACCCCTCCTCCTCATGGCAAGTCGCAGGGAGAATGGCGCTCGAGGTCTTGTTTTTCCGATCGTTGTTTCGGAACACGAAGACGGAAGTCCATCCGGACGGCCCGAAGGTGGTTTATCACCCCGCCTACTGGCTCTGGATCGGCGCCCTTGCCTTCCACTACGGTTTTCTGACCGTGTTCGTGCGGCATTTCCGGTTTTTCGTGCCGCCCGCCTGCGGTTACCAGCAAGCGGCCAGTTGGTGCACGGACTCGAGCGTCGTCGATGGCCTATGGTGGGCGCTCGGCACGCTGGAGAGTGTGGATGCCTTTCTGCAGGTCGGCGCCCCGCCGGTGTTCGTGTCCGGCATCATCCTTCTCGCGGCGGCCACATATCTCCTGCTGCGGCGTTTCGTCATCCCGCAGGTCCGATACATCTCCCTGGCATCGGATTACTTCCCGCTCTTCCTGATCATCGGGATCGCCGCGACCGGCATCTTGATGCGGCACTTCGTGAGGACCGATATCGAAGCGATCAAGGCGTTGGGGTATGGGCTAGCGTCGTTTGCACCGCTGACCGGAGGCGAGGCTTGGTCTCAATTCGTGCACCATCGCCCAGGTGGCGCGTTCGTTCCCGGCCTGCCCGACATTCATTGGTTGTTTTTCGCACACCTGCTGCTCGTATGCACGCTGTTCGTCTACTTCCCGTTCAGCAAGCTCATGCATCTCGGGGGCGTGTTCCTGAGTCCAACGCGCAACATGGCCAACAGCAATCGGGCGGTGCGGTACGACGTCGGTTGGAGTGCCCGGCACCCTGTGCCCGCCCATACCTACGAAGAGTACGAGGACGAGTTCCGGGACAAGATGAAAATGGTCGACATACCGGTGGACAAGGAGTAGGCCATGGCGAGACAAGCGAAATTCGACGAAATCGAATACTATGACCACAAGGCCTTGTCGGCTGTCGATTTCCGCCCGCCCGAGACCGGCTGGATGGACACGCCGGTGGACATGCGTCCGGGGACATTCATCTACCCGGCGAAGCCTCGTCACCTCGAGTACCTCGGGTTCCCGAATCCTCGAGAGTGGAACCCTCAGGACGACGACTGGAAGCTGCCCGAAAACTGGAAAGAGATCATCTTCAAGGGGATGCGGGAACGCCTGGATGAGTACCGGTCGTTCCGGGTGTTCATGGACATCTGCGTGCGGTGCGGTGCCTGTGCCGACAAGTGCCACTTCTTCATCGGGAGCGGGGATCCCAAGAACATGCCGGTGCTCCGCGCGGAGTTGATCCGTTCGGTGTACCGCAACGATTTCACGACGGCTGGGAAGATCCTGGGCAAGCTGGCCGGCGCCCGGGAAGTGACGATCGATGTCATCAAGGAGTGGTTCTACTACTTCTATCAGTGCACCGAGTGCCGGCGCTGTTCCGTGTTCTGCCCCTACGGGATCGACACTGCCGAAATCACCATGATGGCTCGAGAACTCCTGAATCTCCTCGGCCTGAATGTCAACTGGATCATCGAACCGGTGGCCAACTGCTTTCGAACCGGCAACCATCTCGGTATCCAGCCGCACGGATTGAAGGACACGCTCGAGTTCTTCGCCGACGACATCGAGGAGGCCACCGGCATAAAGGTGGACATCCCGCTGAACAAGAAGGGTGCCGAAATCCTGTTCGTGACGCCGTCAGGGGACTTTCTGGCCGACCCGGGCACGTTTACGTGCATGGGTTACATGATGCTGTTCCACGAACTAGGGCTGGACTACACCTGGAGCACCTACGCTTCGGAAGGTGGCAACTTCGGACTGTTCACCAGCCACGAGACCATCAAGCGGCTCAACGCCAAGATCTACGCGGAAGCGAAACGGCTTGGCGTGAAGTGGATCCTGGGCGGAGAGTGCGGCCACATGTGGCGGGTGGTCAACCAGTACATGGACACGGTGAACGGCCCAGCGGACTTCCTCGAGGTTCCCCGATCGCCGATCACCGGGACCGTGTTCGAGAACGCGCGGTCCACCAAGATGGTGCACATCACCGAGTTCACAGCGGATCTCATCAAGCACGGGAAGCTCAAGCTGGACAAGAGCCAGAACGACCATATCCGGGTGACATTCCACGACTCGTGCAACCCTGCTCGAGCCATGGGCATCCTGGAAGAGCCGCGGTACATCCTCAAGCACGTGTGCAACCATTTCTATGAAATGCCCGAGAACACCATCCGGGAGCAGACCTTCTGCTGCGGCGGCGGAGCGGGCCTTGGCACTGACGAGAACATGGAGATGCGGCTGCGCGGTGGGCTCCCCAGGGGAAATGCGGTGCAACATGTCCATGAGAGGTTCGGCGTGAATCACCTGGTGGCCATGTGCGCCATCGACCGTGCCACCCTGTCCACGGTCTGCGAATACTGGGCGCCCGAAGTCAGGGTGGCCGGAATCCACGAACTCCTGGCGAACGCCATGGTCATGAGAGGGCAGAAGAAGCGTACCTTGAACCTGCGTCTGGAGCCCATCAACGGAGAGGAGGGCGACGGCGATGAATGACAAGATCAAGATCGTCATCGGGTTGGTCTCGTTCCTGGTACTGACGAGTTCCCCGTTCTGGCTCAACATTGCGACCGGGACGGACTGGGCTCGCCCGAACGAGGTAGTCGAGCAGGAGGTAGCCAGGCTCCGCGCCGACCCGGGCCTTCCATGCGCGTTGAAGCAATCGGACAAGGAGCGGGCGCAAGGTCGGCCCAACCGGGAAATGATAGACAAGCACATGGCCTTGCTCTTGGAGTGGAGAGACCAGGTCGTTCGCGACGGCGACCGCGAGGTCCCGGAGTGGTGGCAGGACGCCAAGGGCCAGGGGCGCGTCGTGCGGGGACGGCGTCTCGAGAAGAGCCTTTCCGGCGGTTGCCTGGTCTGTCATACGAAGAAGAAGCCGGGGGAAACCGAATACAAGTTCTGTGACGCCTGCCACACATACGTCCAGATAGACCCCTATTGCTGGGATTGTCACGTCGTGCCATAGGGAGAGAAGAATGGATACGACCAGGAGAGACTTTCTGAAAGCCGCCGGATTCACCGTTGTCAGTGCCGGTTCGGTGGTCTCCGCGTTCGCTGGTGCGTCCTCGAGCGAAGTCTCCGGTGGCGACGTTGCCCGGTGGGCGATGGTAGTCGATCTGAAAAGGTGCCAGAGAGAGGCCGGGTGTGACAAGTGCTGGCGTGCCTGTCACACTGCCCACAACGTCCCCGACCTGGACGACCCACGACACGAAATCAAGTGGATCTGGAAGGCGCCGTTCGAGCACATATTTCCCGGTCAGGTCGGCGAGTACGGGGACCTGCGGCGGAAAGAGCTTCCGGCGGTCGTGATGTGCAACCACTGCGACAATCCTCCCTGCGTGAAGGTCTGCCCGACCCGGGCGACGTTCAGACGAGACGACGGTGTGGTGGTCATGGACCCGCACCGGTGTATCGGTTGCCGGTACTGTATCGTGGGCTGCCCCTACGGGTCCCGGAGTTTCAACTTCGTCGACCCTTGGCCGGACAGGAAGCCGCCCAACATGGACTACCCCACCCGGATGCGCGGTGTGGTGGAAAAGTGCACGTTCTGTCCGGAACGTATCGTCAAGGGAGAGGTTCCCTACTGCGTGGAAGCGTGTGACAAGGCGGGGATCGGAGCGCTCACTTTTGGCGACATTTCCGATCCCGGCTCGAGCGTTCGCAAGCTCGTGCAGTCGGCGGACCGTGTTGTCCTGCGCAGGAAACCCGAACTGGGCACTCGCCCGCAAGTGTACTACCTGGTGTGAGGTTACCATGCTGGATAAAGCCCTCAAAGGCAGCCCTCGTTACTGGAGTTGGCTCGCTTTCCTCTCCGTGTTCATTCTCGTGGGGGTCGGTCTGTTCGTCTTTGTACAGCTTCGAGAGGGGCTGGGGCGCACGACCGGGCTGCAGCGCGACGTGCCCTGGGGCTTCTACATCGCCCAGTTGACGTTCCTGGTCGGCGTGGCAGCGTCGGCGGTGATGGTGGTCCTCCCCTACTACCTGCATGACTACAAGGCCTTTGGGCGCCTGTGCGTGCTCGGGGAGTTCCTGGCAATCTCCGCGCTGACGATGTGTCTCCTTTTCGTGCTGGTGGACCTGGGCCAGCCGATGCGCGGGCTGAACATCTTTCTCCACCCACAACCGAGATCCATGTTGTTCTGGGACTCGGTGGTCATCTTCGGCTATTTCTTCATCAACGCCATCGTGGCCTGGATGACGTTCAAATCCGAGCGAGCCGGTGTTGCCCCACCGGCCTGGGTGAAGCCGATCATCTATCTGTCCATTCCCTGGGCGGTGAGCATTCACACCGTCACGGCCTGGCTCTACTGCGGCCTCGGAGGACGCCCGTTCTGGCTGACAGCCATCCTCGCACCCCGATTCCTCGCTTCCGCCTTCGCTTCCGGCCCCTCGTTGCTCATCCTGTTGTGCCTGCTGGTCCGGAAGTACACGAGTTTCGACCCAGGCAAGGAAGCAATCCGGAAGCTCAGCCACATCGTCACCTACGCCATGCTGCTCAACATCTTCTTCGTCATCATGGAGGTGTTCACCGCAGCATATAGCGGGATCCCGGAACACATGCACCATTTCCAGTACCTCTTCTTCGGATTCGAAGGGGTGAACAATCTCGTTCCCTGGATGTGGACTTCGGCACTGCTCGCCATCGTCGCCCTGGTGCTGTTGCTGGTCCCCAAGTTCCGCAATCAGGAGAGCTTCCTCGTCGTCGCGGCCGTCTGCGTGATCGCCTCCATCTGGATCGATAAGGGCATGGGCATGGTGGTCACCGGTTTCGTCCCCTCGCCTCTCGGCACGGTGCCCGAGTACACTCCGGCGTTCTCCGAAGTCATGATCACTGTCGGCGTGTACGCCATCGGCGCCATGCTGCTGACGCTGTTCTACAAGATTGCCACCGAGGTTCGGGCGGAGCGGCACCTGTACCAGCGGCCGGAATCCACCAACGTCTGACCCTCCCCACGCCCGTCCCCTGTCTTCCTCATGCACCGGAGTCGACCATTCCATGTACCCTGTCATGCTCGACGTGAAGAACCAACGTTGCCTCGTCATTGGAGGAGGCAGCGTCGCCTCGAGGAAAGTGCGCGGTCTACTCGCCGAGGGGGCACTGGTCAGGGTCGTGGCACGGGTCGCCGAAGCGCCTGTCCGCCGCCTCGCGGATGAGGGAGCCATCCAACTCGTGATGCGAGAATACCGTCCCTCCGACCTGGAAGGCGTCGTTCTCGTCTTCGCCGCCACCGATGACCGGGAGGTGAACCGGCGGATATGGAAGGACGCGCGCGGGCGCGGGCTCTGGGTGAACGTGGCCGACGCCCCGGAGTACTGCACCTTTCATCTTCCGGCTCGAGTCAAGCGGGGAAGTTTCCAGGTGGCCATCGCCTCCGCCGGCGACGCACCATTCCTGGTGCGCCGCTTCCGGGAGTACCTCGAGACACGTATCGGTCCCGAATGGCGGCTGTGGATCGCGGCCGCCAGGCGTTTCAGGGACGATGTGCGCCAGCAGTCCATCGATTCGCAGGCGAGGGAACGGCTCTTCGACACCTTCTTCCGGGCAACGTTCGACCCCGAAACGCTCCAGGTGAGGATCCCGCACGACCGGGAACTGGCAGAACTCGCGAGAGAGGGGCATCCTGCACCCCGCCTCGAGGTTTCCGGGGCGAAGGCAGTCCCGCTATCGACCGTCCGGGGAGAACGAACGCCTCGCGCCCCTGGACTTGGACCGGCGGATGTGGGATTCGTGTCTCTCGTCGGCGCGGGCCCTGGAGACCCGGACCTCCTGACACTCAAGGGGAGGCGCCGTCTCGAGGAGGCTGACGCCATCGTCTACGACCGGCTATCAGAGCCTGCGATGCCGGCAGACCTTGAACGAGACGTGGCCCTCTTTCCGGTGGGGAAGCGCCCCCTGCACCACCCGGTGCCACAGGACGAAATCGGCCGATTGATGGTGAGGCTGGCAAGGGAGGGGAAGCGCGTGGTCCGCCTGAAGGGAGGGGATCCACTCATCTTTGGAAGGGGTGGCGAGGAGGCGGAAGTGCTCGTCCAGGCAGGGATTCCGTTCGAGATCGTCCCTGCGCCCACGGCCGGCGTGGCGGCTGCCGCATACGCCGGGATTCCCGTCACCCATCGGAACGAAGCGGTCAGGCTCACCCTGATCACTGCCCATGAATCGCTCAAGCAAAGCGCTCAGCTCCGGTGGGACCTGATCGCGCGGGACCCCCATGCCACCCTGGTGGGCTACATGGGGGTCGGGAATCTCCCCGGCGTGGTGGACCGCCTGCTCGTCAACGGGATGCCACCGGACACACCAGCGGCGATGATCGAACGAGGCACGACATCAACCCAGCGGACCATCCGGAGCCGCCTCGAAGATCTCCCACGCGAAGCCGCCAAGGCCGGCATTCGGCCCCCGGCCCTGTTCGTCATCGGGTCCACGGTAGCCCACGCGCCGCACGTCGACTGGTTCACCGGCCGCCCCTTGCACGGGGAGCGCCTCTTGGTCGCCGCCCCGCCCCCTCTCCTGCGCGACACGCTCGAGAGGGCCGGCGTCGCGGTCGTTCCCGTGCGACTCCCTGTCACGGCAGCGGCTCGAGTCGCCGTGGCGTCTCTGCCCGTGACCGGCGTGCTCCTCACGTCCGCCGAAGACACGGATGCATTCTGCAACCTGCTCGAGCCGGGCACGCGGGCAACGAGCGTGACCGCTTGGTGCATGACGCCCGAGGCGCATGACCGGGCCCGAGACCAGGAGTGGCGCCGTGTCGTACTGGTCGAAGGTTCCATGCCCGAACAGGCGAAATCCATGATCGCAGCCATGGTGCGAGCACGAGCCCAGTAGCCGTGCCGAGCGGCGAGCCGATCGGGAGGTATCGGGGACTTGGCTGCTTCCCGTGGCGTCCGGGACACGGGGGGACAGGTTTCGAGCACGGGGCCGATAGACTGGCACGTCTCGTGCACGCCTCCGTCTCAGTGGACCAAGACCCAGGGACACCAGGCTCGATGTGTGGAACCTTTCCCAGTCCCCCTGTTCAGGTTGTTTCCTTTCTCCCCACATCGAGCCTGACTCTTTCCTCCCCATTCCCGCCACGGACTACGATCCTCGAGCGCCGGACCCGCCTGGAGAAGCCACGGAACCCAGCGGTCCGAGCATCCGGACTACTGGTCTCCCGGCCTTGAGCCCGTTTCCGGTACTGCCTCCAGCAGCTTCCGGTATCGCGCCAGGGGATCGGCATTCGGGTGTTTGCGCACCAGGAAAAGGACGACTGTCTCGCCGCCGTCGCGGCTGACAGCGGCGGGTGGCCCCAGAGCAGTACGAAGACCGTCGAGGATCGGTGCGAGGTCATCGGGAGCAAACAGGTCGGAGTGGACAGCGACCGCGCCGATTCCCAACTCCGCCAGGAGGGCTTCCAGGTCCACCACATCCGCCTGCGCCCCGGCGGTGGCGCCCGGTTTCCAGTCCAGCAGCCGGCAGACCACACGGGCGGCGATCCTGTCGCGACAGTTCTTGCCGTAGGTCGGGAGAGCGGCCGCGAGGACCGGCCGCCCATGCACCGTCTGGTAGTAGGTGGTCAGCTTGGTGACTCTAACACCGATTTCCCCCAGGGCGACCGGTTGCTCGCCGAAAAGGTCGAGCACCGCCATCCCCGCGGGAACCGCCTTGTACGCTGATGGGATTCCGGCGAGGACCGGCTCGGCCCGAAACGGCGCGCCGGTAAGCGCGATGGAGTCCACGATTGCCATTGCCAGGAGAGGCAGCCCGGGCAGAAAACCGACCCGGCGGGCGATCTCATCCGCAGATCGAGCTGCCACGATACCCCCGCAGAGATAGGCGAGCCACAGGAACCGAACAGGGAAGTGCAAGAAGGTCATGACCGGCGTGCCGGCGAAGAGGACCATCGGTGCCGGCACCCCTCCCCCAGCCCCCAAGCCTGGCGAGATGACCGGGCCGAACGAGACCAACACCGCGGCCGCCGCGGTGCCCAGCAAGGTCCGCCATCCACGGTGCCGAGCGAGCACGATTGGAGCGAACGCGCCGAGGCTCACGGTGACAAACCCCAGGGGCGTTGCGATCGAGTGGTAGGTCTTTCCGTCCACCCCTGGCCACCAGGAGGTGAGCCTCGCGATGGAAGCTGCGCCCGAGGTGGATGCTCGCCACAGATCCGGCGCAACCTGGCCGGTCCCACCGAAGAACACCCAGGCATAGAGGATCCCGAAGGGCAAGAAGATCAAGAGCGGGACCGCTGCGGTACGCAACGCCCGGCGCCGGTCCACCTGGGCGATCACCCCACGAACGAGCATGATCGCGACGAGCAGGCTCGCGAAAATGCCGATGTAGCCACTGGTTGCGAGAGCCAGTATCCAGTAGCACCCGGCCTTGACGCCTTCGGTCCTCGGTGCCGCACTCCTGGTCAGTCGGACCAGCGACAGGAGGAGCAGCGGAAGCCAGGGGTCGAACAGGAAGTACACGTGGCCCTCGAGCCACGCGGTTGCGGCAAGCCCGTTGAACCCATAGGCCAGGCCCGCCAGCAGCGACCAAGGCCGCCGCACACCAAAGCCTCGAGCCGCACAATGCTCCGCTGCCAGGGCACCGGCCACGGGTCCGGCCAGCACGAACAGGCGCACGATGGCCAGGGGGGACACCTTGTCGCCTGCGCCGAGCGCCACAAGGGCCAGCACGTATGCGTCGGGCCGGGTGGCGTTCTCTCCGAGCGGAAAGTTGGTGGCCGTCACCACGCCGTCGAACAACACTTCCCGCACATGCCGAATCATCCACAGCACGCCGTACAAATCGAACTGGCGCGTGTAGAATACGCTGGAGTCGAGCCGCACGGTGGGCCAGGAAAAGAGCACGCTGACCAGCGAATAGCAGGCGACAATGCTCGCGAACGCCAGTGCACGGTGCCAGGTCTCCCGGCCTCGAGACAGGTTCATCGCTTCCGCCCAAGCACGACGAGGAAACCCACGTAGACCAAGACCAGGAGTCCCCACCCGAACGCCAGCGCCAGGGTTGCGCAGCTTCCGAAGTATTCGTCGCTGCCGCTGGCGGGTAGCCAGGCAACCCGGTGAGCGACCAGGCCGTCGTTCGAGGTCTCGAGATAGAAGTTGAGGGAGGCATCGCCGGCGGCCGGCACTGGGATCAACCGGTCATACAGCGACTGTGAAGCAACTTCACCCATCACCCCGAGTTCGACGTTCACGAAGCGCGATGAGCCGATCGGGCAGACTGCGGTCCACAGCCCGTCCATCGGGACGTCTCCAGCCACGGAGCCATCGTCCACCAGGGCATACTGGGCCGTCTTGCCGGATTCCGTCACCGACACGAAGAGCGGGCCGGGCAGGTGCCTGTGCTCCACGGCCGCCTGGACTCGGATGGTTCGCCCAGCCACCATCGACCTCAACTCGCCGCCGGCCCGGGCGATAGCGGTTGCCCGTCCTCGGTGGCCAGACCGTCCCGCTCATCTCGCACCACGCGCACGACAGGCCAGTCCGTCTCTGGAAGAGAAACGGCATCGCTCGCAACGATCCACACCGGCGCCGGACTCGCGCCAACGAGATCCTCGAGCGCGGCGAACGGCGCATCGGGATGAGCTTCTTCCAGCGCTTCGATTCCCTCCACGACCAGCGTGACGAGCATCCCCATGGCTTCGATCCTCCGCGCAAAGGCAATGATCGCCGTCGGCGAAGGACGAAGCCGGGCGGGAAACCAGACGGGATCCGGCAGCGGCGCGAACGCGGCCTCGAGGTCTTCGCGGTGGCCGGGAACAGGCACGACGAGCACGGCGCCTCGAGTGGTCAATCGTCGCGCCAACGTGATGGTGAGGTCGATCCAGGCGTCCGGACTCGTGCGCCACACCGCCGGGCCCCGGGTTCCTGGAAGCCGGGAGCCGAAAGGATACATCGGACGCCCCCGTCCCGCCCGAAACATCCCCCGCCCCGCTCGCCAGACCGCATGCGCCTGGTAGAGAAACGCGCCGACGAGTCCCCCTACAATGCCAAAGATCAAGGCCCAGACGAAAGCACCTCGAGCGCCAGCCAGGGAGGTGCTTCCCTCGCCCGAACCGGGTTCACGGCCGGCAGGCCCAGCCCTCGTCGCCGGCGCGGACCCGCTTCCCTCCCGCAGGAGTTGCTTGTCGTTCGTCCCGAACACGGCAGTTTCTTTCTTGACCAGAACGATCAAGTTGCGCTCCAGGTTGTCCGAGGAAAACGTGACCTGACCTTGAGCACGAAACGCCGCGTCACCTTCACCCGCCTGGAGCAAGACTTCGAACGAGGAGCCGGCAAGGTTGGCAACCCCCAGTGCGTAGGAACCGTCACCCGCCTGGGTATCCGGAGGTTCCCCGTTGTCCTGTGGGACGAACGTCTCTGACACGACACCATTGTCGATGGTGATCCGAGGTTGCCTCCCCTGGAGGTACTTGTCCGGGTCGAGAACACGCAAGACGAACGGAAGGACGTCCCCCGGCGGGGGGCCGGAATCCGCTTCTCCGGCAGACCCGGACGATTCTTCCCGGCGCGGAGGCGGGGCGACGGTGTCGGGTTCGGCCGCCGTCGCTCGTTGGAAGACAGCGACGCCCGACATCACGGCGAGAGCCAGGAACACCGAGAGGCGGGGCGCGGACCTCGAGACGACCAGCCACCCCCGTCCAGGGCGGGCGCTGGCACGGCTCGAGGTCACCTGCGGCATATCGGAGCACGGGAGCCGAACTTCCCCTCGGCGGTCGAGCACCACTCCGCGCGATTCCCGGAGTGCCGGCATGTCACAGTATCGCCGAACAGACATACGCCTTCACTGCTGCAGGTGGACAGGATCGCTCCAACCATTCCACATCGTATCACATCGAGGCGCCTCCGGGTTACGACGCGGCCGGTATGCCGTCGCTGAGCCCCATCTCGGAGTCGCCCAAGCTCCTCGACATTGCTTCGATCTTATAGAATCCGTCTCGAACCTGTCCAGCCCTATCTCGAGCGCTCCGGCTCTACGGGGCCTCCTCCAGATGCTTCACGGCAGCGGGGTGGAGGAATACCGTCCCCGTCTGCCGGCCAGCCGGGCCAGGGTTGCGAACCGTCATCGTGACGCTGGCCGGTGGCGCGGTCTCCACGAACAGGAACGGGCCGCTGATCCACCGGTCCCTTTCGTCCACGGTCACCACCCAGATGGGCGTGCGCTTCTCGAGGAAGGTCTCGACCGGCAAACCCGGCTTCAAAGGGCCCTCGGGAAGCACGTACAACGCGACACGGGGAGGGAGCGCCCAGGCCGCCCGCCAGAGTTCCCCAAGGGGCGAAGGGCCGGGAGGGAGAACCGCTAGCAGGATCGCTTCGTCGCCGACGATTCGCCCGATGCGCTGCCCGAGCGCCAGTTCGCGCCGGGCTTGGTCCACCTGGAACTCGAACCGATAGGTCCGGTCCTGCCGCAAGAACGCGAACGCGATGGCGCCCGACACGATCACGCCACCTGAGAGTCTCCCCCACCTTGAGGGGATGCACCCGATACCCAGGGCGACACCGACACCCAACAGGGGCTCGAGATGAACCAGGTGGTGGGAACTGGCCATCAAGGGCAACAGAACCACCAGGGGAGCTGCTGCCCACACGAGGCCCGTCGCCGCGCGGCGATCCGGGTCCGCCAACCACGATGACACCGACCGTCGCCCGACCGCACCGACGGCCGGCACATCACGTCGCCGCCGGGTAGGATGACACGGCCGGCACCGGCCGATCCCGGGCGCGAAAAGGGCAGCGCTGAAACCGATGACAGCCACGACCAACAAGGCCAGAGCGAGGTACCGGGGAACCTGGAACGTCAGCTCAGCCCAACGAAGCCACGTCTCGGCGTATGCGACCTGGGTGCGCGCAGTCTCTTCCGCCACGTTGCCCCCGAGATAGCGCGCGGTCTCCCGGAGCATCCATTCGAAAGCATCGTTGCGGCCGGGCTGGAGGGAGTCGGCCAGTTCGAGCCCGCCGACACCGGCAAAGGCAGCGGCGAGGGTTGTCCCCCAGCGACCCACCAACAAGCCTGCTGGCAGCATCACCAGGAGGCAGAGCATGCCCTGGTTGAGCGACGCGGACGCCACGAATGCAGCGGGAACGACAACGGCGGCGCCGGCCCGCCCGTAGGCACCGACACACGCGCCCGCAGCGACCACGAAGGCGAGACAGAAGACCGGGTAGGCGATCGGGGACAGGCTCAGGGAGATGTACTCCGGCTTGAACACGACCCACGCCGCTACCAGGCTGGCCGCAGGAAGAGAGACGAACCGCCGGGCCACCATCAACGTGGCCGCCGGGAGAAACAGGCTCGAGTAGAAGGCCAGGTTGAGCAACGCCTCCTTGGGAGAAAGGCCCAGGTGCCTCGAGATTTCGACCGCGAGCCACGGGACGAACAGGTAGCGGTTGGGCTTGAACACGGTCGGGTCGCCTCGAGATAGTCCCATCGCCGTGGTGACCCAATCCGAAGCATCCGGGCCGATCGCGAGAAAAGCCCCGCCGATCTCGTGGTGAAACAGATGAACGCGCAGGGCTGCGGCTATCCCCGTGACAGCCAACAACGCCACTGTCGTCTTCAAGGTGCACAGGTGCTTCGTGTCGTGCATGGCAGGTCGAGCGGCGGGGACGCTCCAGGCATCTCCGCAACAGGTTCTCGAGGCGCTTAGGAGACACCATACCATGTTCATACGAGCAGGACCAGCACGGCCCCACCCCGTGGATGACGGGGCATCGCCCCGCGGCTGCCCGGCAAACGCACTTCGTGCCTGGACAGACATGCCCGGTGGTGTGATACACTGCTCGAGGCAACAGTTTCAGTGATCGCTCGCCCGGGAGGGCGTTGCCATGCCGAGGTGCTGATCGATGCGCAGGAAAGGCAGATGGCTCCAGGCACACCTGGGCGGATTGTGGAGTGGGGGCGTGGTCACGTGTACCCTGGTTGCCGGTTGTGTCGAGCCCCAGGGCGGCGTGGACGAAGAGCCGCAGGTCCTCCCTGCGCGGCAGCCGGAGTCGGCCGGCGGTGGCGGGCCGGCGCCCCACGGTGACACCGTCAAGGAACGGGCCTCGACGCCGGCGGCCGGACAGGAGGTTCCTCCGGAGGGTACGGGCGCCGAGTCCGGCGCACAACAGGGCGCGAAGCCGGGCGGCACCGGAACGGCGGTTCCGGCGAACGAACACGGGGGGGGGCTGCACACTTCGAGCGGGGCGCCGCCGGGGGCGGTTCCCGCGGAGAAGCCCGGGGACTCGAGCCCCGGGTGCGGTCTCAACCCGTTCGACTACGAGGCCACGGAGGGGTTCGCCGAGCAAAGCCACCGGGCTCCACCTGCTTCTCGGGGCTCGCCGCCGGCCACGGACGAACGTGTGGAGTCGGACCGGGCCCCCCGCCGAGCCATCTCTCCCGCTGCACCACGGGCCATGTCCACGAAGAACTTCGCTGGGACAGCGGTCATGCTGAGCGGCACATTGATTCTCCCCCCAGGCGAGCAAGGCAGCGGCATCCAGATCGATGTCAACCGGTTGGGGCCCGAAGGGGGGCACCAGAGTTCGACGATCTTGCCATCGGCGGGCGAATTCTCCGTCCCTGCCCCTGCGAACGCGGGCAAGGTGATACTCAAGATCTATCTCGGTGATCCCCAGGGAGACCCGCTGGACAGGCGCTTCCACGAGTACGGTCCGATCGATGTCGGCGGTGCCGACATCGGTGAAATCGAGATCGATCTGTCCAAGGCCACATTGACTCGAGTGGGCGAGGTCGCCCGAACCGGCACCACCGCGGAGGGCGAGCCGGTGGATGTCCCTAACGCTGCCCCGGGCGGACCGGCTCCATCGCCCGGCGGATCGCTGGCTGCGCCACCCGGCGCGGTTTCCCGCTGAACCTGCCGCGCCTGGAGGTGTGTCGTGCGGTTGTGTCTGCGATACGTTATCCTGGCCGCCACCCTGATGGCCGGCTGTGCCGCAGCCATGGGTTGGTGGCTCGAACTGTTCCCGTTCGTGCACAGCTCGACCGGGGCCTGGATCATGGCCCAGGTGACTCGAGCCCTCGACACGGGAGACTATGCGGCGGCAGCCACGATAGGCAGGGTGCCGAATGCCAGCTACAACGTGCTCTATCCGTGGCTCGTCACGGTGGCGAGCAAGGTGCCGTTGCCCGGTCTGGTGGGACGCCCGGTCGCCGTCGCCCACCTGGTTTCGGCCGCGTTTCTCGGGCTCGCCCTTCTGCCGTTGTTCGCCCTGTGGCGAAAGGTTGGGGGATACGCGGCCGGTCTGCTTGGCGCAGGTGCCCTCTTTTACCCCACGATGGTGGCCACCGCGGCGCTGATACGCTACGAGAGCCTTGCGGTGGCGTTGATACTGCTGGCAGGCTGGACCGCATGGGGGGCTGCCCGGGCGGAAGGCTGGTGGCGCTGGGTGGTGGCCGGTTTGCTGGTCGGGTTGACATACAACTCGAGGGAGTACTTGGTGGGTTCGGCAGTGGCCGGGGTAGGTGTCGCGTGGGTGTGGGCGGTGTTTTTCCCGCCGGTGGAAGGGCGCAGCCGGTGGAAGCAGGCCACGACCAGCCTCTTCCTCCTCCTCGACGGCCTGATTCCGGGGGTCGTCGTGGTGCCCGTCATGCTGGGCTTCTGGCCCCAAAACGGCCTCGTCTACCTGTTCAGCTACGCCGAAGGGGGAGGCGCCGGCCCATCGCGATTCACCTCGAGCCAGATCTATGACGTGCCGCGCCTTGCGATCCCTTTCGGTCTCGGTCTGCTCGGTCTGCTGGCCGCCGCCATTCGGTCCAAGGGCGAAAAACGCCTCGCCGTGGCCGTCCTGGTCGCCATCCTGTTGCCGTTTCTCCTGTTTCCCCTGTCCAGGCAGCAGTCCCCCCAATACTACCTGCTTGCGAAGGTCGTGCTGATCTCGGGCTGGGCTGGATTGGTCGCCCTGATCCCCTGGCCTCGCGCCCGCGCCGTCGCAACAGCGGTTGTGCTCGCGACGTGCATCCCCTGGGCGTTGAAGCAGGTATCCCCTGTCGCACGCGGGGCACAGTCCCAGGATACCGGCTGGCACTCGGAGGCCTGGCCTGCCGAACCCGGGGGCCCAGCCGAGGTGGTGGACTGGGCCCATCGACTGGCAGGCAAACGACCACTGGCCGTCGTGACGAGCCACATCGAGAACCTCGACGCCCTGTTCGTCATCCGGCACCACCGCCCGGTGGCAAGCCTTTACGACCCCAACTGGCGCGAGCAGCTCCCGCAGGTCGCGCTCATCTACGATGGAATGGATATCCTCGTGCTCACAGTCTCGAGCGAACATCGGCCCGTCCAGCCACCGCCGGGCGCCATGCTCGTCGCAAGTCACCAGGTGCCCAACTTGTTAGCTCGCATTCACCAGGTCAGCGGGGTCGAGAAGCCAGACAACTGGCGCCACCCTGGCTACCCGTGCCTCGACTTCCGTGGCGTGTGTCTCCAGCGGGACTGGATCGAAGGTGGCGCCGCCGCAGTCCGGCAGACGACCCTGCACCCGGGCCCGGAATACGCAGGTGGCCCGGGGCCTGGCAGGATTCGCTAGGACGGCAGAGCGAACAGCGGAGATCGGCAGCCGGACCGGCGTAGCGAGGCGCCGCCTGTCGATCGAGGACCGGGAACCGCGCGGCCGCCGAGAGAACCCCGCCTTTTTCCTCTTTCGCCTGTTGCAGTTTTGGTCGAGCAGTGCCGAGGCCAGGATCTCTCGAGCCACTACCTTGTTCGGCAGGGGCGTCGCAGGGGGCTATGCACTTGACCATTCGCCGGTTTTCGGGCTACTTGTCCCTGGGTATCCAATCGGCCGTGTCGTGGGCCGGGGCACAGCGCCGGCCCGCTGTTGGCGCAGTCCCGCGCCATGCTGAACACCGCGAGTCTCCCGGGGAGGGATACCTCGACGGAACCCTTTCCCGGAGCAGCAGCCTGCGCACGACGTAGCGCAACAAACCCCAATCCCCCGTTGGAGGAGCGGGACAGGAGGAGAGCTTTGAAAAGACATTCAGATGTCGTGAAATGTCCACGATGTAGCGAGGTCGGTTCCCTGGAACTGCAACCGGGGCTCATGAACCTGGACTACATCGTGTGTGAAGCGTGTGGCTACCCGCTACCCGTAACGCAGGGAATCCCCAACTTCGCCGAACCTCTCAGCAGAGAGACCCGGGAACTGTCCATCAAGCAGCGTATCATGGAGACTCGCCTGTTCGCCTCCATGTACGAGACACCCATTTGGCGCCCGCTGCACACGTTCCTTTCGTCCGGCATGACCGTGGAGAAGCAGCAGGCGGAGCTGCTCGAGATGGCCGGAGCCGGGGAGAAAGGTGTCGTGGCCGACCTCGCCTGCGGTACCGGCCACTTCACTCGAGCCTTCGCCGCCGCATGGCCGGACGCTGCGGTGTTCGGGCTGGATCTCTCCATGAGCATGCTGCGCCAGGGCCTGTCATTGGCCATCAAACGGGGCAGAAAGAACATCCTCTACGTGCGAGGCAGCATTTTCGACTTGCCGTTCGCCGACTCGAGCGTCAATCTCGTCAATTGTTGCGGCGCGCTCCACCTGTTCGAGGATCAACCCGCGATCTGGGCGCAGATCGCCAGGATCCTGCGCCCTGGGGGCGTCTTCACTGGCGAGGCCATCGCGAGAGACGACAAGATGGAGAAGATCCAGGAACTGCTGTCTGCGCGGCGCGGCTTCCGGTTCCTCGAGCCCGAGGTCGTGCGCACACAGCTCGAGCAGGTTGGCCTCGAGGATATGACCTTCACGAAACGCAAGATCATTCTCACGTTCCGGGCGGTCAAGAGAGAAGCGAGCAGCTAGTTTTTGCGGCCAGAGTGACACCGGGGAGTGGCGGGTTGAGAAAGACGTTTGCCGGCAAGGCCATGGTCATCACCGGAGCATCCTCCGGGTTGGGTGAAGCGATCGCTGTGGAGGTGGCGGCTCGAGGTGCGCGGCTGGCGCTGGTTGCGAGAAGGACGGACAGGCTCGATCAATTGGCCGCCCGGCTGGATGGCGATATCGAGGTCCACGTCCTGGGCCTCGATCTCAGGCACCAGGAGAATGCGGAAAAGCTGGTCACCGAGTCGGAGCGCCTGCTCGGCGGGATCGACTACCTGGTCCTGAATGCCGGCGTTGCGGGATACCGTCCCGTGGCGTACACCCCGATGGAGGAAGCCCGCCACGTCATGGAAGTGAACTACTTCTCCCCTCTTGCCAGTATCCGCGCGGCGTTGCCAGGCTTGAGATCGCGGCCTGGGAGCCATATCGTCGTGGTGTCGTCCTATTGCGCCTATACCCACTTGCCGATGTCCGGCGCCTACGCCGCCAGCAAGGCCGCCGTGGCCAGCCTGGCTCGAATCCTGTCTACCGAATCGCCTCCGCCCCCGGACATCACCGTGGTGTACCCAGGTATCATCCACACCGAGATGTATCACAAGGTCGAGTCTTCCGTTCCGGTCATGCAGCGGTTCAGCAGGACCGGAATCGATGCGGACGTGGCAGCAAGAAAAGTCCTCAACGCCCTGGCCCGGCGAAAACCGACGCTATTCTTGACCCGTCCGGCCATTCTCATGGACCGGCTCATGCGCATTGCCCCGAACACGGTCGACAAGACAACTCGAGCGATTTTCCGCCGCATTCCGGAACGATTGCTGGGTCCGCCCGATGACCACGGCGAAGACGCAGGCACGCCAGATTCCCCGGAACAGTGACATCCCGTTGTGACCGTTCCGCCCGTCGGCCACACCCCGTTCTTGGAGGAGTACCATGCAACTCGATCGCTGCACCGTCGCTGTAACAGGCGCGAGCGGTTTTTTCGGCGCCCACATCGCCAGCGTCTTGCTTCGAAAGGGGTGCCGTGTCAGAGCCGTGGTTCGCCATCCCCATCGCCTGCCGGGACGCGACAGGAGCGGCATGGAAGTCGCCCAGGCCGACCTGCTCGACCCCGAGGCGCTCGAGGCCGCTTTCCGCGGAGTCGATGCCGTCGTGGGAAACGCGGCGATGGCAACGCCTGCCATCAAGGGATGGGAAGACAACTATCTCCCCAACAAGGTCGGTACCGAGAACGTGCTTGATGCCATGGACCGCGCCGGCGTGCGAAGATACATCCACATCTCCACGATCGGCGTCTACGACATCCCGCCGACCAGGCTTTTCGGGCGAAAACCCTTCGCCGAAGATCATCCCCTGGTCACCATCAAGCACCGCCGCCTGGTGGGGGCCTACAGGGTCACGAAAGCGCTCGCCGAACAGGCTGCCCGAGATCGCTGCAGGTTGTACGGGATCGACCTGACCATCCTGCGCACGTCCGCGACCTACGGGTACCGGGACCCCACAATTCTGCCCGCTGTCAGACGAGCCATGAAACTGCCCGTGCTACCGGCGCCGAACCTGGCTTTTTCGCTCGTCTACGCTGGCGACGCCGCCGCGGCGGTCGCCGAAGCCATTGCCCGGGATATCAGCCGTGGAAAAACCTACAACGTGGCCGGCGCCCCCGAAAACACCCTCCGAACACTGCTCGTCGCCTGGCAACACGTGACCGGTGAACGCACGCGCCTTTTGACGATCCCGACCCCGATTCGTATCATGTTCGACTCGAGCGCCGCCACCCGCGACCTCGGATTCCGCAACCGGCCCATGGAAGAGGCCATCCGGGAAGTACTGGACATGGAACGGGCGGAGAATGCTGAGACGCAGTACAGGTAGCCCGTGGCGCGTACAGCGGGCTCCCTGCGCGCCGGGTCATCTGGCCAGGGCGAACGTGACACTGGGGATGACGAGAAGTCCGAACTGACCCACTGCCGCCCCGGCACCTTTGGTGCTCAAATAAAGGTCCAGTTCCGGGGTCACGTTCAGCCGCTTGCCCCGGCGCGTGTACGCGATGACGCCCCCCACCACGGTGGCCGACTGGTCCGTCACGGCAGTCTGGGTGTCTTCCAGGTAGGCGCTGTTCATGAGGCCGCCCCCGGCAACCACGAGCACGCGCAATCCGAGCGTCCATTCCCTCTGAGGGCCTCCGAAGGACATGAGCCCGGTGAAGTCCGGCGCCACGATGACACCACCCATCAATTGGTCGCCATTGACAGCCAGGTGCGCAGCGCCCAGCCCGAGACCGAATCCAGCCAGAACGTTGAAACGCTTGCGATGAATGAAGCTCCAGTCGAGTCGCGGCGTGACGCCGGTGCCACCTGCCACCAGAGAGAAGTCGAGCCGGTTCCCGACACCGTAGCGGAGGTACCCTTCCGCCCCACCGAACTCTCCAGCCGTTCCGTTCACAACACCAATACCGAGGAGATAGGGGTACCCCGCGCTGAACCCCACCTCCATGCGATCCTTTCCGATCGGCCGCGCTGAACGGTGGACCCCGAGGCTCACGCAGCCCGACATCCACAAAGCGAACCCGACCACCGCCGCAACACGCCACCACGTCCTCATGTCGTCCTCCCGCACTTGCGATTCACACTGGCCGCCCCCCTCCCGGGCCGACGGACTGGAGATCGAAACGCAAGCCCCAGGCCCCGCCTGTCACGCCCCAGCCACCTCGACCGCAGTCTACCAGCCGCGCCGGGCGCCTGGCAAGCAACAAGAACGTCTGCCCCCCGTTGACGCAAGTCACCATTCCATGCGATAGTAGCACTGCTGTCATCGCAGGGATGCTGACGGGGCCAAGGAGAACAGTGCTAGAGGCACAGGAACTTGCTATGACGATCGCGGTTCGCTACTCGGCGGATGATGTTTGGTCTTGTCGTCAGCGGCTACCGCAACGGGGCGGTTCATGATCAGCGCGGCACGAGTAGACTACGGACACTTCCTGCTCAAAGACTGCATATCCCAGTCGGCGATCTTCGATTTCTGGTACGGCGAAGTCCGGGCACCTCAAGCCTACGTTCCCTGCATGGTGAGGCGGCTCCTCCCGCCCTACAGCCAGGGGCCTGAATATGTACAAATATTGCGCGCCCGTTGCCGGGACATCCAGGCCGTGCGCCATCCATGCATGCGACGGCCCCTCGAGTTCGGCGTGATCGACAGCATCCCTCACGCGGTTTTTGGTCTCGAGCCATGCTGGAACCTGGACGACCTGTGTGCCGCGCATTTCAAGTCGCACCGGCCCATGCCCCCGGAAATCGCCGCGAGTCTCGTGCTTCCCATAGCCCACCTTCTGGCCAGCGTCCACGCCCGTCCCGGCGCCCCCCTGGTTCACGGTGCCATCCAACCATCGGCCGTGTGGATTGACAGGGGAGGCATGGTTCGGGTCTCCGACTTCGAGATCGGGGCGCTCCAGGAGTATGTGGTTCGTGCCCTGGACCAGAACGACCCTCTGCGGCAATTCGTAGCACCGGAACGGGCACTCCAGTGGGCCAGGCCCGGGCCTGCGGCCGACGTCTTCTCGACCGGAGCCATCCTGCTCGACCTGCTGGCGCCCGGACGCCTGACCGAAGTCCAACTCAGGATCACGCACGCGGAGAAGCTGACTGTCCTTGGCCGCACCGGGCTGCCGGAGCGGTTCATGCGGATAGTCGCGGCGTGCGTCGCGCCCGACCCGGCCCGGCGGCCGACGATGACGAACCTGCACAAGGCGCTCAAACACTGGCTCGAGGAGACAGGCAGGGCCGTTTCCCTGAGCGCCTACGTGGTCGGCCATGCTCCGCCCATGCCGGAACTCGTGGAGATGGCTCGAGGCGACGACGCCGTTGTTCGCGCACTGCAGGAAGTGCCTCGAGACAGCAGCGTGTTTGCCGAGAGCACCATGACCGTCTCGCCGGCCAATGACGAACTCGAGGGAGCCGGCGAAGATGACGGCGAAAGGCCCGGGGCTGCTTCCCTGGTCCGGGCGTTCGCGATCGTTGCGGCCGTTGTCGTTCTGGCACTCGTGGGGTATGCATTTCGGGGCCAACTGTCGTCTCTCCTGCGTGCGCCGGGCAGCAACATGGCACTGGTCGTCGTCACTTCCGACCCTCCTGGGGCCACCATCACGTTGCCGGGCGGCAAGACGGTTGGGACGGCCCCCCTCAAGGTTCCGCTCCACGTCGGCGATGATGGGAAGGTGGTGTTGACTGCCCGGTTGCGCGGCTACGAATCGCCCCCCCCGCTCAGCAAGTCCGTGAAGGGTGCGCAGGCGGTCGAGTTTCATTTTCGCCTCGAGAAGCGCCCCCCCGGACCTGCGACAGCGCGGATCATCACTATCCCGCCGGGAGCGAAGATCGCGGTGGACGGCCGAACACGGGGGGTTTCCCCGATCGATGTCGGAGATTTGCACTCCGCCCGCCCCCACCAGGTCACCGCGAAAAAAAAGGGGTATCGGACGGCCCGCCAGACGGTCACCCTGGTCCCCGGGGAGATTTCGGAGGTCATCCTGGACCTTGAGCGTACCGCTCCTGTGACGGCCATGGGTCAACTTGTCGTCGTCACCTATCCGAACGCACGACTCCTGGTCGACGGGAGGGAACTGGGACCCACCGGGGAGGAGATGGTCTACCCCGTGGCGGCGGGGCGGCGATCTATCCAGGTATTGGATCCGGCCACCGGCCGGGAAGCGAGTTACGTGACCGTCATCCGGCCCGGCGTGACCGAGGTGCTGGAATACGCATTCGGTGGCGACCGCTGGCGGGCGCGGGCGGGGGGAGAATACTGATCCCGGAGTGCCGGCGGCCCTGCCACGGAATGCCGCACTCGAGAACGATGACCGGTACAAGAAGAGAGGGACGAACGTGAAGGACAATGGGAGCAATCGACACCCGGGCGACCAGCCGGAAGACATGGTCGGCCTGATACGACGGATCCTCGAAACCTGCCCGCGGCGCGCACCGGCGAGCAGGCAGGAACACGAGGCACAGCGCATGCTCAAGGAGGCATTCGAGTCCCTGGGGTTGCGCGCGGAGATGGTTCCCTTCAGGTTCAACGCCAACCTGTACGCGAACCTCGCCGTCCATTTCGGAGTCGGCCTTCTCGGCTCCGCCCTGTCCGGTCGCCGGCCGGGCCTGTCCGCGCTCCTCAGCACGGTCGCTGCCGGTTCCTACCTGGCCGATTCCACGCGCAAGGGATACCTGCTGCGCAGGCTGCTCCCCTGGCGCACGTCGCACAACCTCCTGGCGACACTGCCGGCGAGCGGCCGGCCGAGCCTGCGGATCGTGGTCATTGGTCACGCCGACGCGGCCTACACCGGGCTCCTGTTCCACCCCGAGGTCATCAAGCGGTTCACTTCCCACGCGATGCCGCCCTCCATGGAGTGGTTGGGACGTTCCCTGGCGTTGGCCACCTGGTCCCAGTTCGTGTCGGCCGGCGTCGCCCTGCTCCGCGCGGGCCTGCGTTCAGGAGGCTCGACGCTGTGGCCGGTTTCCCTGGCCCTCGGCATCCCCGCCGCCATCGCCGTGGCGACCAACCTCGAGATCGTCTTCCGGGACGAGATCGTCCCTGGAGCGAACGACAACCTGTCCGGTGCCGCCGCCACGGTCGAACTCGCGCGCCGATTCGCCGACGACAGGCCCGATGGCCTCGAATTGGTGTTCGTGGTGACCGGGTGCGAAGAAGCGGGGACCGGCGGTGCCATGGCCCTGGCGGACGCCCGCCTGAATGACTGGGAACCCTATCGGACCGTCATCATCGCCCTGGACGGCCTGACGAACGGGGAACTCCGGGTCTTCGAGGAGGGCGAAATCCTGAAGGTGCCGACCCCGGCGTGGCTCCTCGAACTCGTGGAGAAGACCGCTGCCAGCGACTCGAGCTTCGGGACCGTTGCACCGTTCCAGATTCCGTCCGGCGCCACCGACGTCCTGCCGTTCCGGGCTCGAGGCTATGACGGGCTCTCTCTGGGATGCGTCGATCCCGCATTCGGTTCTCCCAGGCACTATCACCACCCGAGCGACACCCTGGACAACCTGGACCCGGTCCAACTCCAGCGGTCCGTGGACTTTACCGAACGGTTGATCCGCGCGATCGCCGCGGCGAAGCTGGCCCACGAGTGAGCCGGCCTTTCTTCGAGAGACGCTCCGGGCGCGTCGTACCAGCGCATCTCACCCATGTTGCCTTGTCGACGCTCGATCGCTTCCCGTGGACTGGGACTGGCCCCCGGGCGGTGGCTCGGCCTCGTATCCCTCCTTTTGCCTGCGCGCGTCGGACAGGAAGGCCTCCCCCAACCAATGACGTGTTGACATCGTTGCCCTTTCGATGTACTTACGATTTCGTGTGCTGAAACTGTCACAACTGCAGGTAGCCCGTCCAGGCCGAAACACGGCTCGCAGCAACCGCCCCCGGCAGCATACCCGAACGGAAAGCAACACAGTGCCGTAGCCAGACTCAGGCCACGACAGTGGGGCCCTGTGTGTACCTTCGACCGGTCTGTCCAGCCCGCGGCAGCGATGGACCATGAACGGTTTCCTGCCCGTCGCGTCCTCGCGCGGTCTGGTGAATACTGGAGTCTGCCATGGACCATGATCGGCTTTTCAAACTCCTCCTGGGCCCGCGCATGGAGGCCTTCATCCGCCTCCTGTTTCCCGGCATGGCCGAGGGGATCGACTTCTCCTCCCTGGATCCGCTCGACAAGGAGGGGTTCACCGACATTCCCGAGGGGTACCACCGCGAATCCGACATCCTCGTCCGGGTCCGGGAGCGCGGAGGGGAGGGCAAGATTTTCCTCATCCTGTTGGAGATCGAGGACCGGGAGGGTAGGACTCGGCCCACCTCCGCCGGTCAGCCCCATGGCAGCCCGAGCGCCCCCGAACGGGTTCCCATCGGCGAGCGGCTGATGGTCTACTACGGGGCGCTGTGGTCTCGATATCGTCAACCCATCGTGCCAATCGTGCTATACTTGTTCAAGGCGAAGCGCGGTATCACGAAGGAAATCTACCATCACGGTGTCCTTGGTGAGGCGTACCTGGAGTTGCGCTACTGGGTCGTGGGACTGCCCAAGCTGGTTGCGGCCCGATACCTGGCGAGGGGCGGGGCGCTGGCAGCAGCGCTTGCGGCGCTGATGAAGCGGGGGCGGTGGTCAACGTCCCGGCTGAAGGTGGAATGCCTGAAAGCGATCATGGATTCGAATGACGACACGGAGACGAAACTCCTGGCGTGGCATTGCGTCCAGACGTACCTGAGTCTGGACGACGTCTCGGAACGCCGCACACGCCGGCTGCTTCGCAGGGAGGGATACATGGAAGCGAAGAAGATGGAACGAACCTGGATAGACGAGATCCGGGAGGAAGGGCGGCAAGAAGGACGGCAACAAGGGCGGCAAGAGGGACGGCAAGAGGGACGGCAACAAGGTCGGCAACAAGGACGTATCGAGGGCATGCAGACGATGCTCCTGAACCTGCTGAAACTGAAATTCGGACCGCTGGACGCCGACGTGGAAACGCGGGTCAGGGAAATTCGAGAGCCCGCGATGCTGGACCGTCTGTCGGAGCAGGTTCTCACTGCTGACCGTGTGTCGGATCTCGATCTCTCCATGTAGGAACGCCCCTGGACGCTGGAAACTCGGCGGGTAGAGGCCGCACTTCGTACTGAGGCATGCCCAGGCCGCCGAGAAGCCGCTCCACCGAGTCGCCTGTGCCTGGCCCGGAACACAGGGTTGCCCCTGGGCGCGACGTGCACGTCTGCGCAGGTGACCACATGCACAACAATGGTGTGCACCGATTGCCGGTATGATCGGCGCCCCCAAGACTGTCTCCCCGGAAGGGAGCCCGCGCACCCCGGCGGCCCATCGAGTGGCGGTCCCCATGCGACTCGAGGCAGAATGGAAATGGCATTCCGAATGGCATGCAACCCGAGTCCGCCGCCAACGAAAGATCCCTGCCGCTCGAGGCAGAATGGGGTTGGGGAGCGCGTCGGGCGTGCTCGAACCGTGCAGAGGCCCTGATGGACTACGAAGGACCCATGTTTCGCCCACCCTCGGAGGCGCACAGCTTCATCTTGCAAGCCACCATCGGCTGCTCCTGGAATCACTGCACCTACTGCGTGATGTATCGGCACAAGCGGTTCCGGGTCCGCCCGCTGGAGGACTGTCTCGGGGAGGTGGATTGGGCGAGCCGAGAGCACGGAGCGTCGGTGGACAAGGTATTCGTCGCCGACGGCGACGCGCTCAAACTGGACACCGACTACTGGCTGGAACTGCTGGCGGCGTTCCGGGCGAAGTTCCCGCGATTTCGCCGCGCAAGCTGCTACGCCACGGCCCTCAATCTCCTCGAGAAGTCTCCCGGCGAGCTGCGGAGGCTGCGAGAAGCCGGGCTCACGCTGCTCTACATCGGTCCCGAGTCCGGTGATGATGAGACGCTCAGGAGGCTTGCCAAGGGGGCCGGGTACGACGACCACGTGGAGGCTGCGCGACGGGCCAGGGAAGCGGGCATGACCCAGTCGCTCATCTTCCTCCTCGGCGCCGGCGGCGTGGAACGCTCGATCGAGCACGCGCAGGCTTCCGCTCGCCTGGCCACGGCCATGGATCCGGCGTTTCTCAACGCCCTAACGCTGACCGTGTTGCCGTTCGCCCCCATCGCCAAACAGGAGGCGTCCGGCCGTTTCCGCCTTCCGGGCGTGCAGGGTCTTTTGCGAGAACTCCGTATCCTGGTGGCGGAATCGAATCCCGCCAATGCCCTGTTCCGGGCGAATCACGCCAGCAACTACCTGCCCCTGGCCGGGCGGCTGCCTCGAGACCGGGCGAAGCTGCTGCTGGAGGTGGACCGGGGGCTGACCGGGGAGGTCGCGTTGCGCCCGGAGTGGGCTCGAGGCCTCTGACGCCCCTCATGAAGGTTGACCGCAACTGCTTGGAATCACACGAACCGCGCCCGATAGGGAACTTCTCAGCGCATGCCTGGTCGAGCGTCCGGCCGGCCACCTACGCCGGGAATGTGCCAGAGGACGACATCCGCGTCCTTGTACAGAGGTGGGCCGAGGAGAGAGGAGACGACGTTCTCCATGTGGCCGTCCGTGACCTCCTCGAGGTTGAGCAACACGTAGTGGAATCCCCCGGTATCCTCCGTGGTCCATGCGGGTCGCGCGGTCACGGGTTCCCCTCGGCCCCCGCGCTCGATCTCCTTGATCAACGCGATGCCGAACAGGCGGTCTCGATAGTCATCCGGGACCAATCCGGGGATGTGCCAGTCCAGCCCCTGGTCGATAGGTTGGCGATGGAACGGCTGCCACACCAAATACTTGGGTACCACGACGCCGGCCGGTAGGTGGACGATCGGAGCCGGATA
>JAJRTE010000221.1 GCA_024278455.1 Myxococcota bacterium
CCCCGACCCCGACACCCGTGGAGCCCACGCCGACGCCGGCCGTGGCGACCCCGACACCCGTGGAGCCCACGCCGACGCCGGCCGTGGCGACCCCGACACCCGTGGAGCCCACGCCGACGCCGGCCGTGGCGACCCCGAGCGCGTTCCCTGCACCGACGCCTTCTCCAGAGGACACCCCAGCGGGAGATGACGACAGCTCTTCGCCTGCCGCCGAAACCCCGGGAGACGAATCGTCGGGTGGGGGTGGGTGCAATTGTTCCCACTCGAGTCATCCTCCGAGGCCGGTCCCCCTGGGCGCCGTCATCTCTCTCGTGCTGCCGTTCGCCGCGACCCGGAGGCGGCATTGAAGCGAACGGAATCCGGCGTTGGTCCGCCTGTCCCCAGCGTGGTGATTTGCGCGATCCTCCCACACCATTCCATCGGCCGGGCGGCGCGGCCCTGCAAAAACAGGTGCGCGCACCTGCCGTCGCCGGTATCCTGAATCCCAGGATGATATGCGGACCCTTGCGTTGGATTGGCTGAAGCTGTTGCGCCCAGGGGTGACGCACTTTCGATCTGGAGGACCCATGCGACCCGCACGCCTGTTCCTGGTACCTGTCGCGCTGCTGCTGTGGACTGCCTGTGGCGCTGTCGATGTGGATGACGACACGACCCAGATCTCGCTGACCCCGGAGCCGGTCTATTCGCCCGCACCCGGGTCCCCGACTCCCATGCCCGTCGTGTCCACTCCCACGCCGGCGGCCCCGACTCCCACGCCGGCGGCCCCGACTCCCACGCCGGCGGCCCCGACGGCCTCGCCCACACCAATGCTGTCCTCTCCTACACCGGGTCCGGGGAGTGCCACGCCGGGCGTCGCGACCCCGACGCCTGGAGCCCCCGACGATGATGGCGATGGTTTCACCGCCGTCGAGGGAGACTGCGATGACGGCGATGCTTCGATATTCCCGGGCGCGACCGAGATTCCATACGATGGGATCGACCAGGACTGCGACGCCCATGATCTGACCGATGTCGACGGTGATGGCTTCGACGCTCTCCAGGTCGAAGGCGATGACTGCGACGACACGGACCCATCCATCCACCCGGGTGCGGAGGAGGTTCCCTACGACGCTGTGGACCAGGATTGCGACGGCCAGGATCGGGTGGACGTGGACGGCGATGGCTTCGCCGCAGCACAGGCCGGAGGAGACGATTGCGACGATACCGACCAGAACACACATCCGGGCGCCGATGAGTTCTCCGACGGCAAGGACAACGATTGCGACGGATCGATTGACGAGGACCTGAGCACGACCGACGACGACGGCGACGGTCTCGCCGAGGCGGACGGAGACTGCAACGACTACGACCCGTCGATCCACCCGGGCGCGAGCGAAACGCCCTACGACGGTGTCGACCAGGACTGCGACGGCGTGGACCTGACCGACGTGGACCAGGACGGGTTCGACGGTTCGCAGGTGGAAGCGGGAACCGACTGCGATGACCAGGACCCATCGATCCACCCGGGCGCGAGCGAAACGCCCTACGACGGTGTCGACCAGGACTGCGACGGCGCGGACCTGACCGACGTCGACCAGGACGGGTTCGACGCCTCCACGATCGCGGAAGGGACGGACTGCGACGATGGGGACCCCGGCATACACCCTGGCGCCGAGGAAGTCTGCGACGGTATCGACAACAACTGCGACAGCGTGGTGGATACCGATGCCGTCGACCGTGGCGCGTACTATGCGGACAGCGATGGGGACGGGTACGGAGACCCGGCGGAGCCGGTGCTGGCCTGCAGCGCCCCGGGGGGCTACGTCGCCGCTCCCGGCGCCGGGCAGTTCGATTGCGACGACACCAATGCCGCGATCCATCCGGAAGCCGCCGAGATATGCGACGGCGCGGACACGGACGAAGACTGTGACGGGCTCGCGGACGACCAGGACGACTCGACCCTGGAGAGCACCAAGGTGCGCTACTACCCGGACGCCGACGGAGACGGCTTCGGGGCGTCGAACAGCTCCGGGGCACTCTATTGCGACGACCCGTCCACGGTCTGGGTGTCGTTCGTCACCGACAGCAGCGACTGCAAGGACACCAACGACCTCGTATACCCCGGGGCGACGGAAGTGTGCAACGGGCTCGACGATGACTGCGACGGCGAGACCGATGAATCTGTCTTGTCCGTGTTCTACCAGGACGCCGACGGAGACGGCTTCGGCGACCCTGACACCTCCACCCAGGCCTGTAGCGCCCCCGCAGGCTACGTGGACAATGCCTTCGATTGCGATGACACTCGAGACGACATCCGCCCGGGCGCGATCGAAACCTGCAACGACCTGGATGATGACTGCGACGGCCAGGTCGACGAAGGGGTCCGGACAGTCTACTACCAGGACGCCGACCAGGATGGCTATGGCAACCCGGACGCCGAAACATGGGCATGTGCCCCGCCATCAGGTTACGTGTCGAACAGCACCGACTGCGACGACACCGACCCTGCCGCCAACCCCGGTGGCATCGAGGTATGCGATCCACAGGATCAGGATGAGGACTGCGACGGGAGGGCCGACGACGCCGATGACTCCACCGACCAGGCAGGAATGACCCTCTACTACCCGGACGAGGACCAGGACGGCTACGGGAACCAGGACGACCCGGGCACGCTCTTCTGCGACGATCCGTCCACACCCACGGACCTTCGAACCACCGATGCATCCGATTGCGACGACGCCGACCCGGACATCAATCCGGATGGGGTCGAGGTCGCCAACGGGCAGGATGACAACTGCGACGGCCGTATCGACGAGGGGCTCTTCTACGCATCGTGCCGCGAGATACTGGAGATGAGCCCCTCGAGCGTGTCCGGCACCTACACCATCGACGTGGACGACGATGGGCCCGAGGCGCCGTTCCCGGTCACCTGCGACATGGACACCGACGGCGGCGGCTGGACCCTCGTGTTCCACTTCTACGACCACACCGGCTTCTACGAAGACGCCTTCATTGCAAAATTCGGTCACAACCGGTTCACCGACGCCACCTGGCGCTACTCGCCCGCGGACGGCACCATATCGACCGACCTGTCCTCCCAGGCGATCGCACCACTGGCCGGCGAGGGTGCGGTGAATATCGGGCTGTTCGATGGACAGTGGACAGATGTCCGGATGACGTGCAACCAGAGCAGTGCGAACGCCAGCGTCCAGCACTACGTCCAGCTCGACGACTACACCATCCTCAACGGGAACTACCGGCTTCTCGGGGCGGCCGCCAACGGAACATCCTACGATACCAGCGCCGGCATGAACTCCATGGGCAGCACTACCGTATGGCATGACAACGAGCTTAATACCATCAACAGCGGGCACTACCTGTGCGACTACACCAACTCGGGCCCCAACGGAACCACCCAGTTCTCGTTCTGCTACACCGACTTCCTCCACTGTGACAACAATTGCGACCCTGGAGACTCCATCACCGCCATCGGGTTCGGGACTACCTACGGTTCGGACAGTTGGTCTCGAGGCTTCACCGGTGAATGCGGCTCGATGGGCTACTCCGCGTTGCTGGACCAGGGGACCTTCTCCATCTGGATTCGCTGAACCCGGACCTGGCCGAGTGATTCCTCGAGCGCAACACAGCGCCGCGCGGATGGGCCAAGGGGTTCCGGTGATCGTCAATCCACTGGTCCGCGTCACACTTGACACCGCCATTTGCATGGTGTTATCGTCTGTTGCAGTGAGACCACGGTGGAATCGCCGCCGGGTATCGGGCGGGCTGAGCCGGGGCGTCTCCTGCCCATCACGTGCGGCGTCAGCCGGGCCGAAGGACCGGAAGGCGGGGAGAAGCCTCGCGTTCACGCTGGTGCGTATCTGCGCGTCTCGCTCGAGGGAACGGAATGAAGAACGGAACCACGCGACGCCTGTGTGCGGGGTGGGTATTCGCCTGCGGCATCTGGCTGTTCTCCTCCGGGCAGGCGGTTGCCGATGCCGGTTCGCGGCCGGTTCTCGATACTGCAACCGGCGCGGACCTCCGTTTCGGCGTGACCTCGCAGCGGTACCTGGGCCCGGAGATGACCTTCGTGGCGTTCGGAGACAGGGTGGGGTACGCTGCCCACATCGACGTTCCGTTGGCTCGAGGCGCGCGCATCGTCCTGTCAGGTGAAGTGTATCCAGCAGCCGGCCGGCTGGGGGACCCGGTTTCCTGTGCCGCGGAATCCTATTCCGGAGAGGGTGAGCCCACGGCGGACCAGGTGGTCGGGGCCGCTGCCTGTTTCTCTGCTGCCACTGCCCACACCATCGGCCTGGGAGTCGGCTGGCACTTCCGTATCGCTCCCGGGATACGGGTGTCGCACAGCCTGACGGTCGATGGCGCCTGGCTGAATGGGCTCGTGGTGCCCCTGGATGCCAGCCAAGTGGGCAGCTTCGGGCTTGCCAACGTGTTGGCGATCGGTCCCGGTTGCCGCGTGCGATTCGCCTGGGCACCACCTCGTTTCCCCGCGCACATCGGATTGGCACTGCACACCGGCCTGCTCGTCGCCGGCGTTGGTCCTGTCATCCAGGTCTACACCCCCATCGGCATCGGCCTGGACCTCGGCGTCTCGAGCAGGCCCACCCACCGCACCGGCCGACCAGTCGAGGTGCAGGTTCCCGGATTCTGACGAAAGGTTGGCATTGCCCATGGCATTACCAAGGACACCAGGCAGGCGTTGGGCGCGTACCGCTGGCTTCACCCGGGCGGCATGGGTCCTCGCTCTTGTCGTTCCGGGTTGTCTCCTCGAGCCGCCCGTTCCGCTCTTCGACACCGACGAGGACGGGGTGGTGGCGTCAGCCGACTGCGATGACCACGACGCCTCCGTGGGATCTTCCTACCGCGACCAGGACCAGGACGGCTACGGGAGCGGCGACCCGCTCGCCGGTTGTGCCGCCGGATCCGCTGGCTACTCCAACAGCGGTGGAGACTGCGACGACGAAGACCCATCGATCCACCCAGACGCCGGGGAGGTGTGCAACGGCCGTGACGACGACTGCGACGGCGACATCGACGACGGGTTCGCCCTCGTCGCCGTCTACCTGGACGAGGATGGCGACGGCTACGGCGTTTCCGATGGCCCCGCCGAAGCGTGTGGCGCCGTGGCCGGGTACGCTCTGCTCGACGGCGACTGCGACGACACCGACCCGGGCGTGAACCCGGCGCAAAAG
>JAJRTE010000222.1 GCA_024278455.1 Myxococcota bacterium
GGGAATGCCTACACGGTGTCGATTCGGCCCGACGAGGTCGAGATCATGCTCGAGGAGGGGCGCAAAGGGCGCATGCGTGTCGCCCCGGAACAGTTCGAGAAGGCACTCCAGGATTGGCTGGGCTTCCTGCAGACGCGCCCACCCACCTCGATCGCGACGTGACCGCGCCACGGTCTCGACCGCCATTCGACCGTCCCAGTACCGTTGGGGGCACGCTTCGGGTAGGAAGCTGTGGGCGGAAGGCGCTTTTTCGTTGCCACGGTCTACGGGAGATGCAAGTTTTGGCTCTTGTGGGCCATTCGTGCCGCGCGCCATGCCAGCAGCGGTGCGGACATTTGTCATATCACCCTGAGTGGTGAGTCGCAGCTCCCACGAAGTCGAGGCAAGTTCTTGATGATAGACTTGAGTGCGGTGTCCAACGACGAACGGTTGGCGGGCTACGTTTACGAGCGTGGAGTAGGGCGATACAAGCACAGGTGGAACAGGGACGAAGCGGGGTTCGGTCCCGGGAAGAATGGCCAGGTGGGAAAGTGCCACTGCTCGATAACGCTCGAAGTGGCGACTCGGCTGCTACGAAATTGCGTGGTGGAACCAGTTCCGTACGCTCTGGGAGGCGATGACGAGGAAGGGGAAGACGATGCACCCCGAAGAGTGTACAATATCTACCGGGGAGTCCCGTATGTGGCCGTGCCGAGCAGACCGGGCGCGAGCTATCACGGGTATCCCTGGCGCGGGCGCATGAGCGCCACGGTTCGACAAACCTTGGAGCAGCGGGCACGAGACGAGGGGACGCTGCGGGAATTCCGAAAATGGCTCAAGGCGTACGGGGAAGGCTGATCGGAAATACCGGCCATCTCGGTTTCGAGGTGACGTGGCCGGACGACGTGCCGGCAGGCTTGGAGGGCCTGGGATGGAGCGACGTCGTCCTGTGGGTCGGAGGCCGCCGGCTTTGGACGTCGGAGGAGGAGGGGGATGGAGACGGGCAAGGTGGTCCAGTGCGCTGGACCTGGGTGGATCTCGTGGAGCACCTGGCGCACGCCTGGCCGTTCCTGCTGTACGAGGAGAACGCCCCCTTCGGGCTGGTGGCCAGCGGGCCGGAGCATCTCAGGGACCCCGCGTTGTTGCGCAGCGTTCCGGATCGCTCTCCGGTCGAAGTCGAGGATGCCGTTCATGCCTTTCAGCAGCGGCATGACCTTGCCGCCGGGTTGCAGGGGATCTGGGTGACGCCGGTGTGGTTGGTGCGGGAGGGCCGCACCATGTGGGTGCGGGCGGATGGCCGCGACCTTTGGCTCCCCTTGGACGATGTGCGCCGGATCCTCGAGTCCTTCGTGGACGAGGTGCTTGGGCACGAACCGGTCGGGGAATCGCCCAGGGGGGCGTATGTTCTCCGGGCCTGGCGGAATCGCGCCCCGGGGCGGAAACGGCTGCTACGTCTCCGGACTGGATTGCCATGGCGGGTTATTCAGGACTGGACACCTGGTGAGAGGGATCCCGAAGAGTGGTGGGGCGACCCCCGATCAGAGGATGAGTCTCCGCTCATGGCGGCTGCAAGACTGAGCGCCCCCCTCTCCTTGCGTACCCGGGACAAAATCGTGCATGCGATCGATATTCTCGATTCCAGTCGGACGGACAAACTGGATGGATTTAGTTCCGATGCAGAAGCGTTTCTGGCGGCACTCCCTGACATGAAGCCCTACGAACAAGGATATGCCCTTGCTCTGTGGCTGCGTAAGCGGTTGGAGGCCGGCGATAATCCGGTGAATCCGGAGAGAATCTTGACTGACTGGGGGGTCCAGGTGCAGGTATTTCCGCAGGACCTTGACGACGCGCTGGACGCGGTCGCCTGTTGGGGGGGAGGGAAAGGCCCTGCCATCCTCACCAACGGGTCCGGAAAGCATGCCGCATCTAAGGGGGGCCGGCGTGCAACCCTGGCGCACGAGATTGCCCACCTACTGGTCGATCGGAATCGGCATCTGCCGCTCGTCGAGGTATTCGGTGGGAGCACACCGCTTCATCTCGAGCAGCGGGCCCGCGCTTTCGCTGCCGAGTTTCTGTTGCCGCGGGAGGTGGCTGCGCGGGAGGTGGCGCGCCATGCGTCGTTCGAAGCCGCGGTCAGGACCATGCGGACCAGGTACGGGGTATCGGCCGAGGTGATGGGCTGGCAGATCACGAATGGCCCCGGTTGGCACTTGCTTGACCCCAAAGAACAAAACCGAGTGAGGCGTTGGTGCCGTCCCTGGTCATCGATGGTGGGGGGGCGGGCGTCGGATGGTTCACCGTAGGACGGTGGTGAGCGCCCGGCCCCCGGCAACCCTGCTCCCGGCACACTACCGTAGTATCGTCGCCTTCTGCCGTTCCACCACCGCGTGTCGGGGGATGACGCCTGTCCTGTCCGAAGCGTCCTCCGCGGATGTCGCGTGGGCCGCCTCTGTCCGCCTTGGCGTGTCGCGGACCGGGTGTGGCCACGCGGCTGATTCTGGGGCGCCCTAACCCCTTGCCAACGTTCTCGGCTGGTGCTAGGGTATCACGCCCGACAGGGGCGCACGGGGCGACGCCGCCACCGAACCACCCCGGAGCGACCATCAGGTGAAAGGCGAGCACCAGGCAGGCGTTCAGCTTTGCCGGTGCTCGAGCAAGGAGTGAACCGCGATGACCATTGCATTGCCCGAGTTGGACGTCATGGTGCTCGGCGCGCTGGCGACCCGGGACGGGCCGGTTTCCATCCGGGAGCTGGCCGATGAGTTGGGGGTGGACCAGTCGAAGGTTTCGGCGACCTGCTTCGTCCGCTCCGGCGCCGGGCAGGTCACGGTCGAAGAGCGGACCGAGATCGAGTTGCGCCTGGGGCCTCGAGGCCGCGCGCTGGCCGCCCGGTTTCCCGAACGTGCCATCATCGAAGCGCTCGAGGCGCGGGGAGAGCCCGTGCCGATCGCCGAACTCGCACGGATGACCTCTCTGGACAAGAAAGAGGTCGGCCAGTCGTTGCGGTGGCTTCAGAAAAAGGGATGGGCCAAGAAGGATCGCGGGACTCTCGTCCTGCTCGAGGCGGGCAAGGCCGCGCTCAAGGCCACGGGCGAGGACGAGCGGCTGGTCGCGTTCCTGGCGCAGCGTCATGGGGAAGGTATTCCCGGCGTGATGGGAGCCGAGGTGTTGGCGGCCGGGATCGACCTCGTGGCGGCCAAGGCCCTGCTCGAGGGGCGGACCGGCGTGATCGACGAGCGTGTGCGCAAGAGGCGGTTCGTTTCCTTGACCGACGCCGGTCGTGCCCTGTGGGAGAGTGGGGTGAGCGCGCGAAAGCAGGTCAACCAGTTGACATCCGAGCTGCTGGTGAACGGCGGGTGGCGTGACGTGGACCTTCGACCTTACGACGTGCGGCTCGAAGCCGAACCGAGCTATCCTGGCAAGTCGCATCCGCTGGTAAGGGTGTTCCAGAAGACCCGGAGGGTATTTTTTGAACTGGGCTTTTCGGAGATCGTCAGCCCCTACGTGGAGTCGAGCTTCTGGGATTTCGACGCCCTGTTTCAGCCCCAGGACCACCCGGCCAGGGAGATGCAAGACACCTTCTACATCGGTCGCCCCGGCAGGTGTCGCCTTCCCGGGGCCGGCGTGGTGGACGCCGTGCGTGCCACCCATGAAAACGGCGGTGACACCGGTTCGGTCGGCTGGCGGTACGCGTGGGACAGGGACCTGGCAGCCCGTCCCGTGCTCAGGACCCACACCACCGCGACCACCATCCGGGCTCTCGCCGAGGACCCCCGTCCGCCTCGAAAAGTGTTCTGCGTCGGGCCGGTGTTCAGGCGGGAAACCGTCGACTACAAGCACCTCCCCATGTTTCACCAGGTGGACGGCATCATCATCGACGAGCAGGCCAGTTTCGCCACCCTGCTTGGCACCTTGCGGGCCTTCTACACCAAGATGGGATTCTCGAGGTTCCAGTTCCGTCCCGGGTTCTTCCCATACACCGAACCGAGCGTCGAAGTGTTCGTCTGGTCCGAGAAGAAGCAAGACTGGGTGGAGATGGGCGGCTCGGGCATGTTTCGTCCCGAGGTCACCGAGCCCTTCGGCTGCAAGACCCCCGTCCTCGCCTGGGGCCTTGGGCTCGAGCGGCTGGCCATGTTCCTCTACGACCTGACGAGCATAGGCGAGTTGTACCGCGCGCGCTTGTCGTGGCTGAAGGAGACCCCATTATGCCGGTAGTCGGAATCCCCGTGCAGATGCTGCTCGATCGGCTCGATGCCCCGCCCGGGCGCCACGAACTGGTCGAGCACCTCTACCATCTCGGCTGTGACGTGGAGGGATACGCCACGGTGCGGCGTTTCCGGTGTCGCAGGTGCGACAACCTGGTGGAAATCACCGAGACCGAAGAGCCCCCGGTCGTGTGCGACCGGTGCGGCACCGACTTCCGGCAGACTCCGGATCAGATCGAGTCCCTTGGGACCACGGACGTCGTGCGCATGGAGCTGCTCGCCGTCCGGCCGGACATGTTCGAGCCGGGCGGGTTGGCTCGAGTTCTCCGGAACTACCTCGGCGACGCCCCCGAACCGCCCCGGTACGACCTTGCCCCGCCAGCATGGCACGTCACCGTGGACTCCTCGGTCGACAGTGCAGCCTGCCGCCGGCCGTTCATCGCCTGTGCCATCGTTCGGGACATCCACCTCGACGAGGACCGGATCAAGGTCATCATGAAGCTCCAGGAGAATCTCCACTGGGCGCTCGGGCGAGACCGCAAGCACGCGTCCATCGGCGTGTACGATCTGGACACATTGGCCGGTCCGGAGGTGACCTATCGGGCGGTCGGGCCGGACGAACTTCGATTCGTCCCCCTGGGCTTCGACCCCTCGAGCCCCGGCAGCGCGCTGACGCCCCGGGAAATCCTCGAGCAGCACCCCAAGGGGATGGCATATTCCAGGCTCCTGCGCGGGTTCGAACGCTACCCGCTGCTCGCCGACACGGCCGGACAGGTGTTGTCCAACCCGCCCATCATCAACAGCGAGGAGACTCGAGTCCGTGGCTCGACCCGCCATTTCTTCATCGATGTCACCGGAACGGGAGAACGGATCGTCAACAAGGCGCTGAACATCCTGGTCACTTCCGTGGCCGAGCTGGACCCTGAAGCCCGGCTCGAGCAGGTCGAGATCCGGTATCCGGACCGGATCGCCGTCACGCCTGACCTGTCGCCCCAGGAAGTGGTGCTCGATACCACCTCGACGGCTCGACGTATCGGCGTGGACCTGGACCGGGAAGCCGTCTCGAGGCTGCTCCGGCGCATGGGGCACGATGTCCGGCCCATGGACGCGTCGCACCTGCGCGTCCTGGTCCCCGCCTTTCGCAACGACATCATGCACCCCGTCGACCTGGTGGAAGACGTGGCCATTGCCTACGGCTATGACAACATCGAGCCGGCTCTCGTGCCGACGCTCACCGTGGGCGCTCCGCTTGCCGCCGAGGAGGCGGCGGAAACCACCCGTCGCGCCATGACAGGCCTGGGGTTCCTCGAGGTCATTACCCTGATTCTCTCGAACGAGCAGGCCAACTACGACGCCTTGAGACGGCCTCGAGGCGATGACCACGTTCGCATAGAGAATCCCATCAGCGTGGACCAGACTCTGGTTCGCACCACGTTGTTGCCGGGCATCCTCGACACCATGGCCATCAACGCCAACCATCCGCTCCCCCAGAGCGTGTTCGAGGTGGGCAACGTCACCCTGCTCGACCCGGAAGCCGAAACGGGCGCGGTCGAACACCGGCGCGTCGCCGCGGGTATCATCGGACCCAGGGCCGACTACGCCGCCATCCGTTCCGCCTGTCAGGCCCTCCTGCGGGAGATGGGCTGGGCGCTCGAGGGCGACCCTGGCGACGACCCGGTGTTCGTTCCCGGACGGGGCGCTCGAGTCCTCGCCACGCGCGGGGCGGAACGGATCACCGTGGGCGTGATGGGGGAGTTGCACCCCGAAGTGCTGGAGAACCACAAGCTCGTGCATCCCGCCGCGGTATTCGAGATCGACCTGGAACCGTTGTGGTAGCGCCGGACCGGTGACACCTTCCTCCCCGTTGCCCGCCCACGACAGACCGCTGGGCTGCTCGGACCAACGGCCGCCTCGAGAACCATCGACGCAGCCGGGCGGCAGCCTTACCAGCAGGGGAACACGCCCAGGTCCGGGTCGAGTATCGCCTCGAGCGGGCCGGGCAGGGGTTCTTCCGGCGCCAGTGGGCTCTCGAGCACGGTGGTCGTGGCCTCGCCGGTCTCCGATACCACCCCCTGGATCGCGTCCTCGCACCGTTGCGCGTCGTGGAGGATCTGCACAGCGTGGTCCCGGGCGATGAGGATCCGCCGGTACTGGGTATCCGCATCATCGGCGACCCTGGCATCGATCGCTTCCCGCAGCAACACGGTCGCGGTGGTGACCACCTGGAGCAAGGCGCGGAGCTTGGCGTGCTGTTCGTTGAGACAGGTGAGTATCGCCACTTCCTTGGCCTCGCGTGCCGAGTCGATGCGTTCCTGGAGCGTGGCGAGGCCGTCCCGGATCTCTTTCTGGACCTGCTCGGCCGTCATCAGCCGATCCGCCCCACTCACAGGGACAGTCTCCTCGAGCCCGTCCGAAGGAATCGCCTCGAGTTGCTGCGTTGCACCGAGGGCCGTGCCCGCGTTGGCTGACAGGAGCCCGAACGGGTGCACAGCGCCCGGACTCCACAAGAGCAGGGCGAGGAGTCCTGCGCGTACCGGACCGGGCGTGCCGCGAAGGCGAAGGAAGCTTCCACGGCCGCCGGTGCCCACATCGCTGCAATTGGTCTGTCGGTCGCTCATGATCGTCCTCCTGCCGGACCCGCCGGCTTTCGATGATACCGGTGATCTGTTGCTGACACGAACGAATGCATGTTTTGTGCCAGATGGGACACGTCCCTCCCCCCACACCGACAGCGAGCGATCCGGCACAGAGAACAGATCGTGACCGATGTCGCCTTCCCGACACGGGCGTCGTTCCCGACACAGCGAGCATGAGACGCCGGTCAGGTCACGTCTTGAACAGATCTTTCAAAGCGGAGAGAGCCTGGCTGCGTTTCTCTTCCCGGGCCGCCCGGCGAGCCGGACGTTCCTCGCGCCGCAGCGACAGTGAGATGCGGCCTCGAGCGCGGTCCACGTGGATCACCTTGGCCAGAACGACCTGTCCGATTCGTACCACCTCGGCCGGGTTCTTGACGAACCTGTCCGCGATCTCCGACACGTGGATCAGCCCCTCCTGACGCATGCCGAGGTTGACGAATGCGCCGAACGGCGTGATGTTCGTCACCACCCCTTCGACCATCTGGCCGGGCTCGAGTTCCTCCATCGACCGTTTGGCAAGGCCCAGCGCAGGCCCGGAAGTCCTGCCTGCCGCGGGCGCTTCGCCTCGAGCACGCACGACGTCACGGGTGAGCAGCAAGGCATGGCGGAGACGGGTCTCGTTCAGGTCGGCCTGGAACTCGGCCACGCCGAGGCGGACCGGGTCGATGCGGGACCATTACTGGAGGGGTGAAATGGCGCGCCGGCCGAGGATGATAGACGAGGCGACGATGCGAGGGAAATCCAGGCCTTCGGCCGCCAGCGACAGGCCAGCCGGAAGGACCTGGGTGACCGGGAGCGTCTTTTCCAGGGAGGCCTTCAACCGGGCGAGACGAGCCTGGTTCGAACTGCGCGTGGGCAAGACCACGGATTGGGCGGCGTGTGCTCGAGCGATCGGGAGAACGGCGTCGTCGCGTCGCTGGACCTCGTGGTGGACGACGGTGCCGTCCTCGTCGAGGATGGCGATGCCGATCCCGCGGCCGACGGCTACGGCGAGGACCGGGAACCTGTCCACCGGGGTTGTGGTCAGCAGGCCTTCGTAGGTGGAACGGGCCGCGCGGATGGCCTCCCGTTCCGCCCGGTGGTCCTGGTATCGCCGCAGGTCCCATGGCAGGGTCTCGAGGAGATCCGATATCTCGTCGACCGGCGCTTGGAGCAGTTCGCCCTGGGACTGGATGCCGGAGATCGGGAGGGAGAAACGGACGTTGAGCGCCCCGGATCGTTCTCCCCGCCGGATTCTCAACCAGCGGTGCGGCGCCATGTCTTGCAGGATCTCGCGTTTCAACAGGTATTCGTCGAACCCCTTGCCGGGCGTGCCGTCGATTCTGACTTCACCGTCCTTGAGCGCGAGCGCGAAGGCCCGTTGCCACAGCGAATAGGCGCCGTCCCACCGGGATTCGGGCAGCCGGGTCGTGATCCGCTGCAGGGCATGGACTTCGTGCGGTTCCATGGCCTGGTCGAGCAGGGCTGCGGGTACAGACGCCTCGAGCGGAGCGATCCGTTCGAGCCGCTGTTGGAACGCGAAATGGGCTTCCGCGATGTCGAGCAGGACCCGAGGTGGAAGCCCGAAGTCCTTCTGGGCGGCGAGCGTCGAGAACGGTGTGCCAGCTTCGAGGGCGTCCCGGATGCGTCCAGCGGTGGATGGGTTCACGCCTTCGGCGGTCCCGGTCCGTTCCAGGTAGGTGAGCAGGTCCAACGGTATTCTCCTCGTGGTGCGTCCTCCTGCCTGCGCTCGCGCATCGAGCGTGCATTCTCCATCCAGTGTAGCGCACTGCGCTGGATCCTGGTAGGGCCGATCGGCTGTTCGTTCGTTTCGTCCCGGATTCAGGCAGGGGCGGACCGGCGGGGGGCCGTGCTCGTCGAGAGGGGGACGGATCGGCCGGGTTCAGGCCGCACAAAGGCATTGCAAATGGGATGGGCAGCAGGTAGGTTGAGAAAATTGGCACGAGGGCCGAGCGGCTGCTCGAGGATGGCGTGTGACGGAACGCTGAGCGAGCGGCGCGCAGGCAGTGAGGGAAGGGGGCCGGATCGATGTCTTCCGGCGATTCCAGGGGTGACGCATGGCGAACCACAAGACGATCCACGAGAAGCTGAACGAACTGGCCTACAACATGTGGTGGGCCTGGCATCCGAGGGTGTACACCATATTCCGGGACCTGGACAGGGACCTGTTTCGGCAGCACGGGCGAAACCCGGTGGCGTTCCTGAAGCACCTTCCGCCCGAGGTGCTGGAACGGCGGACGGCGGACACGGAGTTTCACGCGCGCGTGGACCGGGCTCTCCGGCAGCTCAACCGGTACCTGGGCAACACGCAGACCTGGTCCGCCAAGCATTGCGGCATCCTCGAGGCCCGGCCGGTGGCCTATTTCTCCGCCGAATTCGGCATTCACGAATCCCTGCCGATCTATTCGGGTGGGCTGGGCATCCTGGCCGGTGACCATATCAAGAGCGCCTCGGACCTGGGGCTGCCGCTGTGGGGCGTGGGGCTCTTCTACCGGGAGGGCTATTTCAGGCAGAGGCTGGACGAGAGCGGCTGGCAGGTTTCGGAATACCGCCAGAACGATCCCGGCGCGCTGCCCGTGCGGCCCGCGAAGGTCGCGCGCGGAAAGGAGATGGGCAAGGATCTCGCCATCCGCATCGACACTCGAGAAGGCACGCTCCATGCCCGGGTGTGGGAAGTGGCGATAGGGCGTTCCAAGCTGATCCTCCTGGATTCCAACGTGGAGGAGAATCCTCTCGAGGACCGGCAGTTGACGGCCCGGCTCTACGGGGGAGACCGTCGAACGCGGATTCGGCAGGAGCTGTTGCTCGGCGTCGGCGGCCTGCGCGCGCTCTACTGGATGGGTGTCATTCCGGCCGTGCTTCATCTCAACGAGGGCCACAGTGCGTTCGTGGTTCTCGAGGCCGCCCGGCAGCGCATGGAACGGGACGGGCTCACGTTCGAACAGGCGAGTCGCTTCAACGCGACCCGGACCGTTTTCACGACGCATACGCCGGTGCCGGCCGGACACGACCGGTTCGATCCCGGCCTGGTCGAGCAGACACTCGGCCCGCTCCGCGACGAACTGGAGCTGTCTCTTCACGACCTGATGGCGCTCGGTCGCGTCCATCAGAACGACGACAGCGAGCCGTTCAACATGACCGTCCTGGCATTGAAACTGTCCCGCTTCGCCAATGGTGTGTCGTCCCTTCACGGGGGCGTCAGCCGCAACATGTGGCTCGATCTGTGGGAGGACAGGGAGGTGGACCAGATCCCCATCGGGCACATCACCAATGGGGTCCACGTCCAGTCCTGGCTGGCACCCGAAATGCACGACCTGTACAACCGGCACTTCACGCCCGAATGGCCGACACGCCAGTGCGCCCACAAGACCTGGCGAGGGATTGAAGACGTCGAGGACGAGGAACTGTGGGAGACCCACCGGCTTCTCAAGGTGCGCCTCGTCGCCTTCGTGAGAGAGCGGCTGAAGCGCCACCTGGCGGAACGGGGCTGGACCGGGGAACAACTCGAGGAAATCGACACGTTCCTGGACCCGGAGGCCTTGCTGATAGGGTTCGCACGCCGTTTCGCCGTCTACAAACGAGCCGACCTGCTGTTCCGGGACATCGAGCGGCTTGCCAGGCTCGTTTCCGACGAGAAGCGCAAGGTCCAGTTCGTGTTCGCCGGCAAGGCGCACCCCCAGGATGTCGGGGGCAAGGAACTCCTCCAGCAGATCGTCACGCTCATTCAGCAGGAGCCTTTCCGCGGCAAGATGGTATTCCTCGAGGACCACGACATGAACGTGGGACGTCACCTGGTCCAGGGGGTCGATGTGTGGCTCAACACCCCGAGACGCCCCATGGAGGCCTGCGGGACCAGTGGCCAGAAATGCCTGCTCAACGGCGTGCTCAACCTGTCCATCCTCGATGGCTGGTGGCCCGAGGCCTACGACGGTAGAAACGGGTTCGCCATCGGAGACGGCGGCGCCCACGTCGACCCAGAGGAACAGGACCGGAGGGACCGGGAGGCCCTTTTCGACGTGCTCGAGAACGAGGTCATTCCCCTCTTCTACGATCGCGAAGACGGTATCCCTCGACGCTGGGTCCGCCGCATGAAGCGCGCCATCCGGACCCTCGGCTGGAAGTTCAACACCGACCGCATGGTCATGGACTACGCCGAACTCGCCTACCTCCGGGCCGCAGGCGGGCAGTTGCGCAATCCAAGACGGTTCTAAGAACCGCGCCGCCCGCTGTCTTCTGGCTGCGAAGCCGCCGCCCCAGCGCCACGACAACGGGGGCGGTTCACAGCCGCCCCCCCCGCGCAATATCGCAACCTCAGGTTCGCGGATGGTCGGGGTCGGGAACGCAGCAATCGACCGGGCAGACGTCGGCGCACTGTTGCGTGTCGAAATCTCCCACGCACTCGGTGCACTTCTCCGGGTCGATTACGAAAATCTCGTCGCCTTCGGTGATGGCATCGTTGGGGCACTCGGCTTCGCACGCACCGCAGTTGGTGCAATCCTCTGTGATCATATACGCCATGGTTCACTCCTATGGGGGTTTGTAGGTTGCACTTGGAAACAAGTCCTGACAAATCAGGAGAGACTATTTAGCACACAACCTGGCACGCATGAAAAAAAATTGCTGGAACGAGGCAAAAAAATCTCTCCCCCCGCCCCATTCCAGGTGGACGGTCAGTCACGATAGATCTTGACGAGTTCCACGTAGAAAACCAGGGTGGCGCCCGGGGGGATGTCCGGGGGAGAACCGAGATCGCCGTAGGCCAGATCAGGCGGAACCTTGAACCAGGCTCGAGTGCCTGTCTTCATGAGCCGGATCCCCTCTTCCCATCCCTCGATCACCTCGTTCTCGCCAACCACGAACCGCATCGGCCGTCCCTTCTTGCTGGCATCGAACCGCTTGCCGCTCGCCAGGTACCCGGCATAGTTGACAGCCACCTTCTGGCCGGGTTTCGGCGGCTCCCCGACCCCGGGTTTCTCGATGGCGTATTGCAACCCCGACGGCAACGTGACGAATGCCTGCGGGAGTCCGGCTGGACCGGTAGGGGCAGGCGTCCCGGCTTTCTTGGCAAAGGGGGACTTGAAAGCAGGCGGCGGCTCCTGGCTCGACGGTGGGCTCGACGAGCAGGCCCACTGACACAGGGCGGCAACGGCAACGCACCCTGCCATCACACTCCGCCAGCACGATCGCGCCAGCGGGACCAACGCCGAAAGGCCACGATTCCGGGTCACGTTCATGAGATGTCCTTTCCAGGCGCCGTCCGGCTCGAATCAGTCCGCCGTCCGGTCCGCGAAGATGGTCAAGCTGGTGAAATCGATCGAGAAATACTCGACGCAGAAGTCCGGAAGGGTCTGGGTCCGGTCGAGGTCGAAAGTGAACTCCAGCATGCCGTCAGCAGCGGACGGGAGGATTTCGGGAACGATGGTCGCGAGGTCGAAGGTGATCAGTGCGGTCCCATAGGTGCCCAGGTTCATCCCGTCGAACGCCCCCGGAACCTCGATGCCATCCACCCAGAGTTCGTCATCGACATGCTCGCACGAGCCCGGCACGGCATCCTGGATCCCGGCCATATCGATCATCAGCGTGACGCCGGAAATCTCCCGGTAGCCCACATCGAAGGCGAAGGACCACGAAAGCGGTCCCACCTCGAGGAGCTTGTCGCCGAAATCGGTGAATTCCGGGTCGGTCTCGGTCCTGTTATCGAACTCGAGGGACGCGAACTCGGACGAACTGTTCAGATCGGCCCCATCGGCGATGCCAAACCCGAACCCGTCGTTGTCACCAATGACGACTACCAGCTCGAGGGCACAGGATCCGTCGTCGGGCCGTGCCGAAGGGTCGCTGTCGTCGCAATCGCCCCCCCCGCAGGTGGGGTCGGAAAAGCCGTCGCCGTCGCCATCGTTGTCCACCGCACCGTCACAATCGTGGTCCCGGTCGTCGCACCCCGGTTCGCCGCCCGGCCGGATGCTCGAGTCGCCATCGTTGCAATCGCCTCGAGTCGTTACGTACTGGTCGGTGGGTGCGAAGCAGGCGATGGTCTCGGAGTTGTCGGTGCCGTAGCCATCGCCGTCGGCGTCGAGATACCATGCGGTTCGGCCCTGGACGTCGATATCGTCGTCGTCGACGAGCCCATCGCAGTCGTTGTCGATGTGGTCGCACGTCTCGGTCGCGTCCGGGTTGATGGTGGCGTCCTGGTCGTTGCATTCCACGCAGGCCGGGAACCCGTCGAGGTCGCCATCGGCGTACAGCGTGGTCCCATCGCAGTTGTAGTCGTTGGGGTTGGTGCAGTCCTCCTCGGGGGCGTCCGGGTGGAACGCTGGATCGTTGTCGTTGCAGTCTCCGCTCACGGCCACGTGGCCCGGGGGCATGTTGCAGCGATAGGAGACCGACTCGGCGTCCCCGTAGCCGTCGCCGTCCCGGTCCATGTACCAGGCAGGAATCTCCCCGGAGCTATCGCTCGCCACGTCGGGGTCAAAATCGTCGGTCAGGCCGTCGCAGTCGTTGTCCGTACCGTCGCACACCTCGAGCGCGCCGGGGTTGATCGAGGCGTCGCCGTCGTCGCAGTCCAGGTCGGCGCCGAAGCCGTCCTGATCGAGGTCAGGGAAGGGCGTGGGCGTCACCTGCCGGGGGGTCGGTGTTTCCTCCCATGGCGTGGACGTGGGCGACGGTGCCTGGATCGTGTCGTCGTCGCCGGAAGGCGTCGTATCGTCGTCGGATCCGGCCGGGCCGCACGCTCCGGCCGTCGCAACACCCCACGTAAGCAGAACCACCCAGGAGATACGTCGACAAATTTGCATGGCTTCCTGTACCCTTTTCGAATCCCTATGGCGTGCCCGCCCCAGGCATCGATCCCTACCAGGCGTTGAGAACGAGAATCAGCACGATGATGCATGCCACGGCGATGGCCGTCCAGCGCAGAATGGTGCGCGCCGGCACTGGTTGAACCAGGACCTTCTTGAGCAACACTTTTTGGCCGAGGGGAACGATGGTGCCACATGAACAGGCGGTACGATCGTAGACTCGAGTGCAGGTCTTGCAGTAGAGAGCCACCTGGTCGTAGGCCGTCCGGCGCAGGGTGTAGCGTGTACCGCCACAATGCCTGCATGGCTCGAGGACGAGCACGTTCTGGCAGCGCTGGCACCGGATGGCATGCTCGCCGCTCTGGAGATCGCCCGGTTCCGGGACGCGCCGCACCTCGCCCTCCTTGATGGCGGCGGCGAAGTCCCCCTCCTGCTGGAACAGGGGGACCCATTGTTCGATTGGTGGGGCGGTACGGGGTGGCGGTGTGCTCATCGACATGCACTCCTGGTTGTCGTGGGTTCCCGCGGCAGAAGGTTTTCCAGGCGCGGCGGCCTGGTTGCCGCTGGAATATCCGCAGGCGTTCTTTCGAGCCGTGGGGAGGGCACCCGTGCCCTCTGCTCGACTTTCGGCCTTTTGCCGCCTACATTATACCGGCAGTGGCGGAATGTGGTAGTCGCTTCTCTCTGACATGCCGCCCTCGAAGGTCGAGCAAGAACGCTCCGGCTCGTGGCGAGGCCCGTGGTTGTCCGGGCGCGGGCCATTCGGCGTTGGAACCGGAAGACAAGGCCTTCGCGGAAGATGGTCATCCGGGGTGCCAACCAGTCCATGCCCCCGGCCCCGTATGCCCGGGTGATGACGTCGTTGTGAGGCAAAAGGCAGAACATGAAGTTTTCTCAGCCCCTCATTCCGGGTACGCTGATCCGGCGCTACAAGCGGTTCCTGGTCGATGTCCGCCTCGAGGACGGCTGCCTGGTGACGGCGCATGTAGCCAACACGGGCTCGATGCGGGGGTGTGCCTCCCCGGGGCTCCGGGCGGCATTGTCCCACCATCCGGGAAAGGGCCGCAAGTTGCCGTTCAGTGTCGAGTTGATCCGGGTTGGGGACGCCTGGGTCGGCGTGAACACGTCCCGGGCGAACGCGATCGCCGAGGAGGCCATCCGTGCCGGCCGCATCGATTCGCTCGCCGGCTATTCGGCTATCCGGAGGGAGGTCCGGTACGGTAAGAACAGCCGTGTGGACCTCCTGCTGACCGGCGGTGGGCCGGATTGCTTCGTCGAGGTGAAAAACGTCACGCTGCGCGTCGGTGACGCCGCGGCATTTCCGGACGCGGTGACTGCTCGAGGACTCAAGCACCTGGTAGAGTTGGAGAACGAGGTCCAGCAGGGCCACCGGGCGGTCATGCTGTTCCTCGTCAATCGCGGCGACTGCCGGTTCATGCGTCCGGCAGCAGAGATCGATCCGGCCTATGCCGCCACGTTGTCTCGAGTCGTCGCCGCCGGCGTCGAGGTCGTGGCCTGCGCCACCCGTCCGTGTCTCGAGGGGATCGAGATCGTGGCCTCCCTTCCGTTTCTGCCGGGGTAGTCGGGTTCGAGCCGGATGGCTATTCACGGCGAAATGGCTGGCCTCACAGGATCGGCACGAATCTGTGGTACGATGTCGAATGCCATCATTGGGGGGCGCAACCATTGCGGCCGGATGGGCCTGGCCGGAACGCCACGACAAGGCGATGGTGCACTTGGACCACGTGTCGACTCGTGGCCAAGGGAGGAGAGGAAGAGAACGTGAGCTTTATCGGGAACATTTTGTGGATCATCTTCGGAGGACTCCTGTCCGCCATCGTCTGGTTCCTGGCGGGAATGTTGGTGTGTCTGACCATCATCGGCATCCCATTTGGCCTGCAGTGTTTCAAGATCGCCGACCTGGTGCTGATGCCATTCGGGAGAGATGTGGAACTGGGCCACTTCGGGGCGGGCGGTCTGTTGGCCAACGTCATCTGGATCCTGGTGCTGGGCTGGGAACTGTTCGTGGGCCACATCGGTTTCGGCCTGGTGTTGTGCCTCACGATCATCGGCATTCCATTCGGCTTGCAGCATTTCAAGCTGGCCAGGCTCGCACTCCTTCCGTTCGGGGCGCGCATCGTGCCGCTCTAGCCCGGATCCGGCAACAAGGAAAGTGCAAGACCTCGTTGCCCTGAGAGATGAGGGGGGGTAAAGGTACGCACGGCAACAAGCGGCCTTCATCGACAGGTGGCGCTTTCATGGCACAGGGTGTCCTTCCTTCCCCGTACGGTGGCGAGACGATCGCCAGTGGTCTGAGCGCCCCGGGAAGTCTGCCGGCCTACGTCGAGCTTGCGTGTGTGGCAGGGGTGGCGGAGTCGGCGAAGCGGAACGTGGGGTTGCGCCGGGGGGGCCAGGGGCGGCGTCTTTGCGCAGGAGTCGCGTCGGGCGGCGGACCTTCCTGCTACCGCATCACGAGCAGCAGGATGGTGGTGGAGATGGCGGCGCCGAGGCACAGGCCGACGAGCAGCGCGGGCCACGAAAACGTCGAGGCGGTCGCCGGCGCTGGTGGGGGAGAATGTCGGGAGCGGTTGTCGGCCGGCAACCGGTCCGGCTCATCAGCCTGATACCGGGACACCAGGCTCTTCTCGATGACCGGCTTTTCATGCACGGCCGGCGACCTCACGGACGGATGGGGCCCGGACGGGGCGGGGGATTTCGGGCCATCCTCCGGTCGAGCTTCGTTCTCCGCAGGTAGGGTGTCGGGCGTCGTGAGCGGATGATCGAACCACAGGCTTCGAATCTCGGACAGGGGTTGCGCGCCGAGTTCTTCGTCCGTGTCGTCGCGTCCATCTCCGGGGTCGCCCGGTGGCTCGAGGGTGTCGTCGGAGAAGGGAAGGAACTCGGGCGGCGGGCTTGGTGGCCTGGGGGCGCGCCGTCCCCGGACCGGCCTCTCCGCGCCGGGTTCCGCTTTCCTATCGCAGGGCGCCTCAGGGGTCGGGATGGGAGGATCATCCCAGGCGGACAGGGTACGCTGCGGCCGGCAGATCTCAGCGCGAACGAGCGGCTTTTCCACCGGATCCTCGTCCGGCAAGGGCCAGGACATGCGGCTCAGGTCCACCACTGTCGGCGTTTCGGCGATGTCTCCCGCCGCCGGGTCTTCGTCTTCGGTGGCGTCGTGCGTCCTGGCAGGCGGATCCTTCACCGTACCGGCAGCCTCGAGATCCCGTTGCAAGTGGTCGGCGAACGTCGCGAGGCGCGGTTCCGCCGGCGTCAGCTCGAGGAGCGACCGCAGGTCGTTGGCCATGTCGGCACCGGCGCGATAGCGGGCGCTCACATCGACCGCCAGGGCTCGAGACAGGACCTGGCGGATACCGGGGTACCGGTCCGTATCGATCGCCTCCGCATGGTGGTCGAATGCGAAGTCGTTGAGCGCCAGCGCAAAGTCCCTGACCGTGTTCTTGTCCTCGAACGGGGAACGGAGGCAGCACAGTTCGTACAGGATCAGGCCAGCGGAGAAGATGTCGGTGTGATGTCCCACCTTCTCCGGTTGGTAGGCCTGCTCGGGAGCCATGTAGTAGCGCGTCCCCACCACCATCGTCCCGACGGTGTTCTCTCGAGTCAGCGACGTGGTCTTTGCCACCCCGAAATCGAGCACCTGGACCCGTCCATCGAACCCCAGCATGATGTTGTCGGGCTTGATGTCCCGGTGGATGACGCGCAACCGCCGCCCGTCGTCGCGCAGCGCATTGAAGTAGGCGTAGTGTAACGCCTCGAGCACCGGAATCATGAGTTTCAGGATGATGTTGTACGGCAGCCGGAGGTCGTTTGCGCCGTAGTAGGTGATCAGTTCGGTGAGCGTGGCGCCATAGACGTACTCTTGCACGAGGAAGTAGAGGTCGAGTTCCGGGTCGTGCATGATGCCGAAGGAGCGAGCGATTGCAGGATGCTTCAAGCGCATGCCCAGCCGCCCCTCCTCGAGAAGGCGGGAGAGCAGGTTGCGGGTCCGGGCCGCCTGGAAGGGGGAGGGGGAGCGTGGCGGGTGCCATGCCTTGAGCACCACCGTCTCCGGTCCGTCGAAGCTCCCGAGGTTTCGTCCCAGAAAGATTTCGGCCATGCCGCCGGTGGCAAGAGGCCGGACGACCTGGAATGGACCGAGCCGATGGAAGGGAAGTTGGCTGTTCGATTCGTCCGACATCGCGTGCCTGGGAACCAGGGATTCGCTGTACTCGAGGCTGCAGTTCGCACGTCGCTGGAGAACGCCGACCCCGCTTCGGACCGGCTGTCCATCGGGCAGCGTATCACACCTCCGCCAGCGCATCCAGCCCATTGCGCCGTGAGCGATCCGCGCTGCAAGGGTCTTGGGAGAGATGGGAGTACTTGCGGCTCCGTACTTCCGGGGGTTTTGAGGCTGCGAACGGGTCCCCGCGCCCCGTGCGATCAAGAGAACTGAATATGTGGGCGCGAGGCTTCCGGTTGGGTGGGCGATTAGGTGCGACTGGATTGGGGTCGAGGGGGGGAGCGAGCAGACCGGTCCCGGTGGCAACGTCGTGCGTGGCGTGCCGTCTTTCTACCTACTGTCTGCTTTTTCCTCAACTTGCGTCGTAGTCGGTCTGGAGTGGAATCCGCTCCAAATAGGCTGTCGCTCCCGCCTTCCAGGGCGTCTTCGGCGTGGAATCTGGGGTAATCTTGTTTCAACGGCCTCGGTTCGCCGCGTAACTGCTCAGGTTCTGGACAGCGCGGATGGCTCGCCGGGAATCGTGCATGCTACCCGCGCCCACAACTCTCTCGTATAGAGGAACAGAGCCGTCACCGGATGGCTCGCCGGGCGTCGCGCATGCTACCCGCGCCCTGCCGGGCCTGCCCGGTACCACTCGAACCAGTAGAAGGCGGCGACGACCAGCGCGTGACGAATGGCGCCGCCGACGACCAGCCTTCGGAGACCGCACCGGTCCGGCCTTCACCCAGTTGGACTCGAGGGACTGTTGGCAGAAGAACACCTGGCCGTCGTGGCGGGTCGAGAGTCTTTCATTGACCTTGCCGACTCGCTACTCACGACCAGCGACTCGCGACCCACGACCCGCGACGCACGGTGCCCTGCTATTCCGGAAGGTCGAGCCCGGAAAGGCTCTCCGCGGTAAGGACTTGCCCAGAGAGCCGCTCCAACGTCTCCGGATCCCGAATCGCCTTCACCCGGGTCTCTACCGTGGCA
>JAJRTE010000223.1 GCA_024278455.1 Myxococcota bacterium
CCTCGAGGCTGTCTCCAACGCCGCTGCCTCCTCCATCGTTCATGCACCCGTCCGAGATCACGTGGATCAGCCCCGTGCCGCTGCAGGCGAGGGAGTCGGGACACCCCTCGTCGACCAGCGCGTCGCAGTCATTGTCGATGCCGTCACAGCTTTCCGTGGCGGCGGGGTTGACCGCCGGGTCGCCGTCGTCGCAGTCGGTGGCGTCCGTGGTGGCGTCCTCCGGGAGCGTGCAGGCAAGCACGGTCTGGTCCGGGTCGCCGAACCCGTCCCCGTCCAGGTCGGCGAAGAAGAAGGAGAGGACATCCTCGTCGACGGCGCCGTCGCAGTCGTCGTCGAGGCCGTTGCAGCTCTCGGTGGCGGCGGGGTTGACGGCCGGGTCGCCGTCGTCGCAGTCGTCTCCACCGGCGGGCAGGGCGTTCCACCCGTCGCCGTCGATGTCGGTGAGGTCGGAGCCGCTGCAGTCCTGGTCCACGCCGTCGTAAGGGATCTCGGAGGAGCCTGGGTTGACGAGGGCGCTGGCATCGTCGCAGTCGTCGCCACCCGCCTGGGTCGCGACGAACCCGTCGCCGTCGACGTCGGTCAGGTCGAAGCCGTCGCAGTCCTGGTCCACGCCGTCGTAAGGGACCTCGTCGGCCCCGGGATGGATGGTGTCGTCGGTGTCGTCGCAGTCGTCTCCTTCTGCCTCGAGGGCATCATGCTGGTCCTGGTCGATGTCGGTGAGGTCGGAGCCGTCGCAGTCCTGGTCCACGCCGTCGTAGGGGACTTCGTCGGCCCCGGGGTAGACATCCGGCGCGTAGTCGTTGCAGTCGCCTCCGGATTCCGGGATGCCGTCATGGTCGTCGTCGGTGGTGCTCAAGTCTTCGTCCGTGTCGCCGTCGCAGTCGTTGTCCTTTTCGTCGGCAAACTCCTGGGCTCCCGGGTAGGTGTTGGCATCGGCGTCGTCGCAGTCGTCTCCCTCGGCCTGGGTCGCGACGAACCCGTCGCCGTCGACGTCGGTGAGGTCGGAGCCGTCGCAGTCCTGGTCCACGCCGTCGTAAGGGATCTCGTCGGCCCCGGGATGGATGGTGTCGTCGGCGTCGTCGCAGTCGTCTCCTTCTGCCTCGAGGGCGTCATGTTGGTCCTGGTCGACGTCGGTGAGGTCGGAGCCGTCGCAGTCCTGGTCCACGCCGTCGTAGGGGACTTCGGTGGCCCCGGGATGGATGGTGTCGTCGGCGTCGTCGCAATCGCCGGCAGCGGCCGTGAACCCGTCTCCGTCCAGGTCGTTCGGCGTGGGGGAAGGGGTCTGCACGGACGCCGGGGCGGGCGAAGGGGTCTGCACGGACGCCGGGGCGGGCGAAGGGGTCTGCACGGACAGCGGGGTGGGGGACCCGGGTTCCGGCGGGCTGGTCGACTCGGGGGTGCCCGTCTCGGGGAGGGGAGTGGTCGTCGGGCCGGGGACCGGCGTCGCCACGCCAGGAGAAGGGCTGAGGTTTTCGGTCGGCTCGTCCCCGGAAGGGGTGTCTGAACAGGCAATGTACATCGAGCACAGGAGCCCGGTCACGCTACCTGCAACCATCCACCGTCGCCTGCACATGCTACCTCCAGTTCCGCTCTGCGGCCGGGTCCGCGCCTGCGCGCCTTCCGCTGATCTCCGTGGCGCCATCCTCGACAGGTCCGCCGCCCCGGTTGTCCGGTGTGGTGAAACGCTGCCGGCCCGCCTGCTCCATTCCCATGGTCATCCATGGTAAGTATTGCGGGACAAGCCCCGATGAGCAAGTGGCTTGCGGCGCGTCGAGAGCGCGCGGGCGGCACGCCGCGGCGAACAGGCGTGTCCGCGGAAGGGCGGTGGGAAGCCGGGAAGGTATGGGGGGAAAGGCGAGAAGGCGAGAAGGGGGACAAGCGCTGAGCCATCCGCGCTGTCCAGAACCTGAGTAGTTACGCGGGGAACCGAGGCCGTTGAAACAGGATTACCCCAGATTCCACCGCGAAAACGCCCTGGAAGGCGGGTCACAGCCTATTTTGGACCGGATTCCACCCCAGACCGACTACAACGCAGGAGGAGGAGAAATCAGACAGCAGGTAGAGAAACGGCACGCCACGCACGACGTTGGCACCGGGACCGGTCTGCTCGCCCCCAGTCGAACCCCATTCGATCGCACCTGATCGCCCACCCGACCGGCAGCCTCGCGCCCACATCTTCAGCTCTCGCCACCACACGGGACGCGGGGACCCGCTCGCAGCCTGAAGATTCCCGGAAGCACGGAGCCGCAAGTACTCCCATCTCTCCAAAGACCCTTGCAGCGCGGATTGCTCAGGGTCTGGATGGCCTTGACCTCGTCGAGCGCGCCGCGAATGATGCGGGCGTCGCCGCGGCGGTCTATGGGACGGCCCGAGTGAGGATCGCTCATTCCCGCCATTCCTCGGCAGCCAGCGGCAGCTCGTTCAGTTCCGCCCTGGCTTCCCGCCATGACGGATAGTGATCGGTAAGGATCGAAATGAACCTGTCGCTGTGTGTTGGTTCGATGAGGTGGATCATCTCGTGCACCACGACATACTCGACCAGGTCCCTGGGCTTCTTGACCAGCTCCGTGTTCAGCCTGATGTGGCCGGCAGCATGGTTGCAGCTTCCCCACTTGGTTTTCATCCGCTGAAGGAAGTAGGCCTTGACATGAACATCCAGCCTGGCTTCCCACCTGGCGATCACCGGGGGAATGAACTCATGCAGCAGGGATTTGTGCCACTCATTGATGACGCTCGCGCGTTTGGCGTGGCCGCTTCCCGGCCTGACCCTCAGCATGATGCGTTTGTGGTCAATGATGACGAACGGCTTGGCATCCTGCTCGGTCACCGTCATCAGGTACCGGCGGCCCCACAGGTAATGGCTTTCTCTTTCCACATACTCACGCGGCGTCTCCCGCGCCTGGTTTCGCAGTTTCTCCTGCTGCTCGCGAATCCAGCCAATCTTCGAAATGGCGTAGGCGCGGGCAACCTCCGGGCGCGTGTGCTCCGGCGCGGACATGGTGACCCGGCCGTTTGGCGGGTGCACGGAAAGATGCACGTTCCTGATTTTTTTCCGCGTCACCGCAATCGATATGTCGCCAAGTTCGATGATCTCGCTCATGCGTAGCCCGCCTGATTCTTGATGATCTCAAACAATGCCAATGTCGCCTTGCGGTCACGACCCAGCAGGGGAAACAGGGCGTTGAGCACCTGTTTTTCCCGTGTGTCGTCTCCCTTCCATCCCGCCGGGGCCATCTCCCTCATGGCACGGTCGATGTCCAGCGCGAGCCTTGCCTTCTCGTTTTCGTCCGTGGGGCACTGGAAAGTGTCCGCCGGAATGCCCGCGAGATTGTTGAACAGCCGGATTGCTTCCGGATGGCTGTTCAGCACCGCTGGATATGTTCCCTCGGTCGCCTTGCCAGCCATTCGTCTCACCAAGTCCTCGGCCTTCTGCAGGAACTCCTCATAGTTTTCGGTGATGTTCCGCTTCAACTCGATGAGGTCATCCAGCAGCTTCGACATTTCCTCGTAGAATTTCGGATCGGTGAGCTGGTCGCGGATGATCGTCTTGCGGACGTTGTTGATGATGCCCTCGGCCACCGCGTTCTTGGAGAGTCTCCCTTTTTCGTTGAGCTTTTTGGCAATGGCGTCGTGAATTCCGGTTTCAATGATCAGCTCGACCAGCGAATAGTCGTCCACCGATCCCAGCGGATCAGCGGGATCCGCCTGGATGTAGGTGTTGATGAGGTGGCGCATGTCCGCTTCGTACGGCTTGATGTCCAGCTCCTCGCCGGAATGTTTTTTAACAGCGGCGCGGGTATCGCTGAAGAATTCGACCTCCTGGTTCAACGCGGCGATCTCGGCACTGGTATAGCCGGCGTCGGCCAGGTCCTGGGAAATGGCGGCAAAGGCCCGCACAAAGGTTGCCACCGCCTTGTAGAACGAGATGCGAAGGACCTCGGTTTCACCAAGCGCGTCGGGATCGCCGGCGTCGC
>JAJRTE010000224.1 GCA_024278455.1 Myxococcota bacterium
ACAGCGCCTCCCCGGGCGCAGAAGCAACGGACTCGAGAGGGGTATCAGAACACCAGGTAGCGGTAGCCAAAGAAGTTCCACACCAGTCCGACCGGGATCCCCGCCATGGCCGCAATGGTCGGCCAGTAGGCGTGTAGGATGTCCGGGGCGGGGACGAACGTGACCACCGCTGTGGCTACACCGACGTTGATCAGCAGCCCGCCGATGCTGACGACCAGGAATCCGGTGAACTGGGCGGACGACGCCGACTTACGGTCCTGGAAGGTGAACTTGCGATTGAGGAAGTAGCTGTTGGTCACCGCGGCGAGGAAAGAGAGGGTCTTGAAGGCCGAGTAGAACCACCCGCTGCGGCCTCGAGGCTCCAGCATGATGAGCACGTTCAGGACAGACAGGTCGACGACAGTGTTGATCAGGCCAACAACCAAGAACCGCGCCCCCTGCTGAATCATGGACAGGCGCCGACCGGGAGGGCAGCGGAAGAGGCGGTCCACGAGCGGGAAGTGTCTACGCAGGCTGGAAACGGGGCGGCCTGGACAGGTGTCCGGGGCGGCTTCGGCGCCGGCTGCGTCCTCCTCCGGGGTATCACTCGTTTCCGCTTCCAAAGTCGTATGCGCTGTAGGGTGACCTATCATCCGCCTCGCTCCGTCCCCGTGCCCTGTTGTCGAATGCGTCCGGCCACCGTAGACCACGGCGGGGCCCGTGTGGCCGGGAAGGGGACAGGGTAGCCCGAAATCGTTCCGCCTGCAACCCCTCGTGCTGTCAGCGCCTGCGCTTCCGGATGAACCAAAGGCCTGCGAGGACCCCGGCGATGTCCCAGATCCCGGGACCGGCTGGCGCGCTATGGTTGCAAACGCACCCCGGCAGGTTCACCGCGTCCTCTCCGAACCGGTCGTTGTCGTAGGGCTCGGGCGTGAGGGTAGGTTCAGTGGTCGGCGATGTCCCGGGCGTGGCCGTCACGACCGGGGTTGCAGGTGGTCCGGTTGGGGTTATCGGGGTCACCGTGGTCCAGGGGGAAGGGGTGGGGCCGGGGGTCGTCCACGGGGTTGCCGGGGTGACGGTCGGGCCGCCGCAGAATTCGGAGTCGTCCGCAACGCCGCTGCAGTCGTTGTCCACGCCGTCTCCGCACACCTCCGTCGCGCCGGGATGGATAGCCGGGTTCTCGGGCGCGCAGTCGGACAGGTCAGCGTAGCCGTCCCCGTCGGAGTCGGTCAGCGGTGTCGGGGTGGCCTGGCAGCCGGGCGTGTCGTCGATCCCGCCATTGCAGTCGTTGTCCTTGTCGTCTCACAGTTCTTCGGCTCCGGGATAGACGGCGGGGTCGTTGTCGTCGCAGTCCCCGGCCGACACGGTCACGCCGTCTCCGTCCAGGTCGCTGTCCAAGGGTGTGCCGCAACCGGGTTCGGAGGGGCAATCGCACACATCCTCGACGATCGTGAACGCCAGTTCCACCTCGCTCGAACGGCCGAGCAGGTCTTCGGCGCGCACCGAGAAAGTGTAGGTGCCCGGGTCGGTGATGCTCTCTCCGGCGTATGCCTCGCCGTTCAGCGTCATGCTGATCGTGGTGGGACTCGCGTCCATCACCGACACGACGGGGTCGAGGGGATCCACGCCGCAATCCCCGTCTTCCACCCCCGACACCTCGATGCTGGGCGGCGAGGTGTCGAGCACGAGGTCGATCGAGCGCGAGGCCTCTTCGTTTCCGGCCAGGTCGACCGCACCGTAGGACAGGGTGTGCAGCCCCTCCACGGCCAGGGTGAACGGTTGCGCGTAGGTCCACTGGCGCCCGCTGTCCAGAGAATACCGGATGGCGGCGACACCACTGAAGTTGTCGGCGGCCTCGAGCACGACGTAGGTGGTATCGGGCAGATAGGTCACCCCGTCGCTCGAGACCGTCATGCCGCTGAACGACAAGGTGGTCACTGGCGCCCTCGTGTCCACGACCAGGAAGCTGGCCGTGGCAAGTTCGGTGGGCGTCCCTCCGTCCGGATCGAGCACGAGGCGGACCTCGAACTGGCCAATGGTGAGATCGCTGCTTGAAAGTGTTTCGGTGCCCGACGCGCTGCCGTCTCCCGGAAGGTCGGTGACCCAAGGGAACTCCGCCACGGCGAGGCCACTTTCCATGGACACCACCTCGACGCGGAGTCTCAGCGCCTCGAGCGCCGTGGAAGAGAGGTTCGTAATGGTGTGCTCGATGGTGACGTCCCCTTCCCCGCCTTCGACCGTGTCCGGCGACACGCCCAACTCCCCGGTGAGACTCGACAAGGTGATGCGGTCGTGGGCGAAGGTCCGGTACTCGCCGCCGAACTCGAGCTGCAGCAGGACCGAATAGCCGCCTTCGGGGACCGACGTATCGAGCCCGGTGGTATCCACGACCGTGCCGCCCTTGCCCAGGGTGACCGCGAACGTCCTGGTGTCGTAGGTTTGCCCGTCGTCGTCACTGACCAGGATGATTTGGGCCGGAACGCCGGAGATTTCCGAGTTGCCATGGTTGTCGATCTGGTACTCGGCGGTGGCAGCGGTGCCTGGCACGGCGCTGTCGGGATCGACGGCCAAGTCGGCGACGATGCCGATGCCGGTTTCGCCAGTGGACCGCAGGTCGAACGTGGTGGCGGCAGTGCGCGACACGTCCCCGGAGGCTGCGGTGAGTCTCACGGTGTAGGTCCCCGGGGGGTTGTCCTGCAAGGCCCATGCGGCCGAAACGGGCATTTCCTGTTCCAGGTCCAGGTCTGCCGGTCCGAAGGACGCCTGCTCGAGGGTTTGCCCGTCCGTGCCGATCAGGTCAAGTGTTGCTGTGACGCCTGGCAACATGGTGTTGATGCTGTCGTTGGTCACGGTGCCGTCGATCTCGACCGTGGCGAACGGGTCGTAGGCAGGCGCGTTCGATCGCACGGAAGCCAGGAGGGAGGCAGCGGGCTCGATCGCGAAGGGGGCGGTGTCGCGTGTGCGCTCGGCCGTCGTGTCACGCAGCACGCCGAGGATGCCGTAGTCACCTGCACGATAGGTGCTCGAGCCGACCGTCGCCGAATAGGTTGTGGCACTGGAGATCGCGCTGATGGGCAGTGTCGCCACGCCGGAGAGGTTCGTCCCGTCCTTGTCCACGAGAAAGAGGTCCAACTGCCCGGAAAAGGTGGTTCCGTGGGGATCGACGGTGCCGGTGATGGTCATGTCGGTGTTGGGGGGATAGGAAGCTGCGTCCATGCTCAGCTCGAGGGTGGTGGGGTAGCCTGCCACCGTGGCCTGGACGACGGCGGTGTTGTTCCCCTCGTTGGCCTCGGAGATACGGTTGCGCGGGTCCACCCAGACATAGATGTCGTAAGTACCCTGGAGCCGTTCGGTATTCCAGGCGAACGAGACCTGCCTTGGCGAACCCGAAGTGATGGTATCGAGGGTGGTGCCGGAGCCGAGTGGGGTGCCGCCGGCCAACGGGTCGCCCTGGTAGGCCTGGACCAGCACGGATGAGGCCTCGAGGCCGTCGTTCACGACAGTGGCGGAGATGGTCACCTGGTCTCCCGAGTAGGGGGAGGCGGGGCTGAACGTGATCGAGTCGGCTGGCACGGTGAGGTCGGTGGGGTTTTCTGGCACGACCAGTGTGAGCGCGGCCTGGTTGTTGCCTTCGTCGGTCTCGTCGAGGATGCCGTCCGGGTCGGCCACTGCCAGGTAGGTAGTGGTGCCGGCCTTGGCGGTGACGGTGAAGCGGCTCGTGGCGGAAGCGCCGGCCTCGAGGGCTGAGACGATGCCTTCTCCGAGCACGAGGTCCCCCCCGCTGCCTTCATAGAAGCGGATGGCCAGGTTGTCTTGCCTGGAGGAACCGTGGTTGGCCACGGTAGCGACCAGGTCGAACCCGTTCCCGGATCGAGGCGCCGTGGGGTCCGCGGCCAGGGCCGAGACCTCGAGGTCGTACAGCGGATTGGCCGGGGCAACGTAGGTCGTGCTCGTCGATCCCGCCGAGGGCGGATTGTCGATGGTCACGGTGACGGTCCTCGTGGACCCGTCTCGAGCGTGGTCCGGGGAGGTCCAGCCGAGCAGGTAGTCACCAGGATTCGAGCCCGGTGTCAGCGTCACGTCCGACCCTTGGCCGGATGTCTCGAGGACCGTGACGAACCGCACGGCCAGTCCTTCGACCGGCACGCCGAATCCGTCGTCGGCGTGGAGCGGGAGTGCGAGCAGCGGGAAATCGGCGGTGTCCACGTCGCCGGGCGTGAGGAGGTAGACTGGCCGGGGCAGGATGTCCACCGGCAGGGTCGCCACGTTGTTGTCTTCGTACATCTCGGTCACGTCGTCGTCCGGATCGACGACCGTGTAGATATCGTGGGAGCCTTCCGCGTCGGCCAGGATCCACTCCACGGTGACCTGCCGGGTCCCGTAGCCTGCGATCGACGACAACGACACCTTTTCGATCAGCACCCCGCCGGCATCGGGGTCACCGTCATAGAAGGCGACGTCGCTCAACCCGGAAGCCATGTCCCCGAGATTGTGGACGACGGCTGTGAGGATTCCCGTGTCCAGGATGGTCGCGGACGCGGGCGCCATGGACAGGTCGCTCTCGGCAACCATCAAGTCCGTTCGGACCACGGTGGCACTGACGGTGGCGGACCTGCTTCCTTCCCTGCCGAACATGTCGAACCCGGCCACCTGGTACACGTGCTGCCCGGCGGACACATCGAGATCGGTGAAGGCCGGTGCGGTGGTCTGGGCGTAGAGGCCGTAGTCCTTGTAGACGTTGAACCCGTCCCGCAGGGGCTCGTCCGCGTCGGTCCAGGTCAGCGTGACCGTGGTGGCCTCGGTCGCCTGGGACAGCGCCGGCGCGACCGTGCGGGGAGGCGTCCAGGTATAGCTCCGCATGATCGGGCTCTCGTACCCGTAGATGTTCACCGACGACACCGCGTAGGGATAGCTCGTGATGTCCGGATCGATCACACCCAGGTCCGTGAACGTCGTTTCGGTCAACAGGCTGGCGTTCAACCGTTCCCAGCTAGACGTGTCATAGACGTTGTACCCCGCGAGGATATCGTTCGCGACCGGCGTCCAACTCAGCACGATGTCGCTGCGGGTGTAGTCCGAGACTTCAACGCTGTCCGGGGGCAGGGGCGGTTCCTGGCCCGCCGGCGGCACGCTCGCCTCCTCGGCGGCGAATGCCACGTGCGCCTCGCTCATGGCCGCGACACGGTAGCTTGCCGAGTATTCCGGCCGCTCCTCGTGGGTGATGCCGGTCGTGTCGAGGGGCAGGGCCTTGTAGACACCGACATAGGAAATGGCAACACTGCTCGAGTTGGAAGCGAGGATGTTCAGGCGGATCTTGTTCGTCGCCCCGAACTGGCTATAGGTATCGAATCGCGACATGTACCCGTTGTCCCGAACCTGCTGCTCCACGATCCACTCGGTGCCGGTCCAGCCGAGGATGTCGTAGTCCGTGGGGTAGTAGAGGGATGAAAAGACGAACTGCAATCCATAGATACGCGCGGTTTCCGGCAGGGTGATATCGTAGGTCCACGGCCCGGAGCCGGACGACTGCCACCAGGTGCCGGTGTCACTGTCGACGCCCAGCGACGGGTCGTGGCCGCTCGCCGAACTCGAGGCCGTCGCGGTCATGGTCCCGCCCATGCCGGCCGCACTGATGAGGATGTCCTTGTCGGTCAGCACCTCGTAGCCCAGCGCGTTGCTGGAGACCGATCGCGTCCAGAAGATCTCTGTCCGGTCCGGGTATGCCACCGCGTAGACGCCGGTGGGGGGCTCGATGTCCCCGAGTGCGACGTCGATTTCCGCGGGCTCGCCTTCCCTGCCGGTCCCGCTGGCGGACTTGATTTCGTAGTGCCTCGAGCCCGCTGGCACGTTCATGTCGACGAAGGTGGTATCGGTGACCAGGCCGGGGCTGAACACGGAGATTTCCGCAACGGAGATCGGGTCGGCGTCCGCCTCTGAGCGGGTGAAGAAGAGCCTCACCTTGTCCGTCTCGATGGTACGATAGAGGGTGAAGGCACCGGAGCCCACCCCTGTGCTGGTAGAGGTGACGCTGCTCGACTGGCGCGTGTACCATTCGCCATTGGTCCAGGTCTGGAAGGCATAGGTGATCTTCATGTTGCCCTGGGAATACCAGTAGACCTTGAACGCCGCGACTTCCTGGACCTGCCCGAAGTCCACGGTGTAGGTCCAACTCTCGTCGGCCGCGTCGCCTTCCCAGTAGGTCGTGAAACTTCCGTCCGCCGCGGCACCGGTCTCGTGCCCGGACACGGAACTCGAGGCGGACACCGTGCCTCCGGGTACAAGATCGTAATCGTAGCCAGGGGGATTCACGATCTGGCCGTCGCGATAGATGCGGTAGCCGGCCGGGTCCCGTGTGTTCTCCCAGCTCAGGGTGACGTTGTCGCCCGCCACGCTGTAGCCCACGTTGGTCACCGGCTCCAGGGAAGCCTCCCCGGAACTCACGCTGACCTGCAACGTGGTCTGGTTGTCGGTCTCGTCGCCCTCCGAAACCTGCCGGTCCGGATCGATGACGGCGTAGAGCGTGTGGCGGCCCGCCCACCCTTCGGTGTCCCACCCGGCCGACGCCACGGCGGTCGCGTTGCCTCCGAGGCTCGAAAGGGTATCCGTTCCGATCAGACGCCCGCCGCTGTTGGGATTGCCGTCATAGAACGCGACGTTGAACGGGTCCGAGACCGGTGTCGCGGTACTGTTGAGAATGGTGGCGCTGAGGGTCACGATATCGCCCTGGTCCGGCTCCGCCGGCGACGCCGCCATCGATCCCTGGAACTCGAGGTCTGGGCGAGGCAGCACGGTGATGGTGCGTGAGGTTTCGTTGTCTGATTCGTCCGATTCGGACAGCAGGTTCGAGGGGTCGACCATGGCCACCAGGGTCTGGTCCCCAGCGGAGACTCCGGTCGTGTTCCAGACGACTGCCGGACTCTCCACCTGCGACCCGGCACCGACCTGTTGAATGGTGGTGGACCCGATCAAGGTGCCGGACGTGCTTCCCAGGAAGAACTGCACCGGGACGTTGTAAATGGTACTTCCGCCGAGGTTGCGGACCGTGGTCGTGAGCTGGGCTGTCTTCCCCTCCTGGACCGGGTCGGGAGGCACGAAGTCCCCCTCGAGGATCGCCAGGTTGGGTGCCTTGAGCACGTAGGCGGTGACCGAGGACTCGTTGTTGCCTTCCTCCGTTTCGTCCACGACGGTGCCGATGTCGGCCACGCCGTAGAGGGTCAGCTCGCCGAGGTGCCCGGTGGTCGGGATATCGAGGCTGACCGACGTCGCCGCGGATGGATCCAGCCCGGACACGCTGGCCGTGGCCACCAATTCCCGGTCGCTCGGAGAAGTCATCGTTTCCGGATCGAAGAGGTAGGCACCGACAGTGAAGGCGCCAGCAGCACTCTTGCCCCCGTTGTACACCAGCACCGTCAGGGCGATGGGATCGCCCTCCGCCACTGTGGTCGGGGAGGCCTGGACCTGCCCGGCGTTGACTTGCAGATCGATTTTCGGGGCGACCGTCACGGTCACCACCGCCTGGTTGTTGCTCTCATCCACCTCGTCGATGGCGCCGTCTCCATCCACGGTGACGACGATGTCATGGTCGCCGGTCTCCAGGTAGCCCGACCAGGACACCTCGGCCGTCTCGCCAGGGTCCAGGGAGACGGAAAACGTGTCCAGGAGCGTGCCGTCGGCCGTGGGAATCCCGTCGTGGATCGTCACGGACACGCTCGAGTAGGGCACGGCACTGAAGCTCGAGACCGTGGCGTAGACAGTGACCGTCTCCTCCGGTGCTGGGTTCGACGGCTGTACCGTGACGTCGCTCCCGGATACGGCGACATCGGCGCCACCCAGGACGGTGACGGGCACGAGCATGGTGTTGTCCAGGCGGTCTTTTTCGCCGATCGTGTCGTCGGGATCGACGACGGCTTTCAGGTATCCGCCCCCCGAGAATCCAGCCGTGGCCCAGGGTATGCTCACCTCGCGGCTTCCCCCCGGCGTGAGGGTCGCCACGGTCTGGCTCCCGATGACCGTCTCTTCGCCGGTGGTGCCGGAAATAAAGCTGACGGTCACGGGCACGGCCTGGGTGAGGGAGGCGCGTCCTTCGTTGGTCAACATGACGGCCACTGTCGTGTCCTGCTCCTCGATCACCGGGTCGGCGGCCGGGGAGACGGACACGATGGCCAGGTCCGGCTTCACGGCGCCAAGGGCCAGCATGGCCTTGGCCGTGGTGTAGACGTCGTCGCCCCACGATCCGTTCGCCAGTTGGGCCCCGGCCAGTGCTGCGTATGCATCGCTCCATGCGGCGGTGTCCACCGAATCGACCTCGAGGGTGGCTGCGAGGGTCATGGCGGTGAGGAGTTCCGGTTGGGACGTGCCGAGCAACCCGCTCTGCTGCTGGAGGCCGAAGAGGTAGGCGGCGGCGGCCTCGATGGGGCCGGAAAGGGAGAAGGTGTCCCTCCATGCGACCAGGGAAGCCAGGACTTCGGCGGTCAGCAGCGGCTCGGAAGTGTCGTTCCCTTCCCAGGCGAACCCGCCGTCGCTGCCCTGCTGAGCGGTGAGAAACCCGAGCCCCAGGGAGACGGTCCCCAGGTCGATGTCTCCCGTCTCGGCGAAGGTGGTCAGGGCCTGGGCGGTCTCCATGATCGCGCCGGGCCATCCTTCGAATGTTCCCCACGTCCCGCTGCTGTCCACGAAACCGGCCAGCGCGTTGGCGGCGTCTCCGCCGTCCATTTCCGCGGACTCGAGCGCTCGAGCGCGCCGGGCGAGGAGGTCCAGGGCGTCCGTCTCCTCGTAGTAGAGGAATCCCCCGGCCTTCACCGTGGCGTCCCAGTCGGCCTTGCCAAACATGTTCAGGGCGCGCAGGGCCGGGCCGGTGTCTCTCAAGGGAACCGACCCGAAACTGCCGTCCGGGTTCTGTTCGGACAGAAGGAAATCCGCGCCGTCCTCCGGTGCACCGAGCGCCACGGGGAGCGCACAGAAGATGCACAGAAAAGGGATGAACTTGCCAAGGCGTGGGCCAATCGGCCCCAGGGCGAGGTTGTTCATGGGGTGCTCCCGCTCCGCTTCCACCGGCACACCGTTGCGCCTATCCGGCCGGGCGCCGACCGCAGGTCGAATCTGCCTTCCAACTCCCGGTCAACATGGCCAGTATCCGCTGAAATCGTCCCGAAGTCAACCTGTGGCCCGGTCGAGAACGCCCCGAACAGGGTAGTCCCGGTCCTCGATTCGCCGACAGCCAGCACGAATGGCGCACCACGGTCGACGTTCAGCGAGGATCGCAGCTACGGGCAGACCTGGCGGACCTCCACGTAGTCGATATACATGTTGAGGTCGTCGACAAGGGGGGCACAGGTGGGGTCGCAGTTGTCTTCGCAAACGCAACAGGCGTCGTTTTCTTCCCAGAGTTGGAAGATGGTCGGCGAGGATGTCGGCGTGAAGGCCACCGGGTCGGTCAGGACCCATTCGTTCGTGCCTGCTCCCACGAACGTGGCAGCCATTGCACCGTTGACGTAGAAGGTGGCAAGCAGGGTTTCCCGGCAGTTGTGGAGGATGTCCGCCACGCGGATGGTCATCTCGTATTGCCCCCCCGGGGGCGGGAAGGCCTTGTAATCGATGTGGCTGTGGGCCATGCAGGTTCCCCCGCAGATGCCTTCGCTGCACTCGAGATCAAGTGGTGGGTCGGCCTTGTGGATCACGCAGCCGTTGCTCTCGTCGGTCAGTTCGAACCGGTAGCCTGGAATCCGTTCGTAGTACATGCCTTCATCGATGTCGCCATTGCAGTTGTCGTCGATGCTGTTGCACAGGACTTCGTCCGCGGCCGGGTTGATGGCCGCATCGGTGTAGTCGCAGTCGGTGTTGTCGAGCACGTAGCCGTCCGGTTGTGCGCAGCGGTCGAGCACAGTGTCTGACGTGCCGTAGAGGTCGTTGTCCGCGTCGAGGTAGTACCGTGTCGTGACCCCTTCGTCGATGTCGCCGTCGCAATCGTTGTCGGTGCCATCGCAGATTTCGTCTGCGCCGGGGTATGTGACAGCGGCCGCGTCATCGCAGTCGGTATCGTCTTCGACGTACCCATCCGGCGCGGCGCATGCGAGGGTGGATGTTGCGGAGTTGCCGAAGGAATCACCGTCGCCGTCGAGGAAGAAGGTGTCCTTGACGCCCTCGTCGATGTCGCCGTCGCAGTCGTTGTCGGTGCCGTCGCATATCTCGTCGGCGCCCGGGTAGGTGATGGCTGCGGTGTCGTCGCAGTCGGTATCGTCTTCGACGTATCCGTCCGGCGCGGCGCATGCGAGGGTGGATGTTGCGGGGTTGCCGAAGGAATCGCCGTCGCTGTCGAGGAAGAAGGTGACCTTGACGCCCTCGTCGAGTTCGCCGTCGCAGTCGTTGTCGTCGCCGTCGCAGATTTCGTCCGCGCCGGGGTATGTGACGGCGGCCGTGTCGTCGCAGTCTGTGTCGTCTTCGACGTACCCCTCCGGCGCGGAGCATGCGAGGATGGGAGCCGCGGGATTGCCGAAGGAATCGCCGTCGCCGTCGAGGAAGAAGGTGTCCTCGACGCCCTCGTCGATCTCGCCGTCGCAGTCGTTGTCGGTGCCGTCGCATATCTCGTCGGCGCCCGGGTAGGTGATGGCTGCGGTGTCGTCGCAGTCGGTATCGTCTTCGACGTATCCGTCCGGCGCGGCGCATGCGAGGGAGGATGTTGCGGGATTGCCGAAGGAATCGCCGTCGCCGTCGAGGAAGAAGGTGTCTTTGACGCCCTCGTCGATCTCGCCATCGCAGTCGTTGTCGATGCCGTCGCACACCTCGGGGGCTCCAGGGTGGATCGCCGGGTCGCTGTCATCACAATCGGTGTTGTCGGTCACGTATCCGTCCGGTTCGGAACATGCGAGGGAGGACGTTGCGGGATTGCCGAAGGAATCGCTGTCGTTGTCGAGGAAGAAGGTATCCTTGACGCCCTCGTCGATCTCGCCGTCGCAGTCGTTGTCGGTGCCGTCGCAGATTTCTTCTGCGCCGGGGTAGGTGATGGCTGCGGTGTCGTCGCAGTCGGTATCGTCTTCGACGTACCCCTCCGGTGCGGCGCATGCGAGGGTCGGGGCGGTGGCGTTGCCGAACGCGTCGCCATCGGCGTCGAGGAAGAAGGTGACCTTGACGCCCTCGTCGATGTCGCCGTCGCAGTCGTTATCGTGGCCGTCGCAGATTTCTTGTGCGCCGGGGTATGTGATGGCTGCGGTGTCGTCGCAGTCTGTGCCGTCTCCGACGTATCCTTCCGGGGGGTCGCAAGCCAGGGTGGGGGCCGCGGGGTCGCCGAAGCCGTCGCCATCCGTGTCGGCATGGTAGGTGTTCCGGTCGACGGCGTCCTCGTCGATGATGTCGTCACAGTTGTTGTCGAAGCCGTCGCAGGTTTCGTCTGCTTCGGGGTGGATGTCGGGGTCGAGGTCGTCGCAGTCGTCCCCGCCCGAATCGGCGCCATCGAAGCCGTCGCCGTCCTTGTCGTCGTCCCGGCAGTCGGGAATGCCGTCCTGGTCTGTGTCGGGGTAGTCTTCATCCACGGCGCCGTCGCAGTCGTTGTCCTTGCCGTCACAGAGTTCCTCGGCGCCGGGGTAGGTGACGGGATCGGTGTCGTCGCAGTCGACGGAGGCGATGTAGCCGTCGCCATCCTTGTCGTCGTCGAGGCAGTCCGCGATGCCGTCCGAATCCATGTCGGGGAAACCCTCGTCGATCTCCCCGTCGCAGTCGTTGTCTCGACCGTCGCACAGTTCATCCGCCCCGGGGTAGGTGAAGCCCCACAGGTCGTCGCAGTCGTCACCGTTTTCGGACTCGCACCCTTCTATCACGAGATAGCCGTCGTGGTCCTGGTCGAAGCCCTCGTCGATCAGGCCGTCGCAATCGTTGTCCTCCCGGTCGCAGACTTCCTCGGCGTCCGGGTTGATCTCGGGGTCTTGATCGTCGCAGTCGTATCCTCCCGCCTCTTCGGCGTCGTGACCGTCCTGGTCGACGTCGGTCAAATCGTGTCCGTCGCAGTCCTGGTCCACTCCGTCGTAGGGGATCTCCGGAGCGCCCGGGAACGTCGTGGGATTCAGGTCGTCACAGTCGTCGCCGCCCGCCTCCTCGGCGATGACCCCGTCGCCGTCCTGGTCGTCGAGGTCGACCCCGTCGCAATCCTGGTCGATGCCGTCGTAGGGTACCTCGTGGGCGTCTGGATGGACATTCGGATCCTGGTCGTCGCAGTCGTTCCCGCCGGCCTGAGCCGCTGTGTACCCGTCGCCGTCCTGGTCGTCGAGGTCGAACGTGTCGCAATCCTGGCCGATGCAGTCGTAGGGGATTTCCGGAGCGCCTGGATAGACGCTGGCGTCGGTATCGTTGCAATCGTCCCCCCCAGCGGCGGTGGCGTCATGCCCGTCGCCATCGACGTCGGTCAGGTCGACCCCGTCGCAATCCTGGTCGACGCCGTCGTAGGGGATCTCTTCGTGGGGTGAGCAATCGGTGACGGGAGGGGTCGGGAATCTGACCGGGGTGTTCGGGCCGGGTGTGAGCGATGGTGCAGGCCACGGCGAAGTGTCCGGCGGCGAGGTGGGGGGTGGGGGAGACCATACCGGGTCGTAGGTCGCGGCAGGGGTGCTGACTCTTGCCTCGTCGGGGGCATCCGGACAACCGAGTCCCACGGCCAGGGCGAAGAGGGCGAGTGTCGACGAGATGGTACGTTTGCCCGATCGCATGATGCCTCCGCGCAGGCGGCAAGGAGTTGGGGGATGCCCGCCAGGAAAACGAATAGGCTCGATTCGTGGCCTGGAAGTCGGCCGGCAGGCACGGTTCCATGATCATGCTACGGGATTTCCAGATTCCAGTCAAGGGAAGAATGCCGAGTGGCGCATGGGACGACATAATGAATCCGCATGAAACAAAGCAGGTTATGCCTTTACGAGCACACTGCGATTCATGACTCGGGCTTGTGCCGTTCTTGACATCCTGGCGGGCGGGACGGGACTGGCCGCCAGGGTGTCGCGCCAGGATGCCTCGAGTCGGGTCCCGGTACGTGGCGGTCGGGCTGGCGTGGGGTCCGCCGGTCTGTTCGCGGTGTCGGGGGTGTCATTCGTTCGCCTGGCGGATCATGACATCCCTGAAGGCGTGGACGATGGGCGGGTCGAAGGTCGATCCGCCGTCCTTTTCCAGGAATTCGAGTGCCTCGGCTTCGCTGAATCGCCGGAGGGGTGATGCGGGATTGGTCATCTCATCCCACCATTCGGCCATGGCCAGGATACGTCCTCCCAAAGGGATGTCGTACCCGCTCAACCCGTTGGGATAGCCTCGCCCGTCCATGCGTTCATGGTGGGTCCGGATGAACGCCACGCAGTGGCCCCACGGTTCCATCGATGCCACCATGTCCGCGCCTCGAGAGGGGTGCGCATCAGGGCTGCCGTCTGACAGGGAGCGCTCCTGCGACGGGCGGGCATCTAGCCCGATGTCGTGAAGCCGGCACGCAAGCCGGAGCGATTCGCGGAATGTCTCGCCGAGGCGAAGCTCTTCGGCGATGGCCAGTGCATGCCGCTCGACGTTGGGGGAATGGCCGGGCCAGAGATAGGCGTCGTCGATAACCCTGCTGATCAGCGCCGGGAACATGGAACAGGCCTGCTGCTGCTGCGCCTGGGATCGAGCACTCGAGATCGCCACGGCCCCGATCTGCCCGATGGCCGTCGCGATATCGAGGTCGGACAGGGAGAATCGTGCGCCGTCGCGCCGGTCGTGGACCGTGAGAACCCCGGCGCAGGAACCGTCCGGGCCGGTCATGGGCACCGCGATGGCGTGGAGTGTGTGGATGCCAAGGGCGTCATCCACCAGTTTGTCGGCCTTGCTGAGCGTGACGTTGCGAGCGGGACGTCCTGCCGTGACGGCACGTCCGGCCATGCCCCGCCCCGCCTCCAAGGAGATCTTGACACCTTGCTCCCGGGCTCCGGCCGTGCCGGCCACGCACAGGCCGCCATCGGACGGCACCCACACCACGGTGGCGCGCGCCTTGAGCGCCCGGCAGGTGCCGGCGGCGATCCGATCGACAATCGCGTCCATGGAACCGGCCGTCGCGACGTCCTTGCAGGCGGCGAGGATGTGAAACAGGGCTTGCCGCGTCTCGCGCACCACGTTGGTGACGTGCTCGGCTTCCTGGCGCGTGACCCCATAGCCGAGCAGGGTCAGGAAGGCTGTCAGCGCGAGCACGGCCATGAGGCAGAAGATCAGCAGGTCGGCTCGCTGTTCCTGGAGGATGGGGAAGATGTGGACGCCGAGGAGGTAGGCGAGGACGCCCAGGGGGACGATGGAGATCCACATGTGGGTGAGCCGCGCGCGTTTGATCGCGGCAGCGATGTCCTGCTCCAGCCTCTCCATGTACGCCCCCACTGTGCACGTGTCTGCCGGTCGCGCTTGCTTCAGTGTACCGCCCTCCGGGCGGCGGCGCAATCGTTTCCTGGAGAATGCTCTAGTACTCAGGATGCCTTTGGTCGGATCGTGGAGTTGGACTCGAGTGGACCGTCATGGGGGCCGTGACAAGGGCCTCGAGCGCCACCCTACGGTTGGCCGAGTCCGTCCACCATGACCTGGGCGAGCACCTGGGCGAAGCGCCGGCGGGTCAGCCCGATACGGGCTATCTCGCCGGCCCGGATGCCCACGAGGAGGACTCCCATCAAGGCCGCGGCCCTCTCGCGAAGGTCTCGAGAAGACAAGCCATGGGGCGAGGCGGCCTCGTCGATCAGGCGAACGAGCAGGTCCATCCCCACCTCGAGCGAGCGGGTGCGAATGCTCGTGTCCAGATCGTCGAGCACGGCCAGGATTTCGCGGTCCCCCCCCTGGAGGCGGGAAAACAAGGGCAGGTCGCCGGCGAGGCGCAGTGTCTCCGCGATGTACGTCCTCAAACGCTCCTTCGGGGCGATGCCGTCCCGGAAGAGAGGAAGGATCTCGGTCGCATAGCGCCTGCGCTCGGCGTCCAGTGCGCCCATCAGCATGTCCGCCTTGGTTTTGAAATAGAGGTAGATCGTTCCCTTGGCGACCCCTGCCGTACGGGCGATCTGCTCGACGCTGGTCCGCCGGTACCCCTGGGCGACGAACAGCTCCGTCGCTGCGCCGAGGATCCGCTCCCGCTTGCGTTCCCGTGCGCTGGATGTCGTGCGCTTCGCCAGGTCCGCCTCGAGGCTGTTGCGGATTTCGTCGAAATTCCAAGGAGTCATGGCATCAGATAACGGTGTTCGGTGGGAGCACTGCACCTTTGGGAATGATGATGACGCCGTCCCGGATGAAATAGTTGTCGCCATCCATCTCCTGGACATTCTGCCTGTTCTCCAGCCGGCAATCGGCGCCGATACGCGGGTTCTTGTCGATTATCGCCTTGTGGATGACGCACCGAGGACCGATGCCGAGCGGCGGAACGCCTCGAGCGAGCGCTTCCGCGCGCTGCGCTGGGGTCTCGAAAGCGTCGGCACCGAAGATGACCGTGCGCGAGATCCTCGTGCCGGCCTCGATACGCGCACGCACGCCTATCACCGACCGTTCGATGTGGGCGTCGTGAATCACCGTGCCGTCGGCGGCGAGCGCGCCGTCCATGACGCTGCGGTAGATACGACTGGCAGGGAGGTAGCGTCCATGCGTGTATATCGGCGCCCGCGGGTGCTGGAAGCGGAATGGGGGATGGTGTCGTGTCAGGTCCATGCTGGCTTCGTAGAAGCTTCGGATCGTGCCGATGTCTCGCCAGTAGTCCTTGAAGACGTAGCAATAGCTTCTCGCGGACCAGAAGATGCGGGGAAGGGTGTCCCGTCCCAGGTCCTGGTCGTCGAACGTGTTGAGCAGCCGGAACAGCACCTCCTTGCGGAACAGGTAGATGCCCATGAACGCGAGGTACCGGTCCTCGTTCGGATCACCGTCGATACCATGGTGGCGCCGGTCGGCGCCGGTCAACCGGAACCGTGCCAGGACGTTCGGGTCGGTCGGCTTGCGCGCGAATTCCAGCACATGACCGTCGTCGGCCAACTTCAACACACGGAAATGGCTGGCGTCGTCTCGAGACACCACGGCGGCGCACAGGGTCACGTCTGCCCGGCGAAGGTCGTGAATGGCCATCATGTGGTTGAAATCGATACGGCAGAGGTGGTCGCCTGGCACGATGAGAACATGCCGGAACGAGGGGTCGCCGAGGTAGCGGAAGCAGTGGCGCACCGAGTCCGCCGTTCCCTGGAACCAACCCGACTCGTCATCGTATCCCTGCTCCGCGGCGAGAATGCTGACGAATCCTCTCGAGAACGAGTCGAACTTGTAGGTAAATGCTACATGATTGTTGAGGGAAACCGAGTTGTACTGCGTCAGTACGAAAATGCGCTTCAGCCCGGAGTTGATGCTGTTCGACAGCGCGATGTCGATGAACCGGAACTTGCCCCCCAGGGGAACGGCAGGCTTGGAGCGGTCTCGAGTCAACGGGAACAAACGGGTGCCACGACCGCCCCCGAGAACGACGGCGACGGTTTCGTTCTGGAGCCGGCTCGATCCGGCGGTGTTCGGCGGCAACGGCATGGTGCTCTGTCAGCCCTCCTGCCGTGGGTCGGCGTGCTTTCCGTGACAACGCTTGTACTTGCGGCCGCTACCGCACGGACAGGGGTCGTTCCGGCCCACCCGCGGGACAGGCTCGGCCTTCGTTTCGGCCACCAGGTCCGGCCTGAGCCGCCGGGTGACCTCCTTTATCATCTCGCGAAGCAGCGCCTGCTCCTCTTCGTCTGGTATGTCGGTGTCTTTGATCGGCATGGGCAGCGTTCCTCGATCTCAAGCATGTTGACGTCTGGACGACCGCCACGGCCCGGCCGTTCGCCCCGTGGACCGACGGTTCCGTGGCGACGCGCGTGCGGCCAAGAACTCAATATAGTTCCAAACCGGGGGTTTGAACAGGGAGAAACACCGGTTGCGGAGACAATGTGGTCGCGTAGCACCGCGTCATCGGCTATTGGGATATCGACGTGGTCGGCAAGGCATGCGACGTGGTTTCGCAAGGGAGCGCGGCGTGGACCGGATACCATTCGATGTGACCAGGGTGCAGGAAACCCAGGGTGTGGTCGGGAGAGCGGTGGAACTGGAGACGGTCGGTGCCTGCCTGGCCGCCGGCCGCCACGTGCTTCTCGAGGGACCTGTCGGGGTGGGCAAAACCGTCGTCGCCCTCGCCGTGGTGCGAGCCCTCGATCGACCCGTCTTTCGCGTTGACGGGGACGGCAGGTTCACGGAACAGAAGCTTGTCGGACATTTCGATCCGCCTGGTGTGCTGCGGGAGGGATATTCGCCGGGGACGTTTCTCAAGGGCCCCCTGGTCTCGGCCATGGAAACAGGCGGCGTGCTGTTCATCAACGAACTCAACCGGATGCCGGAGGGTGTCCAAAACGTCCTCCTGCCGGTCCTGGATGAGGGGTCGCTCGTTCTCCCCCTGCTGGAGCCCGTCCGTGCTCGATCCGGGTTCACCGTGATCGCCACGATGAATCCTCGAGAATTCGTCGCAACCGGCCACCTCTCCGAAGCCATGCTGGATCGGTTCGAGCTTGTCATGCTCGGCTACCAGGGCGAGGACGAGGAACTCGAGATCGTGAGGATGCGGGTACGCCCACCGGTTCCGGAGGGACTCGCGGAACAAGCTGTCAGGATCGTGCGGGCGACTCGAGAACATCCGTCCATCCTGCGCGGTGCTTCGGTACGGGCAGCCATTGCTATCGTGGAGATAGCACGTCACCTGGGCGGTGATGATGCGCTCGAGAGGGCCGCCGCGGCCGCGCTGCCGACCAGGATCGAACCCAACGACGCCGCGGGCGGCGACGCTCATGCCGTGGTTCGGGAACTCGTTGCCGAAAAAAAAAACCGCTGAAGAGGCCCACCCAGGATCTCTCGAGGTCGGCTACCGTCGCCCATGACGACCCGAGAGAGCATACGTCCCCGTTCGTGCCCCTGGAAGGAGGTGCCGCCGACGACCTGGCCATGGACGGTTGGGAAGCCGCCGTGGCCTACCGGCGGTTGCGTGGCCAGGCATCTTCCGGAAGGGCCCCCGAACCGTTGCGCGACGTTGCCGTCGCTGCCGTCATCCGGCGCGCGATGGCCTGCGTCAGGCACGCTTCCCGACCCATGGGGGACGCCCTGTACCCCTGGCCCGAAAGCCCGCCGGGCGATGTCGATCTCGAGGCGAGTATCGATGCCGGAGTACTCGAAATGCCTCACGATCCGGAGCGACTCAGGGTGCGCGTGCGGGAGCAGCGGCGGACGGACACGGCGCTGATACTCGACATGAGCCTGTCCATGACGGGTGAAAAGATCGCGCTCATGGCGGTGGCGGCCGCGGTCATGGCGTTGCGCCTTCGCATGGACGACCTGGCCGTGATAGCGTTCGATTCGACGCCGAGAACGATAAAGCCGCTGGGGGAGAACCTCCCGGTGAAGACCTTCGTGCGCCGGGTTCTCGAGGTGCCTGCGCGGGGCTACACGCACCTCGAGGCCGGGTTGCAGGCCGGGTTGTGCGCGCTGCGGCGTTCGACGCGGCCGAGTCGGGCGGGCATCCTGCTCTCTGACGGCGTGTACAACGTGGGCTGGGATCCGGCACGGGTGGCGGCGAGGTTCCAGCGGCTGCACGTGGTGCACCTTGGAGAGGACGGGCGGGATCGGGGGCTTTGCAGGCGCCTCGCGACGGTGGGACGCGGGCGGTACTACCGTGCGGATACGTGGGACGACCTGCCGCGCATCGCCTACACCCTGGTGCGGGACCTGTTCCGTTGAGTGGTCGGGAGCAGGGCGTGCCGGTATCCCGGGCGCGGGGCGCGAGGAGGGGGGACACCTGCCGCGAATGGGTGGCTGGTACAAGAATCGTTGAATATCGCCCGCCGACCTGCGTCAATAGGGATGTGAAGCGGGACAACCTTTCCAGATTCGGGAGATGGGAGATGAAGAACGACACAGGACACGAGGGATGGTCCGGTTCGAGGACCGTGACGAGTGGCTTGGCTGCCCTGGTCGCTGTCATCCTGACGGCTTTCTCGGGCTGTATCTACGTGGAGGCGCCCGAGCCGAACCGGGCGCCGTACCTGACCTATATCGACGCCTACGCAGGGTGGGATTCCTACTACGACCAGTGCTTCTGGGAGTTCTACGCCTGGGCGGAGGACTGGGACGGCTGCTACGATGTCCGTTCCGTTTCGGTGGACGTCATTGACCTGTACTACGGGGATATCGTCGAGACCTTCAACCTGGCGTCCGATGGGTGCGTCGATTCCTACACGCAGCAGTTTTCGGACACGATCTATTGGCAGTACGCTGGTTGGGCCGACTGCAATACCCCTGAATACTACGGGTTCGACTTCTACGCCTACGACAGCTTCGGCGATTATGACTACGCTGGGATGTGATCACCGTGCGTGACCCGGTGGCGGGGGGGAACATGGCTGCCCGGGCCGTCCTTCCCCGGCCGGCGGGGACGCTCAGAACAGCACGAAACGCATCGTGACATCCCCGATGCTGATCTCTTCTCCGCCATCCAGCTCGAGCTGGTCGACGAGAAAGCCGTTCACCAGCGTTCCGTGTTCGCTCATGTGATCCTCGATCACGTACATCCCGTCCTGAACGCGGATCTCGCAGTGGCACGGCGCCACCTTGGGACCCTTGATCTGGAGCGAGTTCCCCGGCCCCGAGCCGATCAGGAACACATCGCCCTTGACCTCGTGCCGGGATTCGTTCGGCCTCCCCTCGTTCATGACCAGCGCGGCACGAAGAAGCGGGATGTCCGCCGTGTCGACAGGCTCCTCCCGAGGTCTCTCCGGGGTGGCATCGATAGCATTCCCGTCGTCGTCGGCCATCAGGAAACGGAAGGTCGTGTAGCCGATATTGATCTTCTCCCGGCCCTTCAGTTCGTAGACATCGATGGGCCGGCCATTGACGTAGGTACCATTCGTGCTCCTGCGATCGACCAGGAGCCATCTGCCCCTTCCGTTCGCGTCCACTTCGTACTGGAACTCGCAGTGGTAGCGTGATGCCTTGATTTCGGACAGAATCTGGTAGGTGTTGTTACTGGAACGACCCAACGTGACCACGTCTCCCGCCAGGGGAAAACGGTACTCCTGGGAGGAACCTTCCCGGTATACCAGGTAGCCTCGAGGCCTCGTCGGCAGGGGTTCCTGCAGGGCGAGGGGGCGGGAGGGTTCCTCCTCTTCCTCCTCTTCCTCTTCCTCCCGTGCCGCGGCGCTCGGCTCCTCGAGCGGCGCGGCGGGTTCGGCCGGCGGCGCGACGGGTTCCGGTACCGGGGGAGCTGCCTCCGCGGGCGCCGGCCGGACGGCCGGGGGCCCCTCCGCATGGGCATCGGCGATGTCGCCGGCCGGTACCGCCGCTTCGGGAGCCAAGGCGGCCTCTTCCTCGACCACGGGCGCATCTTGCTCCGCCGGTTCCGGTTCGCCGGGAGCCTGTTCCGCCGACGCGCCTTCATCCGCCAGGGCGACATCGGGAGCAACGTCGCTCGCGGGGACAGGCCCCTCGTCCGGCGCCTCCTCGCCGGCGAGCGCGCCCGCCGCTTCGACCGCGACGACCTCCTCGGCCAGCGCCGGGGAAGGAGGTTCGACAGGGGAAGCCTCCGTGTCGGGTACCGCCTCGGCCGGCAGGGGCGCGCCGAACCACAGCGACTCCGCGGACGCCGGTGGCGGCGTCGTGGCGGTTTCGGCCACTTCCGGCGTCTTCTCGGCGACCGCTGCGACGCCCGCACCAAGGTCCGGCTCCTTTGTGGCCTCCTGGGATGGCGAGGGGCGTTCGACCGGCGGCACGACGGTCGTGAGCCGGATGCTGATGTCCGGCTCTTCCGGCTCGTCGGGCGGCACTTCCGGCTTCACCTGTTCAACTGCCGGTTCCGGTTCACGCGCCTCGGGCGGAGCAGGCTCGGGGGCAGGTTGGGCCGCTTCGGCGGCCGCGACCTCGGCCGGAACCGGCGGTTCCGGCAGTTCGGAGGAAGGTGGCTGCGAAAGGCCCGGCGGTCTCTGGACCTTGGTCGTCGGCACAGCCGATTCTTCTGGCACAGCCGATTCCTCTGGAGGAGCCGTTGTCGCGCGGCGGGGCTCGCCCCGGTATTCCGCATCGATGAGGGAGCGGAGCGTGTCCGCCACGGTCGCCGCGTCGGCAGGCCGGTGGGCAGGATTTCGGGCGAGCAGCCGGCGGAGCAGGTGGGCCAGCGGCGCGGGGAGTGCGTCCAACGGTCCGGCCTCCTCCGGGTCGCGCCGGAGTACTCGACGGACATATGCCAGGGGCTCCCCGGTCGGACAGTACCTGCCAATCAGGGCCTCGTACAGCACGACTCCCAGGCTGTAGATATCGGCTCGATGGTCCGGCTTGGGGTGGCCCCAGAGCCATTCCGGGGCCTGGTAGGCCGCCGTCCGCGGAGGCGTGGCCCAGGCGAGACGCTTCTCCAGGCCCGTGCTCCATCCGGCGAGCATCTTCGCGCGCCCGCGGGTGTCGAGGAGCACCCGGGTGGGACCAAGGCCGCCATGGACCAGGCCCAGGTGCCACGGCCCGTCGCTGGCTCCGTGCAACGCGGCAAGCCCCCGGGCCAGTTGCACGCCAATCTCGAGGGCCGTGCGCTCGGGGATCGGCTCCCCTCCCTTCTCGCGACGCTGGATGTACGTCTCGAGAGGCACGCCCTCGAAGTATTCACTCACCACGTAGGGATGTTCATCCGCCATTCCCACGTCGATGACGTTGACCATCGCGGGGTGGCTGAAGAGGCACCAGCGACGGATACGCTCGAGTTCGTCGTAGATCCTGTCGAAGTACCGGAACTCCAGCCACAGCCGATCGACGATGACCGGTGGATCATTGGCCCCCGCGTCCTCCCGCATGGCGATGAAACGCTCGCCGAGCGTCCAATGCGTCAAGAAGCGAATGGGGGTGTACTTCCCGAAGTGCGTGTCCAGAGAAGGCTGCTCCATAACCTTGCGCTCCACAGATAGAAAAGGCGCCGGCTCTTTCGCCGCGAAATGGCTCCCGGCGCGCATGCTGCGACCACGACGTGATGACCTTGGCAAGCATACCATCAAGGCGGTGGATGTTCAACACAGAGACACACCGAGCAAGCCATTCGTGCGGTCCCGGAGGCCTCGTGGGACAATTTGACCGCCACGGGCCGGCAGTCTGTCGATGGGATCGAGGAATAAGGGCCATATCCCAGGATGAGCCTGCAGATGAAGGGCTGATCGAGCCTGATGGAACGGGAGAGTTCCTTGTGGAGACGCTTGGTTTCGGCCTCGAGCAGGGCGACTCGGGCTTTGGCCTCTGAGAGTTGCTTTTCCAGGGTATTGCGGCACCCAGTTTCCGGGCGGGGACCGGTAGGTCTGGGAAGAAGAACCTCGACAACCCTTTTCTCGTAGCGACTGAAGGTCTGGCGAAAGAGCCCCGCAAACGCGCTGACATCAGTGAGTGATTCCGAACGCCATGCCCGTGTGCGGGGTCCCCCTCGAGCCAAACACCGCTACTTCCTCAACCAATTCTCCACATCCCCCACCGACCGCCACTCGCGAGGCTGCTTCTGCAAGCGGCGAGCGGCGTTTCGGATCGCCTCGAGGCGCCCCGGCACCACGTTGGACCACCGGGGGTGCCACTTCGGAAAGGCCGCGGGCCGGAGCATGCTTTCCACCGCCTGCGTATTCGCGCTCCCAACCAGCCACTCGAGGATTCGGAGGAAGAGTTCGGCCCCGGTCGAAACGTTCTGGTCCAGTCTGACGACCACCGCCTCGACGGCCCATCCGCCCACGTGCGGGAGATGGCGCTCCCGGAGCCACCACTTTAGCGCTCGAGCCGCGTGCTGCCTGCGAACCGCGCCGTAGAACTGCTCCCGATTGGGGAGCGGACGGCTTCCGAACGCAGCATTGGCGAAGGCGATGTCGATGTGGGGCCCGCCGGACGGAGGCTCCACCCGGATGATGTGGGCACCCGGCCGCGCCGTTCGGCCCAGTTCGGTCGTGAGGCGCGCCGCGAGGTCCGTCCGCTGCTTCAGGGTGACCGGCTCCTTGGTGCTCACGCACAGGTCGATGTCGCTCCCCAGGATCGACGTCCCCTTGCGTTGAGAGCCGGCCAGATGGACCTGTCCCCTCAGTTCCTGCTGGACGATACGAGAGATCGTGTTTATCAACACGTTGTCTTCGCGTGCTTTCTTCCAGGCGATGCTATTGGCCCACGCCTCGAAGTATCCGTCCGGCTTGCTCCCCATGCGATGTCTCCTCGAGCCCGTGACGCGGGGGGCACTCCCCGCGTCAGGCAGAATGTTTGCGAATGAACAGGGCGATGCCTTCGATCATCAGGCGGATCTCGTCTGGCTTGATCTCCGGGTCTCCCCGGTGTGCGGCGCGGTTCCTGATCTTCGCCCAGTTCTTGATCGAGCGGTTTTCGCTCGCGTCGATGTATCGGTCCGCGATGAGCTTCTCCCGCAGTTCCCACAGGGTGTAGCGGTGAGGGTCCGGGTCGGTCGCAGAGAGGATTCCCTTTTTGATACACAGGTTCCGGAGGTGCTGCTCGAGCGCCCCGCCGGCCATGACGGCTGCGGCGTCCAGGAACCCTTCGCCGAGGAAATGGCTGGCAATGTCCAGGAGATTGGAGAAGAGGTCGGCCCGGACCAGCTCCTCCCAGCGCCTCAGGTATCCCTGTTCGATATCCTCACGCAGGGCGCGAAGGTAACCGACCAGCACTTCCAGGTTGTCGGGGCTCTCGGTCCCGTGCTGCTTCAGGGTGACCGCGGTGAGCTTGCGATAGCGGTGGCCGTCGGGGGTCAGGGAGTCGATGGTCGACGAAAGCCTGGCGATCAGCTCCGCCACCTCGGAGCGGGACAGGTGGGCGTAGTCCCCCGGCTTCCGCTCCTTGCCGACAAGTTCGTCGTGCCGGGCCAGCGCGGCGTCGATCTGTTGGATGATCGTATTCTTCCGTTCCTGCATGCAGGCCTCACGCTGTTTTGCTGGGGTCCACATTCCTCGTCGGTGATGGGAGCATACCTCTGGACTCGTGTGTTCCGCAAGCTCATTCGGGGAGACATTTTCAAGCATTTCGAAGATTGACGAACGGCCGGATATTGCGGTAGGTTGAGCCCTGCCGCAGGGGAACCGGTGGGTGCTGGAGCCTGCGGCGTCCTGATGACCTCGAGTCGAGTTCGATTCGGACTGGCGTGCCGTGCCCCGGCGGGGGGAGAGATCGTTACCTCGTCTCTCCACGGGGCTCCGGCAAGGTGGAAGGGTGGAAATGGCGAAGCGAGCAAAGCAATATCGATGGGTTGGCGTGCACGTCGTCCTGGCTGCGGCTCTTGTCGCAGCGGCACCGGCGCTTCAATCGGAAGGAGGGGCCACGGCAGCGGCGCCAACGACGAACGGTCCAGCAGGAGGTGCCGGCGCTGTCGTGCCGGGCGAGCCTGCCCCCCCTTTCGTCCTCGAGATGGACTCGGGCCAGCGGCTGACCAGCGCAGACCTCCGGGGCAAGGTGGTCGTACTGAATCTCTGGGCGTCCTGGTGTCCGCCCTGCCTCGAGGAGCTGCCTTCCCTCGAGCGGCTCCGCCGCCAACTCGATGGCTCGAATGTCGTGGTGATCGGCGTGTCGGTGGACAAGGACTGGGCCGATGTGCGGAAAGTCGTCGAGAAGACCGGCGCCAAGGTCACCATGGCCCTGGACCCGGAACAGAAGGTGGCCCGGTCGTTCGGCACGAGCAAGTTCCCCGAAACCTACATCCTGGACCGGAACGGGGTGGTGGTTCGCAAGCTCATCGGGGAGCAGATCTGGGACCGCGGAGATTTCGTGACCTATCTGCAAGCCCTGGGCAGGTAGCCGAAACGGGTTCCCTGGCCAGCGCAGCGGCGAGCCGGCGGAAATCACGGGCCGCCATGGCCTCTCCACCCGGGGCAAGATCTCTTCCAGGACCTCGAGGCAGCACGCGCGGGTACGCTCAGCGAGGCTTGGTGCCCAGGATCATCCAGGCGCGGTCAGCCACCTCCTCCGCCGGGGAAGGCACGAATCCCGCCGCCGCCAGCCAACTCGAGACCTCGCCCGCCGTGTACGTTCGGCCCCGCTTCGTCCCGGCGAGCATGTTGACCGTGAACATGGCGGCGCCGGCCGGTGCGGTCCGGGTCTCGTCGATGAGGTTTTCCACGACGCAGACCACGCCGCCCGGACGGACGTTGGGCTCGAGCCGCTCGAGCAGGGCGCGGTTTTCCTCGGGGCCCTCGGCGTGCAGGACCTGGGAGATGAGCACAACGTCCGCGGGCCCGCCGATGTCGAGTTCTTCCTCCCGGTAGAAGTCGCACACTCTCGTCTCGACCCTGCCGGCCAGCCCCCGCTTCGCAATCTGCTCCCTGGCGACTTCCACGGTCAGGGGGAGATCGACCAGCACAGCCTGGAGACGGGGGTTCCGCTCGGCAGCTTCGCACACATATTTGCCGGGACCGCCGCCAAGATCCACGAATCTCCGGCAATCCTCGAGCGGCAGGCGGTCGAGGATCGGTCCGACGCGATCCCGGCTCACCTCGGCCATGCCCAGGATGAAGTTCCGATTGGCCTTCCGGTCCGTCAGGGTGGCCTTCTCCCGTTCGGGTGTCTGTTTGCCAAGACGGATCGTCTCGTCGAGCAGCGCCCAACTCCGGAACATCTGGTTGCGGTGGGCCATGATGTGCGCAACCGAGTCGGGACCATCCCGGCGGAGGTGCCGGTCCGCGACCGGGGAGTTGGTGTAGCGGCCGTCTTCCTTGCCCAGCACACCGATCGCGCACAGACTGTCGAGCAGGATTTCCATGCCTCGAAGCGTCGTCTTCTCCGCTTCGGCAATCGCTCGAGCGGTGTTTCGGCCGGCGTGGATGTGGTCGAACACGTGGAATTCCACGCCCAGAAGCAGCACCTTGGACTGCTGGAACCCATTGGCCATCCGGTTGAGATCGTCGATCGTAAGCGCTGCCACGTCGCACTCCTCTTGGTGAGAGCAACCTTGTCGTGCATGGGCCGCCGCGCGGTGGGGGCTGCCCGAACCATGTTTGCGGGACAATGCCACGGAGGTCAAGCGGAAAGGGAGCGAGGAGGAGGCCGGGGCAGCCGGCGGTGGGGGCGAGATGGGGTAGGTGTAACCTGGTTGCCTGCCCCAACCTGCGCCGGGAATTGAAAAAAACGCCACGCACTTTTTTTCGTAATTATTCTCTGGTGTGCCCTTGACGTTGCTCTGGATGTGTGTGCATAATAGCTACCCGAGCCGGACGAATACCAGGCTCGAGTGGTCAGTTCCTGGCATGGAAGGTGCCGGTTGGGAAATCGTGAATCAGCCGTAGACGGTGGTGCCGAGGGTGCCGCCGATACCGGAGCGGGTACCGTGGCCGAACCGCGAGGCGGGGCGCGCAGGTCGCAGCCTTGCGGCAACAACAACCCTACTGAGGAGAGGATCTATTGCCTATGAGACCAAAGCTGCACCAGAGTTTCTCGCAACCACTCCTGTGGGCCCTCGTTCTCCCATTCAGCCTGGCAATGATGGGCCAGGATTCCTGTCCGAACACGACCGATGAGGATCAGGATGGGTGGGCGGTCGAAGAGGGTGACTGTGACGACACCAACCCCGAAGTCTACCCGGGTGCCGAAGAGGTATGCAACGGGATCGACGACAATTGTGATGGTCAGGTCGACGAAGGTCTGCCGGTCGTCACGTACTACCCTGACGCCGACGGTGACGGCTACGGTGCGCCGCTCCCGGTCCAGGAAGCCTGTGAGCAGCCCGAGGGCTTCGTGGAGGTGCCGGGAGACTGCAATGACCGGGACGAAACGATCAATCCGGACGCGGAAGAGATCTGCGACGGGATCGACAACGACTGCAACGATGTGGTCGACGATGCGGCGGACGCCCCCCAGTGGTGGGTGGACGCCGATGGCGACGGTTACGGTGCGGTGTGGCCTCCTCCTATTCGGAACTGCGAGCAGCCGGAAGGGTATGCAGCCGAGCCGGGAGACTGTGACGACGAGAACCCGGATGTCAATCCGGCCGCAGAGGAGGTGTGCAACGGGATCGACGACAACTGCGACGGTCGTGTCGACGAAGGCACCGGTGTCAAGACGGTCTACCCGGACATCGACGGGGACGGCTACGGAGACGCCGATGGCGCCGTGACCACCTGTGAGCCCATGCCCGGTTACATCCTGGTCGGCGGTGACTGCGACGACGAGAACCCCGACGTCAATCCCGGGATGGAGGATGTGTGCAACGGGATCGACGACAACTGCGACGGCGAGGTCGACGAGAACGGCGGTCCGGTGACCTGGTACCCGGACCACGACGGCGACGGGTACGGTGCGGCTCGGCCCACGATCACGTCTTGCGACCAGCCACCGGGACACGTTGCCGAAGACGGTGACTGCGACGATGAGAACCCCGAGGTCAATCCCGGAGCCGAGGATGTGTGCGACGGCGTGGACAACGATTGCGACGGAGACATCGACAACGGCCTGACCGCCGAGACCTACTATCCCGACGCCGATGGCGACGGGTTCGGCGCGCCCGAGCCATCGATCGTCGAGTGCCACCCTGTACCGGGCTACGTGAAGGTGAGCGGCGACTGCGACGACCAGGACCCGGCTGTCAACCCTGCCGCAGAGGAGGTTTGCGACCAGGTTGACAACAACTGCGACGGCCAGGTCGATGAGGGGCTCGAAACCTACACCTGGTACCGCGACCGTGACGGCGATGGATACGGTGTCCTGGTGGGCGCCGTGCAGGACTGCGCACAGCCGGACGGGTACGCCACGATGAGCGGTGATTGCGACGACGCCAATCCCAACATCAACCCCGGCGCCGACGAAGTGTGCAACGGCTTGGACGACAACTGCAACGGCGAAATCGACGAAGGCGGCGGGCTGGCGACCTGGTATGCCGACAACGACGGCGACGGCTATGGCGTCGATACCGACACCCTCGAGAGCTGTGAACAGCCTCCCGGATACGCGGCCCAGGACGGTGACTGCAACGATAGCAACAGCGCCATCCACCCGTTCGCCGACGAGGTCTGCGACACGCTGGACAACAACTGCAACGGTACCGCCGATGAGAACGCCATCGACGCCACCCCGTGGTATGCCGATGCCGATGGCGACGGGTTCGGTACCTCGACCGACATCGTCATCGCATGCTCCGCGCCCCCGGGCTACGTGGACAACAACATCGACTGCGACGACGGTGACCACACCGTCTTTCCGGGAGCGGAGGAGATCTGCGAGGACGGTATCGACCAGGATTGCGACGGCGTCGACGCTGTCTGCCCCACCGTGGACAATGACGGCGACGGCTACGACCAAGACGTGGACTGCAACGACAACGACCCCACCATCCATCCCGGAGCGCCCGAAGTGTGCGGGGACGGTATCGACCAGGACTGCGATGGCTCCGACGAAGCTTGCCCCACCGTGGACAATGACGGCGACGGCTACGACGAAGACGTGGACTGTAACGACAACGACGCCACGATCTATCCCGGAGCGCCCGAAGTGTGCGGGGACGGCATCGACCAGGACTGCGATGGCTCCGACGAAGCCTGCCCTTGCACCGACCAGGACGGAGACGGCTTCTGTGTGGAAGACGATTGCGACGATACCGACCCCGCTGTCAACCCCGACGCGACGGAGGTGTGCGACGGCGTGGACAACGATTGCGACGGGAGCGTCGACGAAGGCTTCGTTGCCGGCGGCCCGGGCTGGTGGTACGACGAGGACGGTGACGGCTTCGGAGGCGTGACCGCGGCAGAAGGAGACTGCCTGCCCGAGGGGTCGGTCATCCACGTGCGCGGCGACTGCGACGACCAGGACGCCACGGTCCATCCGGGCGCCCCGGACCAGGCCGGTGACGGCGTGGACCAGGACTGCGGCGGTACCGACGCACCCGAGCCCCACGTCGGGCTCAGTACCGGATCCTACCCCTCCATCGCCAACGCGTTGGCTTCCGCCACGGACGGCGTGACGGTGTGGGTCGGCCCAGGCACCTACTTCGAGGGGAACCTGAGCTTCAGCGGCAGAAGCGTCGCCCTCGCTTCCACCCACTACGCAGAGGACACCGTCGTCGACGCTGGTGGAGCCTCCACCGTGTTCGCGTTCACCAGCGGCGAGGATACGTCGGCGGTCCTCAACGGCTTCACCTTGACCGGCGGATCCGCCCTCGAAGGCGGGGCAGTCTATGTCGCCGCGTCCAGCCCCACCATCACGTACTGTGTCCTCACCGGCAACTACGCATCGGACAAGGGAGGTGCCGTGTACGTGGTCGATGGAACACCCGTCATCACCGATACGCGGATCACCGGAAACAGTACGGGAGCGTCCGGAATGGGCGGCGGCGTCTACCTCGACAACGCCAAGGCCAAGATCTTCTACTCCACCATTGAAAACAACACGGCATACAGTGGCGGGGCCATCTACTTCTACTATGCCGACGCCGAGGTGCGAAACGTGCGCATGCTCACAAACGCCGCGGATTACAAGGGCGGTGGCTTCTTTACCGACTACTCGAGCCCCACGATCACCAATTCGGTCGTGGCGTTCAACGAGTCCGTGGCAAATGGCGGCGGCATGTTCCTTTCGGGCAGGACGCCGAACATCAGGCATTGCCTGTTCTATGGCAACTACTCCAACAACAAGGGCGGCGCCGGGCACCTCTACTACTCCAGCCCAACCCTCATCCACTGCGTGTTCGTCAACAATGGCGCCGCGGTTCAGACAGGGGGGCTGAATCTCTACGCAAGCACCACCAAGCCCGTCATCTACAACAGTGTGTTCGCCTACAACAGCTCCTACAACCTCTATCTGAACACGGGTGCCGGTCTGCCGGTGCCGAACGTGACCTACTCTTGCCTGTACAATCCGCCGGGCGAAGACAACCACAACCTGGCGTCCGTGGACCCGACCAACCTCCTCGTCGAGCCCGAATTCCTGGAATATGACGCCAGCGGGATCCCGAGCAACTTCCACCTCGCCCTGGGTTCCCCTCTCGTCGATTCCGGCGGGAACGCCTACTCCCTGGACCCGGACGGGACCAACGCCGACATGGGCAACTACGGCGGGGGCAACGCCGTGAGGTGGGACCTCGACCACGACGGGTTCCTGGACTACTTCTGGCCAGGCTATCTCGATGACGCCCCGGCAGGGTACGACCCGGCGGACTACGACCGGGACGACACCAACGCCGCCGTGCACTGACCTACCTGCCTGGATAGCGTGCCGGCTGCCGCGCGCGCGGCAGCCGCTTTCCCCCCTTTCCCTGTCCTTCTTGCCGTTTTCTCGCTACACCAGCTCTCCACGGCGATGTCAACAGCATGGAGCCAAGCGGCCCACGGGGTCCGTCTGTGCATGTCGTCGCAGCAGCAGGTCCGGCAACGGGTGGAAGAGGGGGCGCCGAGTCTGCCAGGTCCGCAGATGGTGACCATTGGCTCGAGAGGTCCCGGACGCGCACGCAGGCCGGCTGGCTGTCCATGGCCCGGCGCCAGGTGGTCGGCAGGGAAAGGAAGGGGGTCGGGGTAGAGCGTTCCAGCGGGATCAGGGGGATGTATCAGGCAGAAAGGCGCGTCCGATGAACAGGAGTTCCTCGATCACGCGTCCCCCAGCCCCCTCGAAGTACTCCTCGCCGAACGACGGGCCACTGATTCCCCACTGGTTGGCCGGGTCGTCCGGGTCCGGACACGTCTCTCCAGATGTGTTGCAGCCGTAGTACCGCAGCCCCACCTTCACACCGTCGTCCTCGATCCAATCGACGAAAATCACCGAATGACCGCTGCCATCGGTGCGCCAGATGTTGACGAAGTCGCCGGGCCAGACGCTGTCCCAGTCCTCCTCGAACAGTTCCTCGCCGATTCCTTCGGACACCAGCGCATCCGCCGCACTCGCATAGTCCGTCACTCCCCAGCCTTGCCAGTACTGGTAGAACGCACCGAGGTAGAGCGCGTCCACGGTCAGGACGTTGTCCTCGTGGCTGTAGAGGGTGTCTTCAGGCAGGTCGTGGTCCTCCTGGAAGAGTTGATACGCCCGGAGGAAGAGTTCGAGCGTATGGCCCGAGCAAAAGCAATCTTCGCCACCCTCGTAAAGGAACTCCGATGCATAGTAGCCGTCGTGAATCTGCCCCCATGCCGCGCCGCAGTCACCGGTCCAGCAGTAGGGATAGGTTCCATCCCTGGGATAGCGGGCCCAGTCGTTGATGGATTCGATCACGTACCCGTTGAATTCGGGTTGCCCCTCGAGAGGGCACAGTGTGCGCACCGGTGTGAATCTCAACCCGTCGGTGGCGACCGATTGCCTCGCATCGTCATATCCCGTGATGACCAGCGTCTTCTCCTCACCGACTCCACCGAAGTCATAGGTGAACGATTCCTGATCGGCGGGAAGAACACCAGGATGGAGACGAAGACCGTCGCACTCGAGGCTCACCGTCCCTACACCGGAGCCAGCCCGCCAGCGGAATGTGACGGGATCCACCACGGTTGCGCCGTCGGCGGGCGACCATAGCCGGAGATAGGCGGTTGACGGCGGCTTCTCGGTCGGCGTGGGTCCGGACTCGTCGTTCCTGGCAGAAGGCTGCTGGCCCACCCCGGTATCATCGCCGGTTCCACAGCCCGGGACCGCAACGAAGAACGAGAAGAAAAGCACAGCCCAACACCCGGAAACGGCAGAAAGACCTCGCCGGGCTTCATGCGTCGTTTCTTCGAGGAGAAGGTGACTGTGCGCAAAGAGGATGTGGTGGCCTACCATCTGGGCTCATCCGAGCTGGTCGAGTCATGGTGAAGCGGCACGCGGGGACACGGTGAGGCGCCGGCATGCCAACAACGGGCAGCGGTCGCCGCGAAAGCAGGCTGCCCGGTCGACGCCGATTCCTGGTCAATCAATAGAAGGCAGCCACGCACTGACCGTTTTCACACACCGGGTCGAACGCAGCGCACGAAGGGGTCGCGTATGGGCACCCGTCCTCGATGTAGTTTTCGCACCAGGTGGCGTTGGCATAGGCCACCGCGGCCAGCACCTCGTCGACGCCATCGACGCTGACCGGTACCGGGCACATGCCCATGCAGTCGGTCCCGATGCCCACGGTCGTGCAGTCGCTGTCTGTCCGGCAGTCGAGATTCTCTGCCACCACGGAGGATACGTAGTCGTTGGCGGCCGCGACACGTTCCTCGCAGCTCATGTCGTGGCAGCCATCCGGGAAGCTGCCACCCAGCAGGGGGAGGGCGGCGATACCGATGAGCCACGGGGGCAACCGAAGTGTCCTGCGATGCATGGCTGGAACCTCCTCTCTTTCGGGTCTCGGGTTGGTATGGGATGTCTGCTCGATGCCGCTTCCTCCCTGCCAATGGGCGACGGCCCATCTCGATACGGCAGGCGGCACTCCCTCCAAGTATTATGGGCAGAAACGCGGTTCTGCGATATTTCGGGCGCGCGGGTGGTCTCGAGGCTATCCCAAGTGTAGCAGGTTTGGTGCTTTCTGTCGCCAATGCCGTTTCCAGGTGCTGGCTTGGTGCACCGAGGCGGGACAGGGACGGGCATGGAGGACTTGGGGGGGGGCTTGGTGAAGGGGCAGGAGGACGGCCACGTCGGCCTGGGTCGAACTACCTCAGCACGAACTGGAAGATGTCGTGGCCGATGAGCAGCCGATCCCTGTGCCTGAGAGGGACAGGGTGTTTGCCGACTGCCTTGATAGGTTGGGGAGGGCCGGCGAGAATGAATACCGGAAAAGGCCGTAGTGCTCTCAGGAAGTACCCACCGGGACCTCGAGTGATCGTCGCGTGCTCGGACCCCACCTCGAATCCGTCGAGGAAGCAGTTGGCCCGGTTCATCCTGTGTCTTCCGATAACGACGGTATCGGTGCGGCGCGAACGTTCTGTCCAGATCAGGTTGACCGTTGTCTGCCGGTCCGGCAAGTCGATGTCGCAGCGCTGCCGGTTCCGCCCGATCCGGGCTTCGTCTCCACGGACCGGGTATTGCTTGCCGGGTACCATGATCAGGGCGACGTAGGGACGTTTCCCTGTCACGTCACCCCGGGCCGGCTCGATGCGGTATTCCACGCCGCGATGTCGTATCACGTGATAGCCTGTCAGTGTGAACAACCGTCCCGGTTCAGCGGGCGCGCGATCGACGACCAGGCCCGGTGCGGTGGCCTCGAGTCGAATGGTGGTGAGCCGGCGTCCTGTCCGTTTCTTCAGGGCGACGTGGAGGCGAGCGATGGGAATACCCACGGATGGGCCGATCTCGCCGTCCTCGGCCAACTCGAGGTAGTAGCCTTGGAGGTACCGGGGCATGGGAACGTGGGGGAGGGCCACGCCGAGATGGTCCAGCCTCGGCGGTTCGACCCGGGGCTCCTGCGGAAACAGGACGGGGGTCTCGGCCAGGAAGGGCACGATGTCCTGCCGGTCGGATGCTCGCGCGGGCAGACCTTGTTGCGCCGGCCCTGGAGGCACGAACGCTCCGGCGGGTTCGCCATCGGTACCATCGCCGGTTCCAGGAGAGCTGAAGGCATCGCCTGGCGCTGCCTTGGAGCGGGCCCGGGTGCCCACGTCGAACGGTACATGGCTCGAGTCCCCGTACCGGGCGCTCGATTCGTCCGGCAGGGACTCGCCTGGAGCGAATTCCTCCATGACCGGTGGAGGAAACCAGTCGGCGTGTACCTCGTTGAGGCCTTTGGCGAGTTCGAGTGCCATGGGGAACGGCAGATAGGGGAGGCCGCCGGCCCCGGTTCTGCCCAGTTCCCGCAGCAGCCAGGGAATCACGGGGCCATCTCCGGGGTGGCTGGTCGGCCATCTGTCCACGCCGGTGTAGAACGTGTCCGGAGAAGCATCCAGGCAAGCAGCGGCCCGTTCCACCCAGAGGTCGACCCCGGGGGATGTCACCGTGCCGGCGTCGAGCAGGCGGCCGCGAATGGCCTGCCACAATTCGGAGCCCCCCATTCTGGAAGTGCCGGCCACCGTGGCTGATTCGGACTTCCCGGTGAAGGGTCCCGGGCCGGCGATCGCCGCCAGTCCGACCTTGCCGCCGATAACGAGCCACCAGATCCCCCGTGCGGCACGGCGGTCCAACTCGATGGCCACGAACGGGTTCGGAAGCGTGGCCAGGAGGCGTATCATGGTGACCGAAGCGGTTTCCACCGACTCGTCGGCCGGGGGAAACGCGCGCCCGGGTTCCAGCGTCGGTGTGCACCAGACAGGACCGTCCTCCGGGGGCTGGACCGGACCCGACCAGTCCAGGGCGCTGCCGAGTGTGTCACACACCCGGACGGGCACTCGAGTCCGCAACCTGCCCGCACCGCTGCTCGACGGACCTACCAGGCGGGTGCCCCGGGGAAGGTTCGCGGCCATGCGCGCCATGTCGCCGGCGGTCTCGAGGCGTCCGTCAGGGGCGACACCACCGGCGAAAACGGTATCCGCCGGGATGGGCATTTCCAGCACGCAAGACGCAACCGCCACCCCAAGGGGCAGTTCGACACTGCGAGGGAGCTGCTGCGGCGCCTTGGACGCTTGGCGGAGCGCGAAACGGAAGTCCACGGTGGCGCGGACGGTCCAGGGTGGGGTGAGTCCCAGGCTGGCAAGCGCCGCTTCCAGCCGTCTTGCCACGGTGGCCAGGACCTCGCCGCTGCCCGCGCTGCCGGACGCGAGAACCTGGATGGCGGAGCGGTGCGCGCGTCCGTTACCATCTCCGGCAGTCGCCGAAGCGTCTTCCCGGACCGCCTGGACCTTTACCAGGAGCCCGGACCCCGCATCCGAGACCACACCGTAGGCTCGAGCCACCGTGCCAGTGTCGGCGGCGACCAGCTTGTAAGCCGTTTCGACCGTCCAGTTCCCTGATACCGTGACACTACCCGCCGTCGAACCCTCTTGGCTCCCGGGTTGGGCAGGCTGCGCCGTCGCGCGCGGCCGCATGCCGCCGCTCTCGTACCAGGGCCGCCAGTGGCGTGCGTGGCACGCGGCACAGCCCATGAGATGCTCAAACACTGCATGCATTTCATCGAACGAAAGCTCTCCCAGCTCATAAGGTTCGATGCATTCGTCCACGTCCGAACAGGTCAGTCCGCGCGTCTTCATCGATAGGGCTCACTCCCGATCGTGGTGCTGGTCAGCAGGAGCTGCAAATCCTCACCGAATTCTTCTCGCAGCTCCTTCCGGAATGCGTGGATGGTGCCTCTCAAGTGGATGGGAGAGACGCCCAGTTGTTGTGCCAGTGCCTTCATCGATCTGGCACGATTCGGCCCAGAATTCCCGAGCCACTCGAGCCAGGCAAGGATGATCTCGCGGCGTTTCGACGCGCGCTTCTGCAGCGCTTCGTTCTCGATCCGGGCGATGAGTCTTTTGATATCCTGCCGCCTCTCTTTCCTGGCGATCTGCATGAAGCCATCGGGGGCCGCCTCGGTGTGGCCGTCGCGTGGCAGCCGCCGCGGTCCTTCCGGCGTGTCCAGGGGGGTGGCGGTTCTCCAGAACTCGTTGCTGCGGCGGCGCTTGCGTTGCTGGTCCACGATGGCGCGGTCTATCGACGTGTTGAGATACTTCCAGAAGCTGCTCCCCGGCTTTTGGGACGGCGTCGCCCCGGTTCCCTGGTCGTGCCCGGCCAGGTATGTCCTGAGAACCGATCGCCCGCAGTCCTTGGCGCCCATCACCTCTGCACAGGCAGCCAGGGCGACTTCCTGTTCCGGGCCATGTGCGTCGCTCCCGTGCAACCGAAACCGCCTTCGCGCCGCCCGGTTCACCATCTCCCAGGTCACCAGCCAGAGGAAATGGTCGTCTCGAGCACTCAGTTGGAAGAACGCCTCCTGGATCGCATCCTCGATCACGTCTTTCAATGTCATCGCGCTGCTGGAACGGTCGGCGTTCGTCCCCGGCGTGCTGCCCGATGGCGTCTGACCCCGGGCGCGCCTGGCCCAAAGGTGCAATCGGCCCAACGCCTGGCGTGCTGCCTCTCGAGTCAATGCGGTGACGACGTAGGTATCCTCGAGCCATCGTCTCACCTCGAGTTCCACCCCGCGGTACACCAGCAGGTGGATTCGGGTCGGAGCCGAGGGGAGAAGCGTCAAGATGGCCGGTACATCCAACGCGCGGTGCGTCATGGATCGCCTCAATGCCCGCCTCCTGGGCATCGTAGACGGAGGAAAGGGCAGCGATGTTGCAGAAAATGAGAGAGAACGCCAGGCCGCTCCGGTCCCGTCTCCTCGCGGTCGCCAGCGGTTCAACGCCTGGAGTCGTCCTCGCCCGCACCGTCTCCACGAGCAGCGCCGGGAGCGTCCGGTGCCGGGGCCACGGCTACTCCGCGACGCGAAGCCACCCACTGCATCGCCACCATGAATCGCTCGAAGTCGTCGTCGTCCAGCCGTTGGGCGGCCTTGACCAGGTCGTCGACCGTCAAGGTCACTTCCACGTGGAGCGTCGGCATGGCGCGCCTCCTCACTTTCGTGTTGGACACCATGACGGTGCGTAGCATGCTTGCGGTCCGGGAGCAACTCATCCTGGGTCCGCGGCTGTCTGTTCGGGCTGTTCGTCCCGGTCCCTGCGACTCCCCGGTATTGGTTTCGCGGCTGCGATTGGGGCGAGGTGTATGTTTTTTCATGCACACTTTTGCCGCAACGGGGAAGCGATACCACCTGGTGCGTTCCGGGTGTTCGTCGCCTGTCGGTGCGTGCGTCGTGGATGGTCTGGAAAGTTCAACGATGACAGTGGGTTGGCTGTAGCATGGTGTCGTGGGCCTGGTGTTGGATTTCGGGTTGCGGGGTGCATGGGACGGCACGAAAATTGCACACCATAGTACCGGGAGATTCGACCCTGAGGGCCGGCAAGCCCGCTGCGCGGCACGGGTGGAGGGCAACCATGAGTCATGGTAGACACAAGCTCGAGGCACTGCTGGAAAGCCAGGACGGGGACGATTGGGATCCAGAAGAGATGGAGGCTCTGATCGATGCCCACCTCGACTGGCTCCTCGATCGCATTCTGGTGAGCGAGCGGCCATTCTACCGGGAGCGCATGCGGCGCCGGGAGGCGGGGCCGGTGAGTGCTCCGGTCCCTGGAGAAGGGGGGGGATTGTGGCGCGCGCCAGGGTCGTCGTTGCCCAGAATGGCTGTCCGGGAAGTCGTGTCGGACTACCCCATGGCCACGCTGGGTTAGGCGCGTCTGTCGTTGCCCATTGCGCGCGCCGAGCGAGCCGGTTTCGTCATGTCTCGCCGGCGCGCGGTTCCCGCCGGGTCGAGACGGCGTGCCGGTATTCTTCGCGTACTGCCTCGAGCACCTGGCCTCTGACGAGCCAGAGCAGGGGGGATTGCGTGCCCTTTGATGGCACACCTTGCCTGAATTCCACGGCGTCCGAGAGTTCCAGGCCGAACCGTGCGGTGTCCCACCAGCCTTTCAAGAAGCGCTTGACCGCGAGGGGGCGGCGAATGCCGGTGATCCTGACCACGCCGATGATGTTGGACGCGTACCGGTCCCTGTCGCGCTTGCCAGAGGGTGACAAGCGGTCCTGGAGGAAGGCGTCGCGTGCCTGGGAGGGGGCGTCTCTCATGCGCGGGGCATGAGCGACGACACGCATCCAGGTTTCTCGAGACCACCCATCCGCGGGGCCGGCGTGGATGGCGAGCCACTGCCCGATGAGCCACTGGGGCGGCGCCCAGGTCCGGTTTTCCACGTCGCGCTCGAGGTGGAAGATCGACCAGGCCCATGGTCCGTCCATGGTGAGTGCGTGCAGTCGTCCCATGGGGACATCATCCGTTTTCATTGTGCCGATACAATTGTATTATACGTAATCCTGTTGCATCTTGGTGGGAAGTCGTGTCGAATAGGGAATCGTTTCCACGAGGAGGTTGCCGCATGCTGGTCCTCACGGACAGCCTCCCCTTCGCCGAGCGGTGCGGCTTCGCCGAGACCCGTTGGGCGTGGTGCGCCGTGGAGCGGCACCCCCCAGCCATCCGGTCCATCCTTCAGAAACTCTACTCGAGCGAGCGCCAGGCCAGGTGCGAGGTGGAGAGTGTGGGGCCCTGGACGTACCTGTTCCTGGTGGGCGAAGCGTCGCGTTCGCAATTCGACGCCGTTGCGGAGTTGCTGCAAGATGGACTCGAGTTCGCCGGTCCGTTCGTCTGTGCGGCGGAGTCGGGGCGGGGGTTCCACGGGTTCAAGCAGCGTCCGTGGGTGGGACTTCCTGGGAACATTCATCTCGTGGCCTGCATGAAGCCCGGGTGCCCGCTGGACCATCCCGGGGTGGGTCCCACGGTCATGAGCGCGGTCGCCGTCCTCGAGACGCTCGACAGCCTGGCCTCCCTCGATAGCCGTGCGGGGGTGAAGTGGGTGAACGACATCCTGGTGGATGGTGCCAAGGTTGGAGGGGTGATCGCCAGGACGCAGAGCATGGGCAGCGTGATCGAGTACCTGCTTCTGGGGATAGGGTTGAACGTGGAGCGGACGCCGGAGGTTCCTCGAGACGCTTTCGTGCCTCGAGCCGCGGCATTGAGCGGGTTTCTGGCGTGCGGCGAGCGCATCGAGATGGGCATGGTGTTCTCCCGGCTGCTGGCCCGTCTGGGGGCGAACTACGCGCGGTATCTCGGCGGGGACTACGCGGGGTTGCTCGATGTCTATCGCCGCCGTTCGGTAGTGCTGGGCCGCCGAGTGAGGGTCCTCGAGGACTCCCGTTCTACGGCGGCGAAGGAGTTGCGCAGGGGTCGCGTGCTCGAGATTGGCCAAGGCCTGGAGCTGCTTCTCGACGATGGTCAGCCGCCGGTCGTTTGCGGGCGGCTGGTTTTCGATTGAGCGATGCGGGGTGTATCGGCGCGTTCTCGCGGAACACCCCGTGTCGCCGGCGCAAGTCGCATGGAGAGGAGGAAGCATGTCGTTATTGGGCATTTGCGTATCCGCGGCAATCGCCGTGTTTCTTTTGTTGTCCATCCTGGCCCTGGTCATGCGCCTCATCCTCTGGGCGTTCCCCGCGGCGGAGCCCGATGACGATGTGGTGGTCTACGCCGCTGTCGCAGCGGTCGCGCAGAGGGCCTTTCCCGGCAGCGTGGTAACGAGAATCGAGGAGGTGAGATGATTTTCGCGAAGAATCCCAAGGCGATACGGGTGATGTTCACGCCGTTTCGAGATGGTTTGCAGAGTTCGTTCGGCGGGAAGGTCCGGCTCCAGGATTTTTTGCCCGCCATGGAGGCGAGCGTGGCGGCGGGGATCCGTCACTTCGAGTTCGGCGGTGGTGCGCGATTCCAGGCCCCCCTGTTCTACCTGGGGGAGGATCCCTTCGAGACCATGAAGCAGATCCGAAATGCTGTCGGAGAAGGGGTGGATCTCCAGATTCTCACCCGGTCGGTCTCCGGTGTCACCTTGACGACGCAGTCGCCGGAGGGACTGGCCTTGCAGGCGAGGCTGATGGCGGAATACGGCACGACCTGGGACCGCAATTTCGACTACATGAACGATGTGCGCAACCTGGTCAATACCGGCCGTCCCATCGTGGAGGCGGGGATGCACCACCAGGTCGCGATTGCGCTGATGGGGCTCCCGTTCAAGTCCGAAAAGGTCCACACCGCCGAATTCTATATCGATATCGGCCGGCGGTTGCTGGAGAGCGGCATCCGGATCGACAGTATCTGTCTCAAGGACGCCAGCGGCACGACCGACCCCCGAACCTGCTATGAGACCGCCAGGGGGCTGAGAAAGATCATGCCGCCCGAGATGCCGTTGTGGCAGCACACGCACGACACGGCGAGCATGGCCGTGGCCTGCTACATGGCTGGTATCGAAGGCGGCGTGGACGGGATCGACCTCTCGGTCCGGCCCATGGCCAGCGGGACCGTGCAGCCGGATGTGCGTTCCATGGCCCACGCCCTCAAGGGTACGGGCTACCGGCTCGACGTCGACGAAACCCGCATGCACGATATCGAGAACCTCCTCAACGAGGGAATGAAGGACTATGCCTTCAACCCGGTCACCACGTCGGCGGACGCTCGAGTCATCGGTTTTCCCATGCCGGGCGGAGCCATCGGCCCGAACGTGCACATGATGGTCAAGATGGGGATTCTCGACAAGTACGGTGAAGTGCTCGCGCAATTCCCCAAGGTGGTCGAGGCCGGAGGTGCCTGGACGAGCGTGACGCCAGGCAGCCAGCAATACTGGTTGCAGGCGTTCAACAACGTGCTCTACGGCGAGTGGAAGAAGATCGATGCTGGGTACGGCCGTGCGGTGCTCGGATACTTCGGCCGAACGCCGTTGCCTTCCGATCCCGATGTGGTCCGGATCGCCCGTGAGCAACTGGGCCTCGATCCGTTCGACGGCGACCCGCTCGAGGCTGCGCCCAAGAACATCGGCGCGGCCCGAAAGGCCCTCGAGGAGCGTGGTTTGCCTGTGACCGGCAAGAACACCTTCCTGGTGCTGGCCTGCATGAAGCCGGGCAAGAAGCTGGAGGCCAACGAGGGGATCAGGCTGTTGACCGGAAAGCCCAAGATCGACGTGCCGCTGAAGAAGCCGGCGCCTGCTGAGAAGACCACTGCACCGGCTGCCGTGGCTGCTTCTGCCGGCGTGCCGGTCCTCGCTGGACCGGCCACGACGAAGTGCGTGGTGGAAGAAGGGGGCAAGGTCCGCACGTTCCTCATCACCCTGGAGCCAACGCGTGCGGCGTCCGGCGGGCAGGCGCCCGGGCGAACGGAGGCAGCGTCGCGCGCGACCGGGGCCGCGACAGGCGTGTTCCACGCCTTCTCCGGCTCCGTCGAAGTGGCCGACATCCTGGTGAAAGTGGGCGACAAGGTCTCGGCGGGACAAGTCGTCGCACGGGTGGAAGCCATGAAGGCGACCCACGACGTCAAGGCACCCAAAGCCGGAACGGTCTCGGCCATCCACGTGTCCATCGGCGATGATGTGGACAGCTCCCGGCCGATTCTGTCCCTTGAATGAGAGGCCGAATCATGATGGAAATCCTCCAGCAGTCCGGCTTCGCAGGCCTCGGGTTCGGCAACGTGGTCATGTTCGCCGTGGCCGGTGTCCTCGTCTTCCTGGCGATCCGGAAAGGGTATGAGCCGTTGTTGCTCATCCCGATAGGATTCGGCATCACGTTGGCCAACCTGCCCAACGCGGACATGGGATCCTACGGCGACGGCATTATCGCGCTCATCTACGAAAAAGGGATCCGGACCGAACTGCTGCCACCGTTGATTTTTCTCGGCGTCTGGGCACTGACGGACTTCCGGCCCCTGCTCGCACGTCCGCTCACCTTCCTGCTCGGCGCAGCAGCCCAACTGGGCATCTTCATCGCCGCCCTCGGCGCCGCCTGGCTGCTCGGATTCTCCAACCCGGAAGCGGCAGCCATCGGGATCATAGGAGGCGCGGACGGGCCGACATCCATATTCCTCGCCAGCCAGCTCGCTCCCCACCTCCTCGGCCCCATCGCCGTCGCGGCGTACAGCTACATGTCCCTGGTCCCCATCATTCAGCCCCCGATCATGAGGCTGCTGACCAGCGAGCGGGAGCGCGCCATCGACATGCCGCAAGCGAGACCGGTCTCCCGCACCGCGGTCATCCTGTTCCCCATCGTCACCGGGGTCCTGGCCGTGCTCGGCGTGCCCTCGAGCGCTCCACTCATCGGCATGCTGATGTTCGGCAACTTGCTGCGGGAATCGGGGGTCACCAGGCGGTTGTACAAGACTGCCGGCGGGTCGCTCATCGACATCGTGACCATCTTCCTGGGGCTGAGCGTGGGCGCCACGATGGACAGCGCCCACTTCTTGACTGCCGACACCATGAAAATCCTCCTGCTCGGCGCGATCGCCTTCGCCTTCAGCACCGCTGGTGGCGTGCTTTTCGCCAAGATCATCAACCTGTTCCTGCCAAAGGACCGCTTGATCAATCCCTGTATCGGGGCCGCCGGCGTCTCCGCCGTTCCGATGGCGGCTCGAGTCGTTCAGCAGTTCGTGTCCGACGAGACGAACGGCAGGGTCAACCCGCTGATGGCCGCGATGGGACCCAACGTGGCCGGCGTCATCGGTTCTGCCGTCGCCGCCGGTGTGTTCCTGGGGCTATTGGGATAGAAGCGGTCTCTGGAAGGAGCTGGAACCGGAACAGGGGAACCCCGGAGAGGGGGCATCGCTGGTTGCGGTGCGGGGTCAGCCCTCTCCCAGGCTGCATACGCCAGCTCCGGCCGTACACCAGGGCAGGTCCACGGTGTCCGCCGTGGCCCCGGAAGCGTCCTCGAGGCGGAACCAGAATGCATGGGCGGCGGGCAGATCTTCACAGGTGAACATCGCGTCGCCGTCCGGTATGTCCACCGGGGGGAACAGCACGTCCAACTCCCCATCCACCGGGTAGGCGCGGACGGCCCACGCCAGGCTGGGGTCCAGGGTGACGGCCAGGGGCACGGTGTCGGTTTCCTGGAGGGGAAGGACCACCGCCACGGTCTCCCCGGGCTCGAGGGACAGTTGCACCGGCGCCTGGGAGGCGAAGGTCGTCACGCGCTTCCCTTCGTTCAGGTAGAAGATTCCCGAGATCTGACGGGCTTCCCCGGCCGGGACCTCGATGTCGAAGACGATGAAGCTGTCATCCTCCGGACCGACGTCGGATGCGGTCGGAAAGAGCCGTTCCACGGTCGTCATGTCTGGCGCTTCCACCCGTATCCGGCCGATCATGCCTTCGGTACTCAGGTCATACACCGCTGGTGGCGCATTCGTGGTAGCCAGTGGCGCCGGGACGCCGACTCCGGGCGGCAAGGCGATGGAAAAGGCGAGCCGCGCAGGGGACTCGGCGCCGCCGCAGCCCGGGGTCGCGGCGGCGAGCGCGCACAGGACACACGCGGTCACGTGCGCCGCCGTTCGTCGCGTCCTTGACAAGGTTGTCGCGTATCTGGACAGCCAAACAGGTCCTCTCATGTCGTCCTCTCCGCGTCAGCTTGGCCCCGGTTGGATACACCGGTGGCCAACCAGTGGCCTCGCCGGGTGCTCCGGACCGCGCGCACCGGCGATGGGGCTACTTTCGTATCAGCTTCACCTCCACCTGTAGCCGGGCGGGGCGAGGTTCGATCTCCACCTGGGTGCCACCCTGGTCCGGAAGTGTCCCGGCTTCTCCGCTGCCGCTCGTGTCCAGGCAGGTTGCCCCAGCGGATACCTCGGTGGCCGGCTCTTCCTCTACTGGTCCGACAGGTTCGTCTCGATCCTCGAGCCGCGCCAGGAGGCTCGAGTAGTCGATGGGCGAGGCCTGGCCCCTGTGGGGGGGCGGCGCCGGGATACCTTCCCAGTACGCCTCTGTCACATCGAACGAAGCTGTTGCCAGGCGGGCCTCTCCCGCCGTCCATTCGAGACAACGGCCCGGTCCGGCCTCGAGGCCCTCGACGGATACGGTGCCGGTGGCGGGACAGAGGCGGAAGCGCCGGCCTGACAGGTCGGCGACGTAAGCCCCCATGCCGACCCGGACGACCTTGGCCGGCATTCCGGCGGATCCCACACGCACTGTCACGGTCTCGCCGGGCACGGTGATCGACACCCGGTCCTGGATCCGGAGGGTGCAGCAGTGCCTCGTGCCAGAGGTTGCGCGGTGCCCGGTCGTGACCGCACGCTGCGCATCGAGTTCGAACGCCCCGGTCCGGGCGGCGGAGACCGCCAAACGGGGATGCGCGATCGCCGCTGCCTGACCCCCGTTGCCGGCTCGCGCGGGCCGCCCGCAAAGGCCTGTCTCCAGGAGGAGGAAGAGCGCCAGCAGTAACGTGCGTCGTCCGTCCATTCTACCACTCTCCCGCGACCAGGATTTCCCCGGTCAGCTTCTCGTAGTCGAACGCCTCCACGGTGGCGTGGTGCCACACGTATCTCGTATCCATCTCGAGGCGCCAGCGTGCACCCATTCGGCGGGAGATCGACAGGGCGGAGGAGACGACGTCGTCGATTCGTTCCATGCCCCAGGGCTCGTACCCCGTGGACCTGAAGTAAGAGCGGTGGGCATAGCGGGCCGTTCCTGCCACGTCGATTCGCCACGGGGCTCGCCATGAGCAGCCGGCGAACCCGGTCGGGCCCCGGTAGTCGTAGGCGTCCACCCATCCGTCTTTCGCGACCAGGGAGGCCATGAGGTAGAGCTTCACCCGGCCGCCGGCCAGGAAGCGGTTGACCCCGAGGTCCAGCCCGGCCGTGGGGCCGACGCGACGGATGTCCCGAAAGCCCTCCCATCCGTAGCGGGCCTCGAGGTAGACGTGGACCGCTTCCGAGGGCGACAGGGTCCAGCGTGCCACGGCGGTGTGGGATTCGGAGAAGACGTAGAAGGTCTCCTCCTCGACGAGCGGACCACCGTCGAATGTCGTGGTGTTGAAGAGATATCGAAAGAGCAGATCGTGGCGGCGCGCCGCTCGAGCCATGGTCAGCCTGTACCGGACCACGGTCCCGGCCCGCAGGGTGTCGAAGTCGTCGGCACGGTCGTCGCGCACGTAGGTGGTTCGAGTGAGAAACAGGTCTGCGCCGAGCGCGTGGGGGCCGCGGCGGATCGGCGTGCCTTCGGCGGCCAGGGACAGGGTGGCATAGGCAGCGCCGGGGCCGGTCGATGTCTCGCCCCCGGCTTCGGCCGGATCGCCTGAGAGCGGAGCGAACGGGTCGTAGATGGGGTTGGTATCGTAGCCCGCGCCGATGCGCAAGGAGGCATAAGAAGCGGGGTCCGGTGAAAGGCGTTCATAGAGTGCCCGCTGCATCCCCGCGAGCAGTGCTTCGGCGCCATCGTCGGCCGGCGTCTCGCCGACGTGCTGCCGTGCTGTATCGACCAGTCCCAGCGCCTCGGACGGGTCACTGTTGCGGAAAGCGTGCCATGCTGCCGCGGTCTCGGCCTCCGTGCACGCCAGCCCCCCGGTCGTACAGGCCGTGTCGAACGCTTCGGCCGCCTCCTGGAATGCTTCCATGCGCCAGAGGATTCCGCCCAGGCGCACCCACAGGTCGGCCCGGTCCCGGGATAGCTCCGCGGCACGGCGGGTCTCTCGGGCCGCGACGGCGAGGTTGCCCATCTCGAGCGCCGCTTCGCCCAGGTATGCGTGGGCTCGAGCGTCTGCCGGATCCTGTCGAACCAGGGGGGCCAGGAGGGCCGGCACCCTCGAGTGGTCGCCCAGGTCCAGGAGCGCTCTGGCCAGGAGCAGCACCACGTCGTGGTTGCCCTCCCCGGACGAGACCAGGTTCGACAGGCGGGCAGCGGCCTGGTCCGGGTGTCCCGCGGCAAGGTCGGCCAGGGCCGAAACATAGACGTAGGAGCGCTCGATGTCCGCGGTGGCCGCAGGCTGCGCACCGGACTCGATAGGTTCTCCGTGCGCGATCACCGTGCTCGGTTCGGCCGAGAGGCGGCCGTGGGGTGGGGCGAGGATTATGAGCGTGGAGAGGGACCAGGCGGCGCGGATCCAGCGGGAGGACCGTGCGCGGCAGAGGCTTCTCGAGGTTCCAGAACGCACTCGAGGCCGTGTGCTTGCGTTGCGTTGCGTGGTCGAGCGTTCCATGGTGCGGCTCGTGCTGCGTGCTCCCGGTTCACCTTGCGAATCGCTGCCGGGGTCGGGGCTAGCCATCCGGGTAGGGTGGCGCGATCCCGAGACGAAGTGCCTCCTCGTTGAGGACGTTCTTCAAGTGGGCCTCGTCGATCCGGAACTTGTAGCGTTTGCCGTCGATGAACAGCGTCGGGGTCGCCTTGACGCCGGCCTGCAGGCCCTCGATCTTCTCGTTTTCGATCAGATTGAGGATGGCTGCGTCCTCGAGGTCTTGCGTGAACCGTGCCATATCGAGGTGGAGGGATTCGGCGTAGGCGAGGATGTCCTTGCGGCCCTGCTTGTCTCGATCCTGGAACAGGAGTGTGTACATGTCCCAGAAGCGACCCTGGCGGTGGGCGGCTTCGGCGGCTCGAGACGAGAGGACGGTGCCCCTGTGTTTCTTGAGCGGGAAGTGCTTGAACACGTGACGGACCTTGCCGTGGGAGTCGTCGACCAGTTTGCGGAAGGTCGGCGCGTGCTGCTGACAGTAGGGGCACTTGAACTCGGCGAACTCCACGATCACGATGGGAGCGTCCGGGTTGCCGTAGCTGGGGCGGCCGTCGGTGCGCAGGTCGTAGGTCTTGGTCGGGTTGGCGAAGCGCGCGCGCGCCTCGAGGAAGTCTTTCAGGTCCTTGGCAGGGACACCGCTGGCGACGAGCCAGGCGCAGAAATCCGCAACGCGCAACGCGATGGGGTCTGGTTCCGGCCGGGTGACGCAGTTGGCCAAGGTGTCGATGCAGGTCCCGTACCCGAAGGACGCCGCGAAGGCGGTGGCCAGGTCACGTTTTTGCCCGCTGGAGAGCGCTTGCGACCTGGGGAGGCGGTCCCAGGGGATGGGAGGCGTGTCGCCGGCCCGGGCCTGAACGAACAGGGCCGCCAGGAACGTGGTGGCTGCCGCTGCCATCAGGCCCCGGAAGCGCGGACCGGACCCAATGGCCGGTGGGATACGAAAATGCATCGTTCTTCTTTCCTCCGTCGAAAGGGCCGGCTGGTTCGAAATCCGGCCTCCCATGTCTCGCCGTGCCGCCTGTCCCTCCCGCTCCCCGTTCTCCGCTCGTACCGCCGGGCCGGCGCGGCGTCAAGGTTCCGTGTCGGTTCGAGGCGTCCGGGAACTACGAACCCATCGCTCGATCGACCATGCCCCCCGGTCGAAAGCCTGGATCCAGAGGCCCCAACCAAGCCAGATGATGTCCCAGTACAGGGTCCAGCGCGACATTTTGTGGGCCGCGGGGTCGGTGTCGAAGCAGCCGCAGCTTATGTCCAGGCCTCGAGCCATCGCCTGGGAAATGGCCACGATGAACACCACGAGCAACAGGTTGACGATCACTACCGACGCTCGAGTCCACCAGCCGAGGGCGAGGAGCGCGCCGGCAACCAGCTCGAGCCACGGCAGCACGATGGCCAGGGCATGGATGGCCTGGTAGGGCAGCAGCCGGTAGTTCGCTATGTTCTGGGCGAAGCCGGCGGGGGACGCAATCTTGTCCACCGCGGCCACGATGAACACCACCCCGAGCGCCACGCGGAGCAGGGCGACCAGCCATGGATGGGTGAGCCAGTGCTTGAGGGCATTTCGCATGGAACACCTCGGTGCGTTGTGGGTCAGTCGCCCAGCAAGGGGTCGGGAGCGCCCGGAGGCTCTCCCTCGAACGGTCCACCTGCCCGAATCCACTCGAGCAACCCGCCCTCGAGGTAGGTCGCGCCCTCGACGCCGGCAAGGGTCAGTTCCCCGGCCAGTCGCCGGCTGCGTTCCTCGCCGGCCGTGTTGCCGTAAACGACCACCGTTTCGTAAGGCCGGAGACGGGTGATGGCACCGTCGGGCACGGGCTCGATGAACGAGTAGGGAACGTTCATTGCACCGGGCACGTGTCCGGTCGAAAACGCCTCCGGCTTGCGGGCATCGATCCAGGCGATGTCGTCCCGGCCGAAGACCTCGAGGGCCTGCTCGACCGAGATGGGTGTCCCGGGCGCGACGAGCGAGGGGCACTGGTACTCGGGCGGGAACGGCATCCGCCAGGGAATGCCGTCTTCGCGCACCGTGTTGGCCACCGCGGCGAGCACACTCGAGGCAGCAACCACGGCAACGGCCTCGACACAGACTCGAGTCCAGGATTTCATGCTGCGCAGCCTCCTTCGGTGGGGTGGGCCGGTGGCACCGCCATCATTCTCGAGGTACAAGCCGACAGTCTCTGGGCAGACCGATGGCTACAGACTGAGACAGCACCGGAACCCCATGGCGCTGGGGCTCCAGGTGGTGGGGATGTAGCCGCAGTCGTGCAGCTTCTCCGAGTCCGAGCAGTTGTAGGCCCCTCCGCGAACCGTCGTGCCGTCGCCATTGGCGACATGCTCCCACACGTTGCCGTTGATGTCCATGACTCCGTACTCGTTGGTGCAACCAGCGAAGGTGCCGGTGGGTTCGAGCGTGAAATTGCGTTCGTCGAGGCCGCACCCTTTGTAGGCCGGTTGCGCTTCGCAGTGGGCATCGATCCCGTTGCATGTCAGGGGTTCGTACACGTCGCCGTAGCTGTACCGGGTCTGGTCCGGACCGCGACAGGCCAATTCCCACTCGTCGGGGGTGCATAGCCGCTTCCCGGCTCGCTGGCATGCCGCTTCGGCAAGCGCGTTGTCGCTCCCCACCTGCCAAGGGAGCACGCCCGGCACCGAAAACGCTGGTCCGTCGTCCTGGGCCCCGGCCCAGGTGGACGTGGCATCAGACCTCGATGCCTCGTAGATGTCCATGCAGAACGCATCCGCGACGGAGACCATGTCGTCCGGGCAGCACAGGAGTCCCTCGTCCACTTCCCCGTCGCAGTCGTTGTCGCGCCCGTCGCACGTCTCAGCACCTTCGAAGCGGCAGTAAGTCTCGCAACCATTTTGGGGGTTGTGGTCCAGGTCCCAGTAGTCCGGAAGACACGCTTCCATCACGCACTGGCCCCCCGCGCAGGCTACCTGGGCATTGGAAAACACGGTGGCGCAGTCGGTGCAGAAGGGGCCGCAACTGGCGGAAGCGGTCTTGTCGAAGCCTTCGTCGACATCGCCGTCGCAGTCGTTGTCTTGCATGTCGCATGCCTCGACACCGTTGTTGGTAGGTACGCACGTGGGCGCGTCGCAACCGTCGGACGGTGCCTGGTCGAGCACTGCCTCGAGGTCTCCGTTGGTATCATACCAGCCATCTTCGCATTGATAGTGGCACGAGCCATCGGTGCAGGTCGCCACGGCGTGGGCCGGTGCGGGCGGACAGACGAAGCCGCAGGCGCCGCAGTTCTCCAGGTCGCCGAGAAGATCGAAATCTTCGTCGACTCGACCGTCGCAATCGTCATCGATGCCGTTGCAGGACTCGGGACCCGTCTTGGTGCAGGCGTATTCGCAACCATCCTCGAGGTCGCCGTTCAGGTCGAGGTATCCGGGGTCGCAGGCCACGAAGCGGCAGTCGCCCCTGTGGCACGTGCTCGAGGCGTGCGGGAAGGTGCAACCGAGGCACTCGAGGTCCGGTCCGCAGCGGTAGGCGTCGCAGATGGCGTCGTCGTCGCAGTCGGTGTCCTGCTCGCACACGAAGACGCAGCTTCGCTCCTCGCACACCAGGGGGGGAGGACAGCCGTTGTCGTCGGAGCAGACGGGTTGGACGAAACAGGTGGTTGCCACCGTGGTCGAGATGGCGGCGGCAAGGCACACGACGACCCCCATGACGGGCCATCGGCGCCGCGCGGGATCCGATGGGATCCACGCTGGAAGCCGGTGTTTCATGGCGCGCCTCGAATTGGCCATTGCCCGGCGCCGCGGTCCTCGAAGGGGCGGCGTCCCGGGCAGACGCGAAAACGAACGTGGTCGCTATCGACGTTTGCCGACATCGTCACGACCGTCAACCGAAAACGCTGGAAGGGAGACCTTCCGGGGCCACTCGGCGTCCGGGTCCGTGGCAGAGAAAACGCTGTCCCGCCAGGACCGGCGTGCCGATCCAGCATGCGAGAAGGTTGGGATGGGATCCGATGTGAACCGTTGGGCGGCTCCCGGGCCGGCGGCCGGGGAGCACCCGCGTGCTGGAGATGATGACGATGTCTATGCAACAGGCAAGGATGACGCGACTGCCGGCGATGGTGGTGGCTGCCGCCGTGGTCGTGAGTTGTGACAGCGGGGTCGACCTGGGTACGTTGCCGGCTCAGGACGCGGCCTCGAGCGTGGCCGGGCGTGTTTCGAGGGACGCCGGCGATGTGGACGCCGGGAGTGTGGAGGGCGGGGTGGGCCTTCCAGTGCTTTTCGTGCCGAACGAAGGGCGGTTCGATCCGGAAGTGCTGTTTGCGGCGAAGGCGGGAGCGCATGCGGTGTTCATGACCGGGCGCGAAGGCGTGGTGCTGTTTCGTGGAGGTCCTCGAGATGGCCTGGAACCTGGTCCGGGCAGGGTGCCCGTGTTGCGTTTTCGATGGAGTGCGGCGCGTGCGGTCGATCCGGTGGGTCTGGACGAGCGGGCGACTCGAGTCTCATGGTTCGTCGGGAGGGACCCGGATGGTTGGGCGGTCGATCTCCCGACCTATGGGGTGCTTCGATATGAAGGCATCGCCCCGGGGGTCGACCTGGACGTGCGACCCGGCAGGGACTCGATCGGTCTCAGGTGGCACCTGGCGCCGGGAGCGTCCCTCGAGAACGTGGGGTTGTCCCTGTTCGGGGCCACTGGACGGGAGGAACCGCTCGAGGTGACGGCCGATGGTGGCCTGCGCTTCGCTGCCGGCGGCCGCCTGGTCACCTTGTCGGCCCCGGTGGCGCGCGACACCGGCGCCGGGAGGCGGGCCGCCGGCCCCGCGGTGGCGTTCACCGTCTCGAGGGGGCGTGTGGCGGTGCGGGGCAGCGGGGGCGGCGAGCGGCGGCGGACGCTCACGGTCGCGACGACGCTGACGTTTTCCACCGTGCTCGGTGGTTCCGCGGACGACAGTGCCACCGCGGTGGCCGTGGACCGGGACGGGAGCATCGTGGTGGCCGGGCAGACCTGGTCGCCCGACTTTCCGCCCGCCAACGGGTACGACTCGAGCTTCAACGGCGCGAACACCGATGGGTACATCATGAAGCTCGACCCGGCAGGGGTCGAAGTGCAGTATGCCACGTTCCTGGGAGGAAGTACGGGGGGGTCGAGCGGGTACGTGGGATGGGACATGATTCGAGACATCGCCCTGGACGCGGACGGCAGCGTTTGCGCCGTGGGCTACACCTATGCCACGGACTACCCCACGACGCCCGGGGCCTACCGCCGTTCCTTCAGCGGCGGATACACCGATATCGTGGTGAGCAAGTTGTCGGCCTCGGGCGACGAGTTGGTCTTCTCGACCTACCTCGGCGGCTCGGACAACGAGGCCGGCGAGGGCGTTGCGCTCGACGCCGAAGGCCGGGCGACCGTTGCCGGCTATACCTATTCCACCGACTTCCCGGCGACGCCTGGGGCGTTCCAGACCACGAACCGGGGCTACGCCGATGTCGTGGTCGTCCGGTTCTCCGCGGACGGGAGTGGCCTCGAGTACGCCACGTTCGCCGGCGGGAGCGCGGGGAGCAGCGGGGGATGGGGGGACTACGGCAAGGCCGTCGCCGTGGATGACCTGGGCCGCGCCTATGTCGCCGGCCACACCCTGTCCACGGATTTTCCCGTCACCAGCAATGCCGCACAGTGGAGCCGGGCCGATTCCTACGACGGGTTCCTCATCGTGGTGGCGCCCGAGGGGGACGCGCTGGTCTACAGCACCTATTTCGGCGGCACCGGCATGGACACCGTGTCCGGCCTCGCCCTGGACGATGGGGGCGTGGCGCACATCGTGGGATCCACGACATCCGCCGACTTCCCGGTCACCGCCGGTGCTGTGCAGGGCGCGTCAGGAGGAGGCTATGACGCCTTCCTCGTTCGGCTCGATCCAACCGTTTCCGGAGCGGCAGGCATGGTATTCTCGAGCTACCTAGGCGGTTCGGGAACCGACCAGGCCCGCAGCGTCAGCACCGATGCGGCGGGCGACAGCTTCCTGACCGGTTCGACGGCATCCAGCGACTTTCCTGTCACCGGCGACGCAGCGCAATCCACCTTCGCCGGGGGCGACAGCGACGCATTCGTGGCGCGCATCGGTGCCAGCGGGGCGCTGTCCTACGGCTCGTTGCTGGGCGGGAGCGGATACGACAACGGCGTGGCCCTGGCCCTCGATACGGGGGGGGGCGTGGTGATCGCGGGAACGACCCAGTCCGCCGATTTCCTGGTCACTCAGCCCGGCATCCAGACTGCACCCGCACAGACGTCCAACACCGATGTGTTCCTCGCCCGGTTCGGTCGCGACCTGACGCCCGTCATGGTGAGCGCGTTCTGAAGGCTTGGCCCCGGCGGGACGACAATCCGCCCGCCTCCCGCCATTTCCTGCACCACGGACCGTTAGCCAAAGCAACGCCGCCCGCACGCCGCACCCGCACGGATCATGCATTTTCTTGTTTCAGTATTTGTAGAGCGTTGCTATAATACTGTATGCACTCCAGGTGACAAGCGTATCGTAGCGACGACCCATCATGCGACAAGGAGAGGTTCCCATGTCCCGTCAGTCCGCTGCCATCGTGTCTTTCCTATTGGCCACCCTTGTCCTCATTGCCCAGGCGCCGGTCCAGGCTGCCGAATGGCACGGGGCCGAAGCGTGGCGCCCTCAACTCCTCGCGTCCGGTCTTTCCCCGACGACCGTGGCATCACTTCAGGTCGTCGACGTGACCGCGGGTCCGACCGAGGGTACCTTGACATGGCGCCTGCGTCAGCAGGTGGGAGACCTCGAGGTGTACGACTCCGACATCGAGCTGGTCACCGGCGCGAGCGGTCGGGTACTCTACGTCAGCGACGTGCCCATGGACATGACCAGGGACGGCGCCCTGTCTTCCCTGATCGGCGATCGCCAGGTCATAGAATTCGTGTTGAAGTTCCTTTTCGGCGAGTCCAGTGCGCGTGTGCGCAGCGCGGGAGCGGAGGGAAACACCACCTTCTGGGTCGCTCGAGACTTCGCCCTGTCCCTCGCCGTGACCCGCGTCGCGCTGCCCGGGGGGCCGGGCGTGTTCCAGGAAGGTTTCGTGGTGGAAACGTCCCGGGGCGCGGATGGCTATCCGCATGAGACCGTGGTGGATGGCACGGGCAGTGTCGTGAGCGATACCGTCCTCGAATAGCCCCAGGGTTGTCATGGGTTGGCGCGCACGGTGATTCTTCGGGCCGGCGCGGGTGGCACGGCTGGTCCACGCGCGACGATCGTGGGCGCTGCACCCGGGGCTCGAGGTCTCGTCTCGCCGGTACGGATCTTGTCGTACCATGTTCCGAGAGCGAGCAAGGTCCACAAGAGAACACCCTGGTCGGCTCGGTGCTGCGCGTGCGTCTCGAGGACTCGGTTCACGGTTGCCATGTCCAGCAGTCCGGATTGCTCGAGCCCCCTGCCGAGGATCACGTCCTGTGCCATGGGCAGGAGCGGCCCCCGGAACCAGGCGTTGTACGGGATGGTGAACCCGTGTTTCGGCCGGCGGACCAGGCTCCGCGGCAGGCGCTGCTCGAGCAGTCGCTTGAGGATGCGCTTTCCCTCTCCGCGGTAGAGCCTGAAAGCCGGGGGGAGCTGGAACGCGAATTCGACCACCCGGTAGTCGAGCAGGGGGCATCGCACCTCGAGGGCGTGGGCCATGCTCATCCGGTCCACCTTGGTGAGCATGTCCCCGGGCAGGCTGGTGGCCAGGTCGGTGGCCTGGACAGCGGACAACGGATCCGTCCCCGCGGCCTCCTGGTAGGCAAGCCTTACGACCGCACCCGGGTCGTGACCGGCGATGGCCTGCTTCACATCGTCTCCGAGCAGTTGGAACAGCAGGTCGGGCTGGACGAATCCCTGGGTGCGCTGGTAGGCCAGCGCCACGTCCTCCGACAGGGTCTGCAGCAGGTGCACGCCTCGAGACCACCACCGGAAGCGGTCGGCCCACGGTGCCCGGCGTGCGGCTGTGGCGAGGAGTCGCCATGCCGGGCCGGGCAGCAGGCCGCGGAGCCGCCGTTCTCGCAACTCGGCCACGTATTTGTCATATCCGCCGAACGCCTCGTCTCCCCCGTCCCCCGATAGCGCCACTGTCACCCGCGCTCGAGTCGCTCGAGACAGGAGAAACGTCGGGAGTGCCGAGCTGTCCGCGTAGGGTTCGTCGAAGTGGTGGCACAAGGTTTCGAGTAGTCCGGCGGCGTCCGCTTCGACCGGCTCGGTGTGATGGTCGCAACCCAGTCGTGTCGCGACCTCTTGGGCGTAGGGCGATTCGTCGTCTTCGGGCACGGAGAACCCGATGGTGGTGGTCCGGACGGGCCGGGTCGCATGGCGGCACATTTCGCTGACGACCAGGCTCGAATCCACGCCTCCGGACAGGAACGCGCCGAGAGGGACGTCGGCGACCATGCGCAGCTTGACGGCGTCGGCCAGTAGGGCTTCGAGCTGTTCCAGCGCCGCTCCGATGCCGGGGCGGTCCTCCTCACCGAACCGCCCGGCAGGCTCGAGGGGCACGCGCCAGTATCGCCACCGCCGCCGGCTGCCAGGTCCCATCAGCATGGCATGGGCAGGGGCGAGCTTCTCCACGCCCCGGTAGATGGTCCGGGGGTCCGGGACGTACAACATCACCAGGTAGTCCGAGAGCGCCACCGGGTCGATCTCGCCACGGAAACCGGGCAGGGCGGTGAGTGCCTTCAACTCGGACGCGAAATGGAGACGCCGGCCGTCCTCCCAGACATACAGCGGCTTCTTGCCCAGCCGGTCTCGAGCGAGGAACAAGGTGTGCTCCCGCTGGTCGTAGATGGCGAATGCGAACATGCCGTTGAGCCGGTCCAGGCAGGCGGACCCGTCTCGGCGATATAGCTCGAGCAAGACCTCGGTGTCGGTCCGGGTTCGGAAACGAACCCCACCGGCCTCCAGGTCGTCGCGCAGCGCTCGAAAGTTGTAGACCTCGCCGTTGTAGGTGATCCAGTAGCGGCCGTCCGGTGTGCTCATGGGCTGGTGGCCCGCCGGGCCAAGGTCCAGGATGCTCAGGCGCCTGTGGCCCAGGCAGGCCGCGCCGAGGCTTACGACGCCTCCATCGTCAGGCCCCCGGTGGACCAGCGTTTCCGTCATGGTCAACACCAGGTCCGGGTCCACCCACCCTCGAGGGTCTCGATCGAAAATGCCTGCAATGCCACACATGATGTCCCATCCGACGTCGTTCGGTGCCGGGCACTCGGCTCGAGTCGAGCCGGGGCGGTGCACCCATTTTCGTTCAAGGTCGTGGAGCCGCTCCGTGCCGTTGCCAGTCCGGGCGGCCCGGGCAGACCGGCTCCGGCTGCGCCTTTCCGCCCACCTGTGGATCGTCGATGCGTCACCGCCCGGGAGGGCGGGGCCGCACCGCGGCGTCAGGCCCAGGGTGCCCGCGGTCCGGCGGCCTCCTCGTAGGCCCGTGCATACTGGTTGACCACCTGCTCGAGGCTGTATCGGGTCTCCACGAGCCGCCTCCCGGCGGCGCCGAGGCGCCCCCCCAGGGCGGGGTCGCTGGCGACTCGAACGAGCGCGTCGCCGAGCGCGGCAGGGTTCTTGACCGGGACCAGCAGCCCGGTCACCCCGTCCGCCACGATATCGACCGTCCCGCCCACCGGCGTGGTGACCACCGGCAGCCTCGCCGCCATGGCCTCGAGGATCGCGCCCGACACGCCCTCGTAGAGGGAGGGTTGGGCGTAGATGTCCATGGCCCGGTAGAGAGCCGGCACGTCGAGCTGCTGTCCGGCGAACACGATGTGGCTGGAGCAGGGCAGGGCGGCGGCCCGGTCCGCCAGGTCGCCCGCCAACGGCCCGCCACCCACCACCAGCAGCTTCAGCCGCGGCTCCTTCGCCACCGCAACGGCCATGGCCTCGAGCAACGTGCCGTGGTCCTTGACCGGGTCGAGTCGAGCCACGATGCCCACCACGATGTCGTCCGCGGAGAGGCCGAACCGTCCACGCACCGCGACACGGTCCACCGGCCGGTCGAAACGGTCCAGGTCGATGCCGTCCGCTATCAGGTCGACGTTGGCCGGGTCCAGGTGGAGCAGGCTGCACATCGCGTCGCGCATGGCGTCGCTACGGGCCACCACCTTGTCCACGTACCGGAGCAGGAGCCGTTGCACCACTACCCGCCGCTTTCGCTCAGGCCCCAGTTCGCCGGCGTTCATCCCGTCGAAGGAGTGGAGACGCCCCGGTACTCGAGCCGCCAGGGAAGGGACGACCCCCTCGAGGAAAGTGGCCCAGTTGCGGGTGTGCACCACGTCGGGGCGTTCCCGCAGCATGAGACGAGCGATGCGGGGATAGATCTGGACGTCGGTGCCGGGTCCCTTGTCGAAGTAGACCACGCGGGCGGCGCCCGGCTCGAGTTCAGGCTCGAGTTCGTCCACCCTGGTGAGGCTCACGATGAGGTGGTCGAACCGCGTGCTGTCCATGCGGTTGCAGAGCTTCACGGCCAGGGTCTCGATTCCCCCGACGCCCAGGCCGTAGAGTATGTGACAGATCTTCAGGCGCTTCATGCGTTGCTCCTCGTGGCTGCTTCTTGTCCGGGCTGCTGGTGCCCAGGGGGACGGAGCGGGCGTCTGCCCCTGGGTCACGGTTCGTGCCACACGTTCAGCGGCGGCTCCCCCAGGTCCGGCGCCACGACACCGGTCACCCCGGGCCGGGGTTCGAACACCTTGCCCTCGTTCGGATCCGGCGGGGGCGGGTTGTCCTTCAGCCAGTCCCCTACCACGGTCGGCATGATCCCGGCGAGAATGATGACCCAGTACAGGACTTCGATCTCCGTCAGGTCCTGGAAGAGCCCGGTGACGATGCAGCCCAGGATGCCGATTTCGAGCCCGTAGGACTGGTAGCGCCAGAAATGATCCATGGGCCGCTTCCCCAGTTTCTTGCGCATGCGCGACAGGGAGTAGGGCACGCTGATCACCATGAGGCACCAGGGGATGAAGGTCGCCAGGCCGTTCGACACCAGGATGTCCAGGATGACACTGTGACACACCCGGTAGCGGTGGAACAGGTCGTCGAACAGGTCATCGTCGATCTTGCCGTACCATATCGGGTAGGCATACCATCCGTGTATGCGGCCGAAGTTCTGCCGGCCGACCCCGAGCACGGGGTGGTCCTTGAACACGGCCCAGGCGACCGTCCACACCTTGATGCGCTGGTCGGCCGACCGCTCCCGCTTCTCGCCGGTCTCCTGGTTCTCCTTGCTGAAAATGGTCTCCATGCGGTTGGTGAACTCCGCCGGGGCCGCGAAAGTCAACGCCAGCGCGAGAGGTATCGCGGCAAGCACGTAGTGGGTTTTCTTGCGTGCCCGCGCGAACATCAGGGACAAGCTCACCACGGCTCCCAGGAACCCGGAGCGCGACTCGGTGAAGGTGAGCACCACGAGGTAGAGTGGGGCGAACAGTACTCCGCTCAGGCTGATCCACTTGTTGGGGTGATAGAAGCGGTACATGGCCATGGGAAACATCAGGTTCAGGAGCGCGGCAAGCCCCGACGAATCGGCGAAATCGCCCCCGCCGACGTTCTCGAGCCGGTAGTTGCCCCGAAAGTACTGGTCCATTCCCCATACCGCGAGGAAATTGACCCCCCAGAAGAGCACTTCCTGGAACAGCCGGAACCGCCTGGCGGTGTTCAGGATCTGGATCATCAAGAACAGGAAGATCATGTACTTGAGGAACTTCTGGTTCGATTCCCAGGATGCTCGCCGGCTGGCCTCGGCGAAGGCCGTGGACAGGGTCATCGTGAACACCACCACGGCGTACAGCCAGAACTGGACCGGGATGCGCCTGGCGTTCTGGCGGGGATCTCGGACCCGCAGGAGCCAACTGCACAGGGTAACGATGGAAGTCGTCAGCGCGAACCGAGCGTCGAGCATGCCCCACGTCAACACCTCGAGACGGACGAAGGAGATCAAGGCGAAGAACAGCACGCCCACGAATGGCTCGAGAAGGATGGCCACCATGACCACGGGAATCATCAGTTTGATGAGCAGGATCCGCACGGCGTCTCCCGGTCGGTCACGCGGTCTTGCGCTGCCTGGTGCTCCCCCAGTCACGGTTCCCGGTCAGAGCACGGAGCAGTCCTCGAGCCGCGGCGAAGTTCTCGAGCACGAAATAGAAGGGGAGGCTCAGCGCCGCACCTCCCTTGCCCTCGATCCGCCATCCGGCCAGGGCGAGGCCGTAGAACAGGGTCTGCGTGCCGAAGGCCAGGGCATGGACCCCGGAGACGGGCGCCAGCGCCATCGAGGAGCCCAGGGCCAGGCCCAGTGGGACGAAGGCGACCCAGCGCGAGACCTTGTGGCTGAAATAGGCGAACAGGGCCCATGGCTGGTCCGGCCCGGGCACCCCCTCCCCGGCGAGGAAGGCCTGGAAGTTGCCCTGCTCGACTCGAGTCTTGCGCCCGAATTCGAGACGCGCGTCGGCCGGGCTCTCCTCGTGGGCCACCGCACCCGGGTCGTACACCAGCCGGAACCCCTGCTTGACCACGTTCATGGAAATGACGAAGTCGTCGTTGATGATCTCCCCGGGGACTTCACGGAAACAGGCCTTGCGGATGGCGTACATGCCCCCGTCAGCACCGATGGTCGATCCCAGGAGCGACTCGGCCCACTGGATGAACCGCTCGTACCGGTAGTAGTGGCCCTGCGGCTCCCCAAGGGTGAACCCCGCCGGCTCGAGACGGACATCGCCGGTGACGCCGCCGATCGCCGGGTCGGCGAAATGGCTGACCAGGCGCTTCATCGCACCGGGCTCGATCATCACGTTGGCGTCGGAGAAGACGAGGATTTCGCCCCGTGCACGGGCCACGGCCCGGTTCAGCGTCGCCGTTTTTCCTGCTCGAGGCAGGTCCAGCACCTGGACGCCGCGCTTTTCGTATTCCCTGGCAAACGCCACGGTACGATCATCCGATCCGTCCGAGGCGATGATGATCTCCAGGCGATCTGCGGGATAGTCCAGGGCGAGGGCGTTTTCGATCTTGTCACGAATGACGGTCTCCTCGTTCCATGCTGCAACAATGAGAGAGACGCTCGGCCGAATGTCGGCGCGGCGCCAGGGGCGGGGACGCAGCTTCGAGGCGGCGGCGAGCAGCAGTGGATACCCGGCGTAGGTGAAGGCCAGCCAGGTGGCGGAACTACAGAACACGATTGCAGTCAGCGACATGACACGCTCCAGCGTGAGGATCCGCTACTGGGGAAGCCAGCGTCGCACAGGCGGGCCGGCCAGGCGCGTGGCCCACAACGGCAGCTTCCGCCAGAGCCGTTCCAACATCTCCCGCCGGGCCTCGAGGCCGCCTGTTTCCGGCACACCAGGCCAGACGTGCCAGGCCAGCGGCACCTCCTCGGCTCCCCAATGTCTCTTGAACCGGTGATGCGCGCTCCCCGGAGCGCACCGCCCCAGGTCGAACCTCGTGAATCCGGCGTCCGTGGCGTCCGCCAGCATCTGCCAGTACATCCGCACATTGCCACACAGATGATCGTGGGAACGCAGGGACGACGCCCACGGGACATCGACTTGGCTCCGAAACCGGAGCACGAGCCCCGCTGCGACCGGAAGCGTGCCCAGCCGCACGACGTAGATACGCGCCCGATCGGGGAAGCTCACGACCACGTCCCGGAACAGGAAGCGGTGCCATGCCGGACTGCCCAGCCGCTTCATGTTGCGAACGAAAACGTAGTGGAACGGTTCGACCAGTTCGCTTCGCCCGGCGGTGACTTCCAGGCCGACGCGGTTCGCTTTCCGCACTTGGTTGCGGAGCTTGGGACCGATCGTCTTCCAGAGAGCTTCCCTGTCGCCAGGCAATGCACGCACCATGGACACGCGGTGGGTGCGCGCAGGCAGCGCACACGCGGAGACATGACGGTGCCGCAGCTCGAGACGACCGGCGCCGATGTCTCGAGCCGTTCGGGTCGCCGCGTGCAACAGGGCGTCGCGAACCTCCGGACGGGGCGCTGCGATGCCGCCGTAGTTGACGAATGGCAGCGACACCAGCGCGGGCCTCGAGAAGGGAATCCCCACGGCGATCATGGGCAGCACGCCGCGGATGCGCCCTTTCGATCGTGCGCTCAGGTAGAACGGACGGTGCCCCAGGCGGGTGCCGAGCACGTGGCGCCAGGCCCACAGGTGGTAGACGGTCGCCTCCGGACACTGCCTGACAAACGTGTCCCAGGCGGCTGCATCGGTCTCGAGGTGTACCTGGACATCGATCATGTGTCGGATCCTGTTTCGTACCGTGGCGCCGCCGTGCGGCTCCAGGCGCCCCGGCGGCCAGGCATGCTCCCCCGCTCCAGCGCTGGTGCGTCCAGGACGGCGGCGGGTTCGTCCGGCAGCGAGGCAACGATGTCCCGGAGCGGACCGAACCGGCGCAGGGCCAGCAGGCGCGCCAGCCGATCGAACGTCTTGTGCTGGTTCACCGAATGTCGCCACCAACGAAGCCGATCGCGGGTGAGTCGCGGCTGCGTCGTGTCGATCTCCCACGGATGGACATAGACGAACGCCGGTTGCTGCTCGATGCGGTTTACATACCAGGTGGCCGCGACGGTCGCTGCGAAGGGATAGAGGCGGAAGTACCCCCCCCCGGCCACGGGTAGGTTGAACCCTGCCAGCGATATCGTGGTCGGCGGCAACTCGACCAGGGAACGTCCGCCGGCCGTCCGGAACCGGTACGGAAACCGTGGGGCCCCGGGAATGCCGTAACGGTCGTGGCGGACCGGGAAGATGCTCGAGTCGTACTGGAAACCCAGCTCGGCAAGGATGTCCAGCGCCCACAGGGTCTGTCGCGTGATGGAATAGGTCGGCGCGCGGTAGCCGGCAACGGCCTCGCCGGTAATGTCCTCCAGCAGCTTCTTGCTCCCGCCGGCGTCTTCCCGGAATCGTTGCCTGCACTGGTGGTAGATGAGCCTGTGATGGTAACCGTGGGAGGCGATCTCGTGGCCGGCTCGATGGACCTGCCGGACGAGGTCGGGGTGACGTTCGGCCACCCAGCCGAGCACGAAGAAGGTCGCCTTCACCCGGTGCCGGTCCAGCAGTGCCAGCAACCTCTCGACGTTGGGACCGACACGGGGCTCGAAACCGGACCAGGACGATGGGTCTATCTCTCCCTCGAACGCACTGGCATGGAACGCCTCTTCCACGTCGATGCTCATGCCGTTCAGAATCCTCGCCATGCCATCAGCTCCCGCCGGTGCGCAACCGGATCATCGAGATATCGGGCCCGCCAGGCTCCGTGGGCGACGGGGACGGGGGGTGGCTCCCCGGTTCAGGCACATGCCGCCTCGCAGACTCGTGTCGATTCCCGAACACGATCATCTTGAACGTCTCGACCATGATCACCATGTCCGATACCAGGCTGAAGTGCTTGACATAGAACAGGTCGTACGAGAGCTTGGTCATCGCGTGTTCCGCCCTGGCGTCGGGAAACATGATCTGCGCCCATCCCGTCAGCCCCGGCTTCACGATGTGCCTCAGGTTGTAGTAGCAATCGGCCCCGGAAAAGGCGCGCACGTATTCCGGCAGTTCCGGCCTCGGGCCGACCAGGGACATCTGGCCCCGCAGGACATTGACCAACTGGGGTAGTTCGTCCAGCTTGGTCTTCCGGATGATTCGGCCGACTCGAGTCACCTTGCCGCCGGTCATCGAGCGCCACTTGTACAGCTTGTAGATGCGGCCACCTCGCCCGACACGCTGCTGCACGAAAAGCAACGGAAGCCCGGAGTCGAGGAAGATGGCCACTGGCACAAGAACGAGGAAGGGGATGGCCAGCACGAAAATCACGAAGGCCAGCAGGCGTTCCCAAACATCCTTGATGGCCAGGGACAGCTTGTCGATGGTGTACCGCTCATGGGAGAAGAAGAGCGGTCCGGCAGGGTCGCCAAGGTACACTCGCCCGGTCAACCGTTCGTAGTAGTCGAGCCCCCCAGTTACGGCCACGCCCCGGAGTTTCAGCGCCACGAGACCACGCAGGAGACCCTGGATGTCATCGTACCTGCCAGGCGCGCCGGCGAAACGCTCCGGACCCGAATCCGAATGTCCACTTCCGGAAGACCGCCCCTGCTTGTAGGCATCCAGTGGCACGAGGTTGCTCGCAGCCCGCCCGTCGTGTACCGGAATCGATACGTCGAACCGGTCGGGAAACGGCACGTTGTCGAAGGCGAGCACGATCGTTTCCACCGAGTTCTTGATCGTGTTCAACCGGTCGTCGGGCCCGGCGTCGCCCGGATCGATCGCCGTGTCGCCCTTGCCCGCACGGTGCACCCAGTTAATTGCCGCCTCGACCATCTCCGGATCTTCTATCAACGTCTGCTGATAGTCTCCTTCCCGGAGTTCCCGTCGAATGGCGTCCCCGATGGCGCTGTCGCCAAGCACGAGCACGCGCTCCTTCTTCAGGTGCCGCTCGAGAAGCGGCCGGAAGTACTTGTACTGGATCAGAAACGACAGCGACACGGTGGCCAGGGCCGTGAAGAACACCACGCGGCCCTGCGTGCGGTCCGGCATGAGCGCGGAGGCCAGGCCATAGAGCACGACCGCGACCAGGAACGCCTTGGCCAGTCGCGGCAGAAGACGGCGCTTGTCCGTCAAAACCCCTACGTAATAGAGATCGTTGAGGAAAAGAGCGAGCCACAGGATCGCCGTGTAGAGAAACAGCTTGAAGCCGACTTCCGCCGGCGCTGCCTGGTCCCACCCCGGAGTCCAGCAGTAGCGTATGATCATGGGTATGGCCACGGCCAGGAAACAGAGGGTGATTTCGGCTCCAATCAAGAACCGGCTCTTGTTGTCGTTGACCGTGCCCATGTTGCCAGCCCCCTTCGTTGATGTGCTCCGTGACTAGCGGTCCAGGACCTTTCCGTGGTAGCTTCCCCGGCGCGGCCGTCTCGCCGACAGGCCATGGGAGTGCGCGTACTCCCTTCCTTCCGCGTAACGCCGGTAGTAGGGGTCGTACCCGTAGCCCCGGCCTCGAGCTGTTCCATTGAAGACAATGCCCAACAGCTTGTCCTTTTTCAGGATGGACAACGAACGAGAGAGCATGCGGCCCGACGTCTCCCCCGCGCGCACGACGAACAGAACGGCATCAGCGGCTTCGGACAGGAAGAGGGGATCGGACACCGGCAAGACCGGCGGCGAATCGAGGATGACGTAGTCGAACTGCTTCCTCGCCTCGGCCAGCACCCGTTCCAGGCCGGTCGAGCTTGCGAGCAGTTTGAGAGGTTCATCCACGGGTCCGGCGGCGGGGATGTAGTAGACGCCCACTTCCTCGGCGAAGTGAAGCGCTTCGTCGAAACTGCACCGCTCCTCGAGGAGGTCGTGCAACGCGGGATGGTGGTCCCCGAGAAGATCCTTCAGACGAGGACGGCGCAGGTCACAGTCGATCAGAAGCACACGGTAGTCGGCGCGCTCCACCAGCACCGCTGCCAGGTTGACCGAGACCGTGCTCTTGCCTTCGCTGGCAATCGAACTCGTGACGGTGATGACCTGGAACCGTTGCTTCTGCCTGAGCTGGTCCATCATCCAGGCCAGGGTCCGGTACCGCTCCCCGACCACCCGGTCCATCTGAAACAGGAACGGAGATTCCTCCCCCGCTGCTGGGCAGCGTTCTTGTTGACGCTTGTCGAACAGGCGTGGGAGCCAGCCGACAAGCGCGCGGAAAATGGCTCCTCGAGGTTGGGCCGGGGCGTTCATCGAGACTTCCCTCCTCCGGCGCGCGATGGATGGCCGGTGATCGGACCGGATGCCGCCGCCTTCGCTTCGCCCGTCTCTTGCACGCCGGTCTCACCCTGGTCCGGTCCGATGGGAACCAGGAGCGGGTCGCGCCCGGCGGGATGTGGCGTCCACGGTTCACTGCTTCGCACGATCCTGATCTGTGGCGCCCCTTGGTCCGGGGCACGTGGCCGGCGCATGCCAGTCGAACGCCGGGACGCCGCGGCGCCGTCGTGCGGCCGGGCCGGCTCCGTACTCGAGGATTCCGGGAGGTCGCCCTCGAGCGCGCCTCGCGCCGCATCGCGCCTGAACGTCTCGCTCGAGTATTCGATGCGTCCATTTCCCTGCCTTCCGCCAGGTTGGGTCATGGGACGGCGGACTTGCCTGGTCGTCCTGGAGCGCCTCGAGTAAGGCCCGGCCGGGTCGCCGTAGTCGCTGCGAAGCGCCTCGCGCTCGAGGCGGTGGCCAATGGCCTGATGACCCGTGGCCCATGGCGGATGGTGCACTGCCTGGCTCGGCGGGGCGTAGGTCCGTGCTTCGAGACGGCGTGTACCGGGAAGGCGCGAAGGGGCGGCGTCTCGATCCGAGTGCGGCCCGTCCTGCTGAGCGCCGCCGGGGGCCACCATCGTCGGGGCGTGGTAGGTTTCATCCACCAGCGACAGGGAGCCCAGGAGGAAGCGGGTAAGGTTGGACACCTGGCCGCGGAACCGCTCCCACTCGGATGGAAAGGGACCCACCTGGGGTATCGATACCAGGACCTGGACGCCCGTGAACCGGGCCAGGTCCTGTTCGTCGAGGAACGGCCGGAACAGGATGTCCAGCCCCACCATGATGATGATTCCAACGATGAGTCCGACGATGGCTCCAATCACGATGAGCACCGGTCGATTCGGGCTCACCGGCTTGGTAGGGACTCGAGCCCGGTCCAAGGACCGGAACTGGCTCCCCTGGTTGTTCCGTTCCATCGCCAGCGACGCCATGGCGTCGGTCGCTTTCTTCTGGTAGGCGTCTGCCTGGTCTCGCTTCACCTCCAGGCCGTTGCTCAGTTCGCTCAGTTTCAGTGCCACCAGCGGCATGGCCTCGAGCCGCTCGTTGAGATCCTCGATCCGCTGCTTGACACGCTCTTCTTCTGCCTCGAGACGGGTGACAGTCTCTTCGACGAGCCTGAGTTCCTCTTCCGTGCGCTTGTGTTCGCTCGTGTAGACGACCCGGCGCTTCGGAGGGGCGCTGCTGCCGTCCTCTTCGGCCGCCACACGGCGCTCGAGAGCCTCGACCTCGGCCTGCTTGAGCTTCACGTCCGGGTGGCGATCCGAGTACTGGACAGTCAGGGAAGCCAACTCCTTGCGCGCTTTCTCGAGGGCCTTGCGATCCTCGCTCGCCGCCGCCGGCTTCCGGGTGATCACGATGGGCTTGAGAGAATTCAGTTTCTCCCTCAAGTTGGCCGCCCGGATGCGAGCAGCCACCAGGGATTGCAGGGTGGCGTCGAGCTGGCGCTGTGCAGCGCTCAACTGGATCTGGACCGTCTGCTGCTGGTCGGGAAGCCGGCCGATGTTGGCCTGCTTGAACGCCTCGATCTGCCGCTCCTGAACCATGACTTCGGCGCGGAGCTTCTTGGCTTGACCCTCGAGGAGCTTGACGTTGTTCTCCGACTTCAGGAGTCTGAACTTGATGTTCTCCTCGATGAATAGATCAGCCAGGCGATTCGTCACCCCCTGGACCTTGAGCGGGTCCTCCCCGGTGAACGTGATGGAAAACGTGTCGCTCCCGCGGCGCACAATCTCGATATGGTCCCGCATGTAGGCCACGATCTCCTCGAGCGTCTTTCCGCGACGCCTCATGTCGGCGTACAGGTCGAACTCGTTGATGACCTGCTCGAGGCGCGACACGCTCTTGACCTGCTCGACGAGGGTGCGCACATAGATCTCCGGGCCGTATGACACGGTGGCCTCGAGGTACCGCTTGGGCAGGGCCTGGGGTTCGACCAGCACCGTGGACGTGGCCCGGTACTGGTTGGTCAGCGTCAGGCTGAAGATCCCCATGCCCAGGACTCCCACGAGGGCGGGCATCATCACGAACCACTTCTGCCGGAGCAGGAGTCTGACATAGTGCTCGAGGTCTATGCCGGGAAGTGGTCCCGTCTTTCCTTCCATGCGCACGCTCCGTCAAGGCAAGCTGGACCAGCGTGGTAAGAAACCGCTCCCGAATCCGCCACCCAGCGCAAACGACGCGGCAAGGGACACCACGTGCCAGGTCATGCGGTCAGGACCAACGGCCCCGCTTGCGCTGTCCCCCCCGGCTTGCTCCGTGTCCACAAGCTGGTAGGAGAATAGGTAGTCCAACCGACAAGTCATCCAGGGAACGGGGACCCACTCGAGACCCGTGTTCCCCGTCCAGACGGTTATCTGGTTGGCTGCAGGCAGCGTCGTGCCGGCCGACCCCGGCTCGATCGGGTAGGTGCGAAGGAACGCCGCGCCGCCCCGAATCGTCCAAACCTCGAGAGGGCTCCAGGTGGCCTGCACGTCCACGCCGGCGTTGTAGCTAGGTGCCGCCTGGCCGAACAAGGTCGCCGCCTCGAGGCCGGTCCGGGCGCGAACGTCCCCCCGCCGGAACGTGCGCGCCCCACTTACCGTGGCCGTGGGCAGGACGTGCAGACCCGATGCGAAAGGCTGGCTCGAAGAGCCCGGCGTCATCTCCCGCCCCCACACGAATGCCACGCCTGGGCGAACGGCGAGGCGCCAGGTATGCTCTCCGGTGAAAAACGTCGCGGACGGGTTGACCTGGTTGAAGACCCCTGCCGGCGACGCGCTCGAGGCGGGATCGGCACAGGAGACGAAGGGCCGGTTGACATCCCTGCGAGCGCGAAGGTCCACCGAGTAGGCGATGCGCTCGTCGACTCGAGCCATCCAGCGGGAGTCCAGGACCAGCGCGTCGTTTTCGTAGTTCTGGGATGTCAGACTGCCGTCGAGCGGGACGGTCGCGTCGCAGTCGAACCGGTCCAGGTAGCGAAACACCCGGTATTGCAGGGCAACGGTCGGCTGAAACGTGGGGGTGAGCCCGCCGCGCGCCAGGATGCCGATATCTCCCGTCCACGAGTCCTCGGGCAGTCCAGGCGCCGTGATGGCGGTGCCGGCCGTGACACCATCGTCCGGACTCGCACCCATGTCGTCGAGCGTGCCGGCTCCGGTCCCCGCCCCGGTGTCCAGGGAGCCGGTCGCGAAACTCCCATCGCCCGAGGAAAACCCGGTGATGAGGGCCGCGTGGCCGGAGACGCCGAGCGTCAGCCGCTCCCCGGGCATGCCGACGATGCCGAGCGTCACCGCGGGCATGAAACGGGACCCCAGGTCCGTTCGGGAAGCGCCCCCCACGTCACCAGTCGCTGCGTCCTCGAAAGTGATTTCGGGCTCGATGGACAGGAGCGCTCGAGCGTCCCCGGCAATGGTCAACCGCGGTCTCGAGGAGACGAAACTCAGGGCCGTCATCAGGCGGTCGCTGACGACCGGAACGCTGCGATCACCGGTGTCGCCGGCCCCGGCGTAGCCGATACGGACAGCGGAGAGAATTTCATCTGCCGACAGGCGAAACGTGGTCTGGGCCAGACTCTCGCCAGGAAGCCAGCAAACGACTAGGGCGACCAGGCCCGAGGCCTCGATCGCGCGCCGAATATGGGATGTCGCAAGACAGATCATGTACCCACGCCATCGTGACAAGCGAGTGAAAAGGGGGCATGCGCCCGTCAAGGGACCAGGACACGGTCCCCCGGGAACAGGTCCATGTCGCCGGCAAGCCCTCGAACCACGTCGCGGTAGTTGAACGCGAGAACCCGGTCGCCCGTCGGCGTGCGACGAAACACCTTGATGTCCTTTACGTTCGCGTACGGCAGAAAGGGTCCGGCAAGGGCCAGCACCTGCAGCATGGTCAATCCCGAGGTCACCTTGTACTCTCCCGGCTTCTCGATCCGACCAAGGATATACACCTTGAAACTGTTGATTTCCTTGACGACCACCGACACTTCCGCCGCAGGCACATACTCGCGGTACAATTCCGTCAAGCGTGTTCGCAATTGCTCGATCGTCAGACCTTCTACATCCACCTCACCTACCAGCTTGAACGCGATACGACCATCTGGCCGGACCGCCTGCTCCTGGGACAACTCCGGGTTCTTCCAGACATCGACTTCGATGACGTCTTCGACGCCCAGCACATAAGGGCGGCTCGATGACGCACCTTCCGCCGCCGGGGGGGTACGCCGGGACTCCACGGCATGCTCTTCTTCCCGGTCACCAGACCCGCTCGGCGTGGCAGCTCGAGCAGACAGGGCGATCAGGGTCAGGACCACTGTGGCCAGTACGGCAAGCACGACCGCACGCGCCCGCATCGGACTTGCCTTCTGGGCCGGAAGCCGGTACACTACCTGTCGAACGCCCCTTGGAGACATTCGTGGCACCGAAGGATTGCCAGGAACGGCAGTTTCACTATCTTGCATAACGGCGAGACGAGGGTCCAACTTGAGGCTCATCTCCTTGTGGTTGCAATAGACGGATTCACAAAGGAAAACGCCGTGCCACCGGGCATGGGTTTTCAGCGTTATTGTAACGTTGATGCAGGTAAATCTCAAGGCAAATCTTGACAATACGTACCAGAAAGGATCCCCGGGGATGTTTGACCGAATTGGCAAGGACCTTCGCCGATGGCTCCCCTCCGGTCCGAAAGCCGGGACGGGAGCGCGCGTGCGTGGCCTCCTGCGGGGCCTGGGGTCGCCCGGATTCCAGGCCGTGGTGGCCTATCGCGTCTTTCGCTGGGCACGCTTGCACCATATCCCCACGCAACCCCTTCGGTATTGCGTCGAACGATTCGTGGAGATCACCACGGGCGTGTCGATTCCGGCCGAGGCCGATTTCGGGCCCGGGCTGCGTATTCACCACTTCGGTAATATCATCGTCCATCCGGCGGTCAAGGTCGGGAAGGGATGCACCCTGTATCACGGCGTCACTCTCGGCACGGATGGGCTGTCCGAAAAGGCACCTCGAGTCGGCGACGACGTGCTGATAGGGGCCGGAGCCAAGGTGCTGGGAGACATCGACATCGGTGACCGGTGCAGGATCGGGGCCAACGCCGTGGTCGTCCACTCCGCGCCGCCGGGCAGCGTGCTCGTCGGGGTCCCGGCGAGACCCGTCGAAGCAGGGACCGAGCGGCCTCGGGAACCAATCGACGCCAGCCCGCGCAGCCCGCTGCGGGAACCGCGCGCGGGCCGGAAAGTCGTCCAGTTTCCAGGAGGGCGGGCGAATCGTTCTCGATCCGAGTGACGGAGTGTGTGGCATGGGACCGGTTCGCATCGTGGAACTCCGTTCCACCTACCGGGGCGGCGGCGGGCCGGACAAGACCATTCTGCTCTCTGCCGCGGCCCACGATCCTGCCCGCTTCGACGTGCGCTGCCTCTACCTGCGCGGCGCCAACGACGACGCATTCACCCTGGATACCAGGGCCCGTGCGCTGGGCGTTTCGTTCGATACGATCCTCGACCACGGCGCGTTCGACCCGGTGCTCCCGGTGAGGCTCGTTGCCGCCATCCGGCGCCATCGACCGCACATCGTTCACACACACGACTACAAGTCGGACATCCTCGGGTGGCTCGTGCGGCGGCTCGTTCCCGGCACACGATTGTTGGCCACTGCCCACGGCTGGACCCTCGACAACCGGCGGATGGACCTGTACAACGCGCTGGATCGCCGGGTCTTGCGGCACTTCGACCACCTGGTGGCCGTGTCCGCGGCGACGAGGCAGGGCATGACCCGGGCCGGCATTCCGCGGTCCAGGATCACGCTGCTGTACAACGCCATCGACACCGGGACGTGGAAGCCTTCCCCCGGTTCTCGAGCAGCTCGACAGATGAAAAGAGAACTGGGCGTGCCCCTCGAGTCGCGCCTGGTTGGTTTCGTGGGCCGGTTGAGCCCGGAGAAGAACGTCGGCCTGGCTCTCGAGGCCATCGGGCGGGTATGCCGCCGCCGTTCAGACGTTCAGATGCTGGTGGTGGGAGACGGGGCCGTGGAGGCCGACCTGCCCGCCATGGTGCGGCGGCTGGGGCTGGAACGGCGCGTTCACCTGCTGGGCTTTCGCCCGGTGACCCCGGAACTGTACCACGCGCTGGATGTCTACCTCATGTCGTCGCTCACAGAGGGGCTTCCGAACACGCTGCTCGAGGCCATGGCCTGCGGATGTCCGCCGGTGGTGACGGGCGTGGGCGGAATTCCGGAACTGGTCGGCGCCTCCGGGGGGGCCATCGTCTGCTCGCCGGGCGACGCCAGCGGCCTGGCTGCCGGGATCCTCGACATACTGGGGCACCCCGGCCGGGCTCGATCCATGGCGCACGCTGCACGGAGCCGGGTCGAGGAGGCATTCTCTTTCCACGATCGCGTTCGTCGTATCGAGACGCTCTACACGTCCCTGGCGGGGCGACCACCGCGGGGAGGCGGGGATGGACGTTACTTTCGTATCCGTCATCGTGCCGGTCAAGAACGGCGAGCGTGACCTGCCGAGGCTTCTGGCTTCCCTGGCGCGACTGGCCTATCCGCGGGAACGGTTCGAGATCATCGTGTGCGACAACGGCTCCACCGACCGCACGGTCGAGGAAGCCAGGCGCATGGCCTGCCAGGTCCTCGAGGCACCCGAATTGACGGTGGCGGGCGTGCGCAACGCCGGGGCTCGAGTCGCTCGAGGGGATGTTCTGGCGTTCGTGGACGCGGACTGCACCGTCTCTCCTTGTTGGCTCGATGCCGCGGTGAGCCAGTTGAAGCGGACGCGCGTGGTCGCCGCCGGCTGCTACCCGGGTGTGCCCGAGGCAGCCACCTGGGTTCAGCGGCTGTGGAACTTGAAGGAGCGGGTCAAGCCGGTCGTGCACGAGGCCGCCTGGCTGCCGTCCATGAACCTGGTGGTCGACCGCGCGGCTTTTGACGCCGCTGGCGGGTTCGACGCCGAATTGTCCACCTGCGAGGACGTGGACCTGTGCTATCGGCTCAGGGACGCCGGCGGCGGGGTGATATGGGACGAACGCATAGGGGTCACCCACCATGGCGAGCCTGCCACCTTGGCGATCCTGTTCAAGAAAGAGAGGTGGCACGGCTCGAGCAACCTTCACGGGTACCTGCGACATGCCCTGCGCAAGGAGGAGGTCCCCAGCCTAGTGCTGCCCGTCGTGGTTCTCGGCTCCTGGACGATTCCCGCGGCACTGCTCCTCTCCGGGCCTCTTTTTCCGCTTCTCGCCGGACCATTTCTGGCCATTCCTCCTTCCATCGCCCTGGCCGGCGCCGTGCGTACCGCAGCTCGAGCCAGGCGTCCCGGTGCTGTGCCGGGACTTTCCGCCGTCTACCTCGTCTACCTGGCGGCTCGAGCCGTCGCTCTGACAGACGAATGGCGCGCCTGGTCCCGCCGGCGGCGCTGACAGCCGGACCCGGCAGTGGTCCTGTTCTCTTCGCCAGCGAACCACCCGCCGCGGCCTGCCACGCATCGGCGGAGGACGTGGCCGCCGGCCAACCTTGTGGAGCGCAACATCGTACCGCCACTTTCTGCCACGGAAATGGCTCGAAATCCTGCCACGTAGCGGGTATCCGTGTCTACGGGGAGCATGACAGTGACCTGGAATCACTGGAAATGCGATTGACTCACCCCCGAGGTTGTGGATATACTCAATGCTGCGAAATGGCTACGGATACGGGAGGTTGGCCATGGCGAAGGCGCGGCGCGGAGGCCGGTACCAGGGCGGAGCGGGGAACCACGAGATCGAGTTGATGACGACAGAGCTGCGGATTGAGAACAAGCGGTTCTATTTCAATCTCAAGGAAAACCAGAAAGGCCGGTTTCTCAAGATTGCCGAGGTGTCCGGAGGTCGTTCGACCATCATCATCCCCCAGAGCGGCTGGGACGAGTTTCGTGACATGTTGAACAGGTTCATCAGCAACAAGGACTATGACGGGACCGGCCCGTTTCCCACCTGATTCCACCTTCATCACACATCGTTCGCCAGGTGTCCCGGGCTGCCACAGGCAACAGGCTAGCCGCCAAACATTCTGCGACTCCGCTACCCCCCGGCCAGGAAGCGGTGGGCGAGAATGGCCACGGCGGCAAGCGTCTCCCCGGCGATGACGCCGCTTGCGATGACAACGGTGAACCGTTCGTGGAACACCGGGGTCCACACGCTGGCGATCAGCGCAGCGAGGGCGCCGATGAGCATGGACAGGCTGTTCCAGAACGGGATCATCATCGCGATACCGATTCCTGCGATCGAAGGAGTGAACCGCCGGACCTTGGCAGGGAGAAACACTTCGAGAATGGCCATGGCCGCCCCGACGCCGGCGGCTATCTCCATGGCGACGAGTTTGTGGGGCTCGATATGCTCGAGGCCCTGGCTCAGGAGTTCGGCCACCTTGGCCCAGATGATGGCGGCGGGAGCCGGCCAGGTGGTCCCGCCGAGTTGGTCGGGCTGGACGAGAACCGTGTAGGCCAAGGTGGCGAAAACGGACCCCACGAGCACGCCCACGAATTGGGCGATGACCTGGTGTCGAGGCTTTGCGCCCAGGATGTACCCGGTCTTCAGGTCGGTCATCAGGTCTCCGGCCTGGCTGGCGGTTCCACCGGTGACGCATGCGGCCATCAGGTTGGGGGCGATTTGCCCCTTCAGCACACCACCGAAGACCAGTTGGGTCACCTTGCCCATCGCTCCGGTCGGGTTGATGTCCGTCTCTCCGACCGATCGGGCTGCCACGAAGGCCAGGCCGAGGGCCAGCACCACGGAGAGGATCGCATAGGGAATCGGGATTGCGAACAACCAGTTCTGTAGTGCGATGGAAAATGTACCGGCCACGGCCAGGCCGCTCCAGAACCAGGTCCCAGGGACCTCGATGTCCTTGAGCAGCTCACTGTCACTGTTCGCCTGCGATCGAGAGAACGTCCTCACCAACCCCTTGATCATGCGCGGCGACTGAATCGCGAGTCCAACTAGCGAATGGGCCACCATCACCGCGACACCGGGCCACAACGTCCAACTCGTGATGTCGCGGTACTGGATGGCGTCGAACGTGCACGTGGCGCCGGTGTCGATCGAGCCGCAATGGATGAACCCGGCGTCGAAAAGCAGTTGAGGCGCCACGCCGAAGGTGATCGCGGCGGCCACGATCATGGAGATCGTCACGCGCAGTCCCATCAGTGCGCCGGCGCCGATCATCACCAGGGAGGGCTCCATGGCCACGGTTTTCGTGGCCAGTGCGCGACCGAACGTGGGGATGGTGGCCAACAAGCCGAAGCCGTCCCGCAGGATCGCCACCACGATCCCAAGGGCCCCGGATAGACCCAACATCCGTGCCCGGGCGACCCCCTCGCTTCCGACAGCGTGGAGGCTCCTGATGGTTTCCGCGCAGGCGATTCCGGAGGGGAACACCAGGCGTTCCTCGTTGATGAGCTTGCGCTTGACCGGAATGGCTGCCACGATACCCAGCAAGGTCACGCCGAGCAGCCAGATGACGGTCTGTCCGAACGAGAGTGTCTTGCCTGTCGTCAGGTAGAGGGCCGGGACCGCGGATACCAACCCGGCGCTGGTCATGTACCCCGCCGAAGAGGCCGCGGTCTGCATGGTGTTGTTCTCGAGTTCGGTGAAATGCTCTTTCTCCGGAGTCCCCATGATTTGCTGCACGACGGTGAAGAAGGCGAAGGCGAGGATCGTGGCCGTTATCGACGCACCCAACCCCCAGCCCGTCTTCAGGCCGACATACAGGTTGGAAAAGCTCATGATGCTTCCGATGATGGCTCCGGACGCGAGTGCTCGGAACGACAACTGTCGCATCGTGTCCCCGCGGTACACGTTCTCGACCCAGTAGCGGTCGTGTTCCGCGACCGGGGCGTCATCCGGTGGGGGTCGAGGAATGGCTGCTGCGTTTTCGGCGTTGCCCGGGGTCGTGTTCGTCATGCTGTGGGGCTTCCTTTCGTAAGTGGCAGGCGCGCTTCGCACGTGCCGGCTGCCTGCGATGTGTCTCCACTGCCAGTCTCGGTCTATTCATGCACAGAGGACGGTTCGAGTAAAGCGCAAACTCCGATTCCGTCGCCCTCGATGCGAGAGGTCCTCGCGGGAGCCGTGGGTGCCTGACCCGTTGCGAACAGCGGGGGCAGAAAGAATGGATCCCGGCGCAGCCCGGTGCGCGGGAAAGGGCGGCAAGTTCGTGCCGGGGCGTGCGGTATTCGGCACCGTCGTCTTCGGGATGACCGTGGCGAGCGTGATAGTGAGACAGATCCTGGAACGCGCCCCGGCTGCGTGATTGCCAGCAGGACGCGGTGCGGCGTCCTACTCCGGCGGCTCTTTCTCGCTCGAGTCCCTGGAAACGGCGGGCCGGATGGAGAAACCGCCCCGCCCCTCCTCCTCGTCGAGCCCGTCACCGGTGGGACCGTCCCAGGCAGCGGAAGCAGGTTCGTCGATGAACTCCAGTTCGGAGCCGATGGCCCATCCGAACGCCTCCTCGATGTCAGCCTGGTTCTCGGGATCCCCGTCGCCGCTGATGTCCTCCTCGAGGAAATCCTCGCTCAGGTCGCCGCCGTCGCCGGTAAACAGGTCCTCCACGTCGAAGTCGTCGTCATCGATGTCGAAAGGGTCGCTCATGGCAGCCGTTGCAGCTTCGGCAGCAGCCTCGAAGGGCTGGTCCGGCGGTGGGCGCAGCGGAGAGTTCGGAGATGACACGAGGACTTCGATCGCTCCGTCCAAGTCGTGAACCGCTTCGTCCTTGGCGTCGCTCGTTGCGCGCTCTCCGTCCCCTGCGGCGGGGGAGCGCTCTTCGGCCGCTCCAGAAGCGCCGCCGCCCGGGTGGTGTTCGCCCGGCGAGGTGCATGCATCCTCTGCGCCACTACCTGAGCGGACAGGGCCTTCCGTGGCACCTCCTGCCACCGTGCCGGCGTCGCGTTCGACAGTCTGTGCGACTTCCGCGTCGTGCTCGCCGCCGCTGCGGGAGGGGCGGGCTGGTCCGTTGCCCGCGGGCCGACCCGGCACTCGGCCCGGCGCTCCTGCCGCCGCCTCCTTCCTGCCGGTCCCCGCACCTTGCACGGTTGATCCTGCACCAGATTCGGGCATGATTCGCCTCCCTCGAATCAGAAGTAATCAGGCCGTACCATCCTCCCGGCCTTGTTGCAGCCCTGCGCCGGTCCCCGCACCAGCGGCAGAAGTCGCCGCGTCTCCCCTGGGCAGGTCGCGGATCTTCTTCGCCGGACTTCCTGCCGACAGCTCATAGGGACCAATCATGGTGTTCGGCTTGACGACCGAGGCAAACGCCACAATCGAATGGTGACCGACATGGACACCTGGCAAAAGGCTTGCAAACCCGCCGATGACGGCGTCGTCCTCCACGACGACGCGCTTGATGAGCATGCCCCGATTGTCGAAGATGTGTCCTGACATGAATGAGCGGAAGCCGAACTGGACGTTCTTACCCGCATAGAGCAGGTAGGGGTCGAGCACGATCGTGCTGTCGCCGAATGTGAGTGAACGGGTGTGTGGGCCGAAGAAATGGCGGAATGCGGCGTGAAGGGGTGGAAGGGTGACGAGCACCGAAGAGATCATCGGTGCCCAGGGTGGATTGTAGCGGAGCTTCGTCAGCAAGATGTTCAACATGAGCAAGGCGACCTCCCTGGGTGGTCTTCCGTCCTTGCGTGGCGGATAGAACCCTTCCTTGGGCCGGGGCAGGACGATGCGCAGCGCCAGGAGCAGGACGAGATAGGCATAGTTGAACACGAGGATACACGCGATGACCAGGGCGACCCACGCCAGGGCGGTGTCGGACCGCGGGGCGAACGCGGAATAGACGACCGCCGCCGGCCACAAGGCTGCGGCCGTCAACAGGAGGGCAATCACCAGGAAACCGCATTGCAAGAGCTGCTTGCCTGGGTCCAGCCTGGTCCTCTGCCTCTTTTCACCTGGATGAGTGATGCTGGCCATGAGGTCTCCATCCCTTGTTGGTGGTTCGCGTGGTGACTACAGCCAACCGTGCTCCCGGTACCAACGAGCCGTGGCCTCGAGGCCCTGCCGCACAGGGGTCGTGGGTGACCACTCCAGGTCCTGCTTCATCTTCTCCACGCTGGCGACCCAGTAGCGTTGCCGCATGGTGGCGATGCGGTCCTCGTTGACGAATCCGACGCTGCCGGTGAGCCGCTTTTTTTGTCTTACCAGCCAGGCGACCATGTCGAAGACGAACATGGGAACGAGCAAGCGGCGGACGCGGACGCCGAGGACGCTGGCGATGTCCTCGACGAGTTCCACGTTTCCGGTGAGCGCCTCGTTCGCCATGAAGTAGGTCTGGCCGGCGGTGCGTTCGGTGTTCGCGACGCGGATGAGGCCTTGTGCGAAGTCCGGTCCGTAGATCAGGCTGGCCCTCCTGTCCGCGCGCCCGACCTTTGGGACCAGTCCGCGCTTGGCCTACTTGAACACCACGAGGAAGTTTTTGTCACGTGGTCCGTATACGCCTGGAGGCCGAACCACGGTGACCGGGACGCGGTCCTGGAAGGACAGGATGATCTTCTCCGCTTCCGCCTTGCTCTGTCCATAGGTGCTCACGGGCCGGCAAGGGTCCTTCTCGGTGAGCGGGGTGCCATCTGGACTGGGGCCGCAGGCTGCGAAACTGCTGACGAAGATGAACCGGGTGTCCGAACGGCTGCGCCCGCCGGCCTCCGCGAGCGCGGTGAGGGTCTGCAGGATCAGGCGGGCGGGCTCCACGTTCACCTTGCGATAGGCGTCGAGAGACCGGGCCCGGTATGCGCCGGCCACGTGGAAGACAGCCGTCACGCCCTCGAGGCATGCTTTCAGGCACGCTGGATCCAGGAGACTCCCGGTAATGATTTCCACTCGGTCCTCGGGGAGCCACTGCAAATTGCTCGTCGGCCGCACCAGGGCCCGCACGCGCCATCCCTGCGCGAGGAGTTCATCCACGAGGTGACTTCCAATGAATCCGGTTGCGCCGGTAACAAGTGCCGTTTGGGCGTTACGCTCTTCCACTTCCCGACCTCCATCGATCATGTTCGGCGCTGCTATCTTCCGTTCCCACATGGGAAACGCCACTGTCTTTCTTGTATCATGCCTCGAGGATATTGCAAGGGGACACCTGCTGAACGGGCTTGGAAAACGCAGCGGACTCGAGGCGGCGCGGTGCTGCTGCTACCTGGCGTGGAGTGCTCCTGGGCGGCGGTTCGACGCTTCGAACCGTGCCTCGCGCTCCACGTTGGCCACGCCGCCGCTCTCGGTGAACCCCCCATCGACGCTCAGTTCGCCCTTGCCGCAGTGGGCTGCTACCTGTGAATCGAAATTGTACGGGTCGCAGGCGGTGATGAATCCGAGCAACAAGAAGCGGCGGGGCACGAGCTTGAGGTTCATCCCCACCTTAAGGAGCCTCTCGAGACGGAAGAGGCTGGCGGCGAGCGCGAGGGGCTCCTTGCGCAGGCCTTCTCGTGCGAGTTCCGCCACCAGGAGCGCCCGGGCCAGGTTGGGGTGCTGGTCCATTCGGCGCCCGTACTCGGTGGCGATCTCGCCCAACCGCGCCATGTCGAAGTAGCCGGAGATGGGCCGGCTCGTCCCGTCCGGCTCTCGAGTCACCATGTAGTGCTGTATGTACAGGCACTTGCGGACACGGAACGCGGAAAGCAACGCAAAGTAGATACGGTTGAATTCGTAGACGTCCTCTCTCCGGATGGACGGTTCCTGCTCGCACAGCAGGTCCAGGAGTTCGTCGGGCATGAGCTGCTGCTCCCGGATACCGCCGTCGCCCAGGTTCAGTGCGTCCCTGGCGCTGCCAAGCAATCTCAGGCCGAGGAAGAAGACTTCACGGATGTGGTCGTTTTCCGGCCTGAGAGCGAAGCGATAGGTCTTGCCCACCTCCGCCTCGTTGAGGCCTCGAGCGATGACCACGATGAGGCTCGTGGCGATTCCGTAGGTGCGCAGGTTCTCGAGGGCCTTCAGGCGCGTCTCGAGGAGCGGTCGTCCCCGCAGTGCCATGTGGGCGTCGTCGTCGAACCCGTCGAACTGGAGAAAAACCTCGTCCACACCGGCACGCTTGAGCCGGGAGACGTAGGCGGGGTCCGCGAGCTTCAGTCCGTTGGTGTGGAGCGCGGCAATGTTGCCCGAGCGCTTGACCTTGCGGATCCAGTCCTCGAGGTCGGCGCGCACGGTCGGCTCCGCGGACATCAAGTCGATCTTGATGCCCCGCCGCTGGCGCAAGAGTTCCTCCAGGCCGTCGAGGTCCAGGTCGGGCGTCCCTTCGGTGTTGGCCTTGGCGAGGCAAATCGGGCAGTCCAGATTGCACTGCTCCGTCATCCGCACGAGGAAATCGCGCTGCGGATAGGGCTCACGCATGACCGAGAAGTAATAGTCGTCGAGTCCCTCCCAGTACCAGGGATGGTTGCTCAGGCGCTGCGCGGTGACGCCATGCTCCCGGCAGTTCTTCTCGAGGTCCACGTGACCGCCGGTGATAACGACCGTGGCAGGCACCGTCTGGTGGCACACGGGACAGGTTCCTGTTGTCGACCGAATCAGGCGGCGTTCCGGTACGTCTTGCGGGGCCATCTCCACTCCGTTGCTCCGGTTCAGCACCCACGATTTTCATGCCCATTCATGAAGTAACAGGAGACCCCCCCCAAGTCAATCGGTTCCTCGCCCTGGCCGCAGTTCGAGAGGGTCCTGGCGCGGTACGCGCTCGTTGCGCGCGGGTTGGCTCACGGGTGACCGGGGGGGCGGAATCGGCCCGGCCTACCGGCTGGCCTGGAGAGTGAGGTCGCCACCGTCCGATTCGAGCATGCGGATCTTGCGCTTCCGCGGCAGGACGCGGAACTGCGCCTCTGTCGTCCGCCCTGCCTCGAGGCCGATGGAGAGCACGGGGTTCTCCACGTAGTGTTGGGGAGGCAGGTTGTAGTTGAGGACTTCGGCCCGCCAGACGCCCGGTTTGAGGCCTTGGAACAGGAACACACCCTTCTCGTTGGTGTATCGCTCCACGACATCGCCTTCGTCGTTGGTGAGCCGGACGACGATGGAGGCCAACGGGTGCCCGGATGCGTCGATATCCTGCGGCGAACCGTCACCAAGCACGTAGAGCTGGTCGAGGGATCTGACCGTGGCCGACCGCGCCGGGGCGGACGGGTCGCGGAACAGCCGCACGCTGCCTGTGAACGTGGCGCCCCTTTCGACGCCCACCGAGACTCGAGTCGCCTTTCCGGGTTCAACTGTAACCTGCACCCCCTCCTTCCCAGACTCGAGGATACGGTCGAGTCCCAAGGTGTGGCTGTCCACGGTCAGGAGGTGGGTGCCGGGCGATACCGCGTGCAGGGTGAACCGGCCGTTGGCGTCCGTTATCGCCACCCCGCCGGCCATCCGGACGACGACCCCTTCGATCCCCGGGTTACCGGGCGCCTCGAGGTCGTACACGCGGCCGCGGACCGCGCCTGCCGCCTTCTTGCGTGCCACGGGTACGCCGAGCTTGCGGCTGATCTCGAGCATGACGCCGTACTTCGCGGCGCTGCTCTCGTCGACTGCGGTATAGGTGCCGCGGAGCGCCAGCGAGAAGACTTTCGGCCAGTCGTAGCGCAGGCGCAAGTCCGCCTGGCTGCTGCCGAATGTCCCGGCCGACCGCAAGAACTGGGTATTGATGCTGAACGTGTCCGAGAAAGCCCAGTTGACCTGCAATCCGAGCGTTCGACTGGCCTGGAGGAGCGGCGTGTTGTCGGCGGTGTCGTGGGCGAGGCGTCCACTGATCGCCACGCTTCGCGATGGGTGGAACTCGTACCGCGTGATGAACTGATACTCCTGGACGAACCCTGTCTGTTGGTCCAGCCGGTTCGAGCGAACCCCGAGGGCCGCCTTCGCGTCGACCGTCCATGCCGATCCCGACCGCAGTGCGCGCACCATGGCTCGATTGTCCACCCAGTCCTGGGTGGAGTCCTCGGCCCGATCCCTGGTCGCGACCAGTTCGTAGCCACCGCCGACGCACCAACCGTCCTGGTTGACGCAGCGGGCCTCGAGCAGCGCACGCTTTTCCGCAAGCGCCGCACCCTTGGACGGATCGATTTCGAGGTTGCGCGTGGTCGTCTGGACGTATCCACGGAGCCTGAACCTGCCCTTCAGATCGTAGGTGACATTGGCCAGGGTCAGGTTGATGTCCCGGAAGTACCCGATGAAGTCCGGGTCGGCATGTACGAGGCTGAAGTTGTATCCCAGGTTGTCGCGCCAGGCCCCGTAGGCCTCGAGCCGGTGGGCGTTCGCATCCAGGTTCCCGCTCGCCAGGTTTCCGCTGGCAGCGTACTCGAATTCGACACGGTTGTCCTTCAACGGGTAGATGGTGCCGTCGACACTTGCGATCGCCTGGTCGAACGAACCCGCGGCCGACGCGAAGCTGTCGCCTTGGGACAGGGCGTTCACCTTCACATCCATCCAGTTACCGAGCTTGACTCCTCCCCAGGCACCCACCTCGTGGGGCTCAGCGGCACCCCACCGGGGCGACACGTAGAATGCCCCGACCGAGACCGGGCCGGGGTGAATGTGGAACCCCGCACCGCGCCCGTACTGGGATTGCTCCGTGAGTCGCGACAGTTGATAGGTCTGGTCTCCGACTCTCACCTCGAGCCACTTCCCCCGATAGGTCGCCCGATACTCGTCGCGCACTCCCAGCAAGGTCGTGTTCACGTCGTCCGGTTCGGGACCCTTCAGCAAGAAGTCCACCTCTCTCTCTCCATGCTTGCCAATGGTGCCGTTTCCGCGCCACTCCAACTGGTAGCCCGGCGTGCCATTGTCCACGAACCCTCGAGCCGTCACCGTGGTCGGGATCGTCTCGAACAACTCCGGCCTGACATCGGCTCGAGGCACCGTTTCGACGGCCAGGGCGACCCGAGCGCTGGCCCCGGGTCCCACGCCGGTCTCCTCGGCAACGAGGGTCACCGTCTGCCTGTCCGGGCGGCGGACCGAACCGTCCGTCTCGACCCGAACCGACAGGACTTCGCGTCCGTGAGGGGCAAGGTCCACGATGCGAGGCGAAACGTCGGCCGGATAACCAACCCGGGTCTTCGTGGTGACGCGCACTCGAGCAGGCATGTTTCCCTCGTTGATCAGGGCGACCTCCGCCGAGACCGGGGTCCCGGCCACCACCATGGCCGGCGGCGTGACCACCTCGAATCGCAACCCCGCCACCCGTTTGACCTTGACATGCAAAGACTCCGAGTCCCGAATCGCCGGATCCTGGAGCGATGTCACCCCGTAGACCAGGTCGTAGGCGCCGGCTGCCGCGTCTCGAGGCACGTTGATCGCGACGAGCTGGACCAGGGTCTGGCCGGGAGATAGCTCGATCCTGGCAAGGGGAACCACCGTGACCCACCCTTCAGGAAGCTCCCACGACTCCTCCAGTTCCACGTCGTGATCCGTAAGGTTGGTTATCCGAAAGCTGGCCGAGAGGATGCGACCCGGTTCGATCAAGAGTTCCGAAGCGGCCACTGGCCACACTTCGACCCCGTGGCCCTTGCCGCTGTCTCCCACGGCATCGTCTGCTGGCGCGATACCTGTGCGGCACAGCAGCAGGAGGACGACAGCCGCGGCTGCGGTGCGCGAGTAGCGGAGTTCTCTGCTTGGTCGGCGCTTCATGGTGGTCCTCGGTCGCCCTGTGGCTCGTGTCATACTCGACGTGGTGGCCCGGGAGACGGTCATGGGAGTCAACGTGCAACAGTCGGATTGAGCTTGTCGATTCCCGGTGCTTCCATCGTGCAGCGTTGGGGTCTCCACGTGCTAGTCGATGTCCAGGTTGTAGCGTGTCCCAACAAGGTCATCCCCCCCGAGGTCCGCGACAAGCAGCGCGGTGTACTTCCCTGTGCCGACCTCGTTCAACGGGACCAGGATACGCACGGAACATCCCGGGTATATCCTGAGCAGGGACCCGTCGAACCGCCCGGCGGAGACGCCTTGCTCGTCGAATAGCTCCACCCAGACTTCGGGTCGAATCATGGTCGTCCCCGCGTTGGCTACCTGGAGCGCGAGCTGCGGCCACCCGTCCACCTTCTCGAGGTGGCTTTCCAGGATGCGCATGTCGCGCGTGCCGGTCCCGGACAGGTGCGTGGCGATCTGGATCCCATACTGGAGCACGCTCTGGATGCCGAGCACCGCCTTGCCCTCTTCCTCCTCGACGGTGTAGGGTTTGATGACCGGAGACACGAGCACCATGCTCCAGTAGCTGCCATCCAGGCTCGAGTCATCGGGCACGTCGATGCGGTAGCTGAACGAGAGTGTCTCGTTTGGCGGTATCACCAGTTGTTGCGGCGACACCTCGATCCAGGGAGCGTTCGAACGCGGCACGGTGCCGGGTTCCGGAAACGCATTCGTCCCATCGGATTGAAACAGGTAGTCGGTCTGCCTGGCCTGGACTTCGACCGGTTCGATACTGTTGTTCTTCACGATGATTCGGCCCGCGATGGTCATCCCGGGACTGACCGTGTAGTCACGGGCCAGCTTCCCGACCACCGAAAACGAGCCTGCGGCGGCACCATGACTTGCACAGATGACCAGGGCCAAGCACGGAACTGCGTTCTTGATCGTTGCTTTCATGGCGTATCCACAATCGTGTAAGTGATTGAGGTGTCATAGATATCAACCGGGATGGTTGACACCGAGAATCCTTCGATCTTGAACTCGACATCGATACCGGACCGGTCTCCAGCACCGCTGAAGAAGGTCGCATCGGTCGTCGTCACCGCCTGGAAGGTGGTGCCTCCGGAGATGGTTCCGGTACCGGTGCCGTCGCCGGTTCGGCGTACATAGATGGTGAAATCGCTGTCCCAGGTGGTGTCGACCCGCTTGACATCGACGCGCCAGTTGTCCGTGCTGCCGGTCGTGCCCGTGATGTCGATGCTGCCCTGGGTGCTGCTGCTCGTTTGCGTGCTCACCAGGTCAGTGCCGGCGCCAGCGACGAGATCCGTGGCATCCACCGTGAGCGACCAGCTACCTGTGGTGGCAATGCTCAGCACGGCGAATGCGGGCTGGGTCCAGCAGAACACCAATGTCAGCAGTGGGAGGGCGAATGCTACGGGTCGCTTCATGGCACACCTGAGAAGCCGGCCCTGGGTTCGCCCGGGAGATCGATGTGCGGAATGGCAATGTGGATGGCCTGGTCATGGTACAATCGGTCCCACGGGTTATGCCAGAAACGGCTGTTCCCCCCCCGAGGATTCATGTCACTTGGAGCCGGGCGACGTGTCCTCGAATGCGTGTCCCCGGACATCCACTCGTCTGAAAAAAACAGGAAGGCCCGGGAATCCCCGGGCCTTCTGGCCGACCGCTAGACAGCAGCCGTGATGGTGTAGGTGATCGTGTAGGTGGTGCTGCTCGTGCCGTCAGCCGCTGTCGCCGAGGCTTCGTAGCTCAGGTCGCAGCCCCCGGTCGTGGTGGCGACGCCGGTGACGAAATCCTGGGCGGTCGTGCTCAGGGTCAACTGGCCCCCCGAGGTCCCACCCGTCACGTTGGCCGCGGTGACCTTCAACGTCGCACCGGAAATCGTGGTACCCGAGGCCACGGTGATCTTCTTGCTGGCCTCGTTCGTGGTCCACGCCAGGTCGCACGTGGTGCTGTCTGTGGCCGCATCGGGTTCCGACCCCGCAGTGGCCGTGCTGATCGTCAGGGTCAGGTTTCCTCCGGCCACCGAGACTTCGTTGATCGCGCTGACGGTGACGGTCACATCGTGGCTTGCACTGCTGGCGGCGAGTGCACTCCCGGAAACACCAAGGGCGGCGAGGGACAAGAGGCTCAAGAGTTTCTTGTTCATGGGACACCTTTCGCGGTTGTGGCACATGATTGTGCCGTTGGGTTGTGGACTCAACCCAAGGTGGGCGCCGTCGCCGCTCCCGGAACCCCCCTTCTGCCAGGGCACGGGATGTAAGTTGCTGCGCGGCGCTCGTTCCTCGGGTCACCGAACAGCGGACATCGTGTTGGTTCACGTCCGCCGGTCTGAGTATGAATACGGCAATGCCGCCCATGCATTGAGCACTTTTTTGATAAAAAAACAGTCCCGCCATTGGCTGTCGTGACCGACACGCGAAAACCTTCGCAGGAACAGTTGGTTTCCGAACTGATGCGACTCAATCATAAAGCGGGGCGGTGACAAACGGGGTCCTGCCCGGGTCATGCCTCCCGGGACGGCGCTCCCACGGCTCTTGAGCGGGGGGGCGGGTGTCGCACCTTCGGCTCGGGAAACGCTGTACAGGGGACACACATTCTGTGGTATGAGTAAAATGGCGTCTTGCTGACTTGCCGTCCGCCCGTCGTGACGCGTCCGCGCGCGGCACGAGCATCGTCCTTCCCGGGCACCATCGGCAAGGCCGGCGTTCTTCGGGGGGCGCGAATCCATGGCGGAGCAGAATCCATCCACGCGGCCGGCGATACCGCTCGAAGCGCGGCGCCCGCCCGATTCCGAAGGCGGTTGGGCACACCGTGGCGGCCGGCGGTCGAGGTGGCAGCACAGGGGTTGAACCGACACCACAATAGGAGGCCAACCATGTATCTTGGCACTCTTTTCAGGATAGTACCGCTAGTGTTGATATCGTTGTATCCGGGGCCCGCGCGCGGAGGCGTCCGTGCCCACGAGTGGCTCGTCTGGCCTCCCGGCGTTCCTGCGGTTGCTGACGCAGACGGTCGTCTGTGTCAGCGATTGGATGGGGCACCGTCGCCCCTGTCTGGGGGCCCTGCTGGCGAGGAGGGAGCCGCGGCTGAGGCTGAGAAGCCGACGCCGACGCCGGCGAATGGTTCCATGTCTCCGGAGGCGGTATCCGGGGAGGATGTTTCCAGGGAGAACGAGGGGCCGGAGGAAGGGTCGGCGGCAAAAGGAGAGCGGCACGCGCAGCCGTCCCTCGAGGCGGGCGTGGCGCCGGTGGAAGGGGAGACTGAAAGGGTGGAGGAGGAGTCCCGGGCGGAGGATTCCCGAGCAGAAAGACAAACAGATCCTGGTCGAGCCGGGGAATCTGGCGGCATGGATGCCGGTGAACCCGGTGGCGGTGAGGGGATCGGCGATGCGGCCGGCGAGCAGGGGACACCTGCCGGCGGGCAGGGTGCCGAGGAGGGTGCGGAGCCGGAAGCGGCCGGTGGTGCGCCGCTCGGCGTGGACAGCATCACGGAGCGAGGCCCGGGCGAGGAGGAAGCCGGGGGGGAGCCGGGCGAAGGAGAGGGCGGTTCGGTGGGAGGTGTCCAGCAGAGCGGGGGCGGGGAGGGCTCCGAGGGACAGGACCGGGCCGAAGGCATCGAGGACGCGGAGGCGGCCGTTCAGCAGGCACTTCCGGACGGGTCGGAGTATGACAGGGGGCAGGGGGGGAACGAGGTGCGCAACGCACGCGATGGATCGCCTGCTGAGGGGCTGGGGGAAGCTGTAGTCCGTGACGCCGACGCCGGCGATGAAGCCGGCACCCGGTTCGATCCCGTGCCGACCGACCAGCTCACCACGCCGCCTCGTCTAAAAAAAGGGTTCAACCAGGCGCCGGCCCCGGTGGGTGGTCCTCGAGGCGTGCTGCTCGAGGGGCGCGTGGTGGTCGAGTTCGACGTGGGCAAGGACGGGCAGATCCACGGGGTTCGCGTCGTGGAGTCCACCGAGCCGGAGCTGAACGAACGCACGTTGCTGGATGCCGAGCGATTCGAGTGGTACCCGGCCGAAGTGGACGGTTTCGCCGTGGACTCGAGGGCTCGGCTCGCCATCGATTGGGTGCGTGGGGCGGAGGTGTCGCGGCTCGCGGAGGCCCCGTTTCGCAAGGGCGAGCTGTCGATGTTGGGCCAGGTCCAGTTGATCAATGCCGAGAGTTCCTTTGGTGTGGGGTTGGGGACCGCCAACATCGACAAGATCTGGTACGCGGAGGTGCGGCCGAACCTCAACCTGCACTTCGAGCGCCTGTCGATCGGATTCGGCATGCGGCTCAGGTTCCAGGTTTTCGACACGAACGTGGTGGAACAGGGGAATCCCACCACCTATTCGGCCGGGTTTGCCGAGGCGGGGCGGTTTCGTGCCGAGGACTGGGACCGTTTCGTCAACTATCCCTATACTGACCTTGTGCGTCCGCTGCGTTACGTCACCTGGGGACGGAAGGAGGAGCACCTGTTCGTTGATGTGAGCCGCGTGCACGCGATCACCATCGGCCACGGACAGCTCGTGAGGCGCTACGCCCCGAACGTGGACATAGATGAGAGCAACATTTTTGCGGAGTTGGACGCCTACCAGGACTTCGGCGGCATGGAGGTGATGTTGGGACCGCTGCCGATACCCAGGCTGTTGGGAGGCCTTTTTTTCATCAAGCCGCTTGGGCCGTTTCGGGACGACTATCGTTCGAAGTCCCTGAGCATTGGGTTGACCTACGTGACTGATCTCAACGTCCCCACCGTGCTTGTTACGTCCCAGGATCCGGTGACCGGTCGTGTGCAGTATCCCATTGACAAGGGGCGGTTCATCTATGACATGCGTGACCAGGTCGTGGGGTACGGGGTTCAAGGCGTGGGCATCGATGCCGAGTTCAAGCCCATCAAGACGAAGCAGTACAACATCAAGACTTACGTGGACTACTCCCACCTGTTCTTTCCCGATGTCCCCGATGCCGGAATCGACGCTTTCGGTGGAGGCGGGGCGACCCTGGGCGGCCTGTTCCGATTCAGTTGGGGAAGTCGCCCGGTTCGTCCCCTCGAGAGGGAGACCGAAGCGGTGCGGCTCGGCCTTGCGCCAAGAGAGACCAAGGCAGCCTACGCCGCCAGGTTGCGGGCGGAATTGAAGGCGTTCGACCCGCAATACGTCCCGAGCTATTTCGATTCGCTCTACGAGGTCGACAAGTACCAGTTCGGATTCGGTACCACACCCCTTGAGGAACGTGCGACGTTGCCGACCAAGATGGCCTTCCTGGCAGGGCAGGGCGGCGATCCTCGGCGCGTGGGGTGTTATCTCGAGGCCACCTATGCGCTCGTCGACTGGTTCGCCCTATCCCTGGTCTACCAGGACGCCTGGCCGTTGAGCAGTTCGGACAGCTCCGTTCCGGAGGCGCGCGAGATCATCTTTCACGCCGAGACGCAGGGGCTCAAGTTCTTGCAGCTCTTTGCGAGCTATCACTACCGGAATTTCGAACTCGAGGACTGGGAGCGCCTGTTCACGTTTACGTCGGACAACGAGATCTTCTACCTGGGCGGACGATTCCGCCTGTGGATGTTTGCGTTGAACCTGGGTCTGCAGCGCGGGTTCCGGATGGACTTCCTGCCGGACGACGGGCCTCCGCGGCCCTACGAGGAGGGGGGTGAAGCCTATCCCCATTCGAGCGTAGGGCTGGAAAACCAGTGGAACTACGATCTGGAGTTCGAGATCGGGTGGCAATTCTGACCGGCAGGGGTGCGGGGGCGGGGTGGGCGGAAGGATATCGTTCCCGGGAGGTCGATATGAAAGAGACCATCGAACGTGCGGCTCGAGCCGTTTCCGAGGCGGACGCCCTGCTTGTCTGCGCCGGTGCCGGGATGGGGGTCGACTCCGGGTTGCCCGATTTTCGGGGTGACACTGGGTTTTGGAAGGCCTATCCGCCGTTCGCCCGGCTTGGGCTTGGATTCGTGGACTTGGCAAACCCGGAGTGGTTCGACAAGGACCCGGAATTGGCATGGGGCTTCTACGGACACCGGCTCAACCTGTACCGCGACACCACGCCTCATGCAGGGTTTCGGCTGCTGCTCGAATGGGGACGGGACAAGGCGTGTGGCTACTTCGTGTTCACGTCCAACGTGGATGGTCAGTTCCAGCAAGCGGGATTCGCCCCTGACCGTATCGAGGAGTGCCACGGGTCGATCCACTTCTTGCAGTGTAGCGTGCCGTGTCGCCGAACCATCTGGCCTGCCGACGGCGTGGATGTGCCGGTAGACGAGGACGCGATGCGGGCAACGCCTCCTCTTCCCGCCTGTCCTTCCTGCGGCCACACCGCCCGGCCCAATGTGCTGATGTTCGGCGACTGGGCCTGGGTTTCGCATCGTAACCACGCACAGCATGAGCGGTTTCGTGAATGGCTTGCCGCGTTGAGAGGACGCCCCCTCGTCGTCGTCGAGTGTGGGGCCGGAACCGCAGTTCCGACGGTGCGGTGGATGTCCGAGCGCGTCGTCGCCGCGACTGGAGGCACGCTCGTTCGTATCAACACCCGGGAGCCGCAGGTGCCTGAAGGCCACGTCGGGCTGGCGCTTGGCGCTCGCGAGGCCCTGTTCGCGATACGTGAATCCATCAGGGAAAGAGCATAGTTTTTGCCGCTGTCAAGTGCGAGAGCGGGGCTCGAGGCCGTAGTGGGCGGGCGTTCGGCACCGTGGTGCCGTCGCCGGTCCGGCTGAACGGGGGGAGGGAAAAGAGATTGGATGGAGGGGTTGTGCTACGCGGGCACTTCAGTGGCCCGCGCAGCACGCCGCTGGCGTGTCCGGCAGGCGATCAATAGGTCAGCACGACACGCATGTTGTAGAACTCCAGGGTGACCTCCCAGGCGGTGAGTCCCGACCCTCCCGTGGCGGTGAAGGAGTCGCTGACGTACCAGACCTCGTGACCGGGACTGCTCTCTTCCGGGCTATAGTAGACAAAATCCAGCTCCGGCGGGTCGTCGTCGGTTTCGTTGTCGAGAACGCCCGGCACGGTGGCGCTCGTGGCATCCATTTCCGCGTAGACTTCGTCAGCACCCCCGACGTCCGTGCCCTTGGAGAAGCAGAACCTGATGGGGCGCGTGTTGTACGTCGTGCTCCCCTCGAGGTGTCCGTAGAACTGGCCGATGTCGATGTAGAAGCAGTCCTGCGGCCAGTCGCTCTTTCCGTGCTCGACGCCCGGCGTGTGGCCGCCGATCACGAGAGGTTCGGGGAAGATGTCGGTGCCACTTCCCTGTATGCGCGACCAGTAGTGGCTGATCATCTGGTCGCTCTCCGCTGCCATGTAGCTATCGAATGTATCGCAGTTGTCGTTGACGGTCGCGATTTCGCCCGTGGTATTGTCTCCCCAGGTGTCCTCGGAGTCCAGCAGGCCGTCGCAGTCATCGTCGAGACCGTTGCAGAGTTCCAAGCCGTCCGGGTTGACGGACCACATCGTGTCGTCGCAGTCGCCACCGGTCGCGACATATCCGGCAGGCGCTCCGTCGCAGGTGTCGACCGTGTCGGTGTCCGAGCCGTAGGTGTCTCCGTCTGCATCGGCGTAGTAGGTGACGAGCAGCCCCTCGTCCACCTGGCCGTCGCAGTTGTTGTCGATTCCGTCGCAGGTTTCGGCCGCTCCCGGATGGATCGTCGCATCGCCGTCGTTGCAATCGTCCTCGGCGCAGTAGCCATCCCCGTCCGCGTCCGTGCAGGGACACTCGAGGTCGGAGCCGTCGCAATCCTGGTCGATACCGTCACCGCAGGTCTCCTCGGCCCCTGGGAAGACCGCCGCATTGCCGTCGTCGCAATCACCGTCCTGATCGACGAACCCGTCTGGCTGCGCACAATCCTCGACGCTGTTGCTCGATCCGAACCCGTCGCCGTCGGCGTCCTGGTAGTAGGTCGCAACGGGAAGCCCTTCGTCCGCCTGCCCGTCGCAGTCGTTGTCCTCGCCGTCGCAGACCTCGGTGGCACCCGGGTTGATCCAGGCATCCGTGTCATCGCAGTCGCCACCGATGGCCGCATACCCATCCGGCTGCTCGCAGGCGATTGATGTCGAGTCGTCCTGACCGTATGTGTCGCCATCCTGGTCCAGGTACCAGGTGGCCGGCTCCACGCCCTCATCGGTCTGGCCGTCGCAGTTGTTGTCGATGCCGTCGCAAACCTCGGTGGCACCCGGGTTGACAGCCGCGTCGTCATCCTGGCAGTCACCGGCCTGCGCAGCGTACCCGTCCGGCAGGCTGCACGCTTCCGTCGTCGACTCGGAAACCCCGTAGCCATCGCCGTCAGCGTCCGCATAGTAGGTGGATGTGACGCCTTCGTCCACCTGGCCGTCGCAGTTGTTGTCGATGCCGTCGCAGGTCTCGGTGGCGCCGGGATTGACATCCGCGTTGGTGTCGTCGCAGTCGCCTGCACAGGAGGTGTAGCCGTCGGCGTCGGCGTCGAACCCTTCGTCCACATCGCCGTCGCAGTCGTTGTCCTCGCCGTCGCAAACCTCCTCGGGCACCGGGCCGCACTCGCCGCATGCGTTGAGGACGCCTTCGTCGGTCTGGCCGTC